>JAFSNT010000210.1 GCA_017443295.1 Clostridia bacterium
GGCGGCTTTCAGCCGCCGGGCCAGAAGCATGTTGTTGTCTTCGGCGTTTCTTCGTTTCCTAAAGCAACAGCGGAAGACTGTTTGTTTTCCACATTAAGAAATATCCGCTTTTGAGGGTCCAGGGGCATCATGCCCCTGGCGCGGGGTCTGGGGCCGCGGAGGCCCCGGCGTTCCCTTTTATGCCTCGTTGTAATGGTCAGGCAGGTCGTTTTCATACATGACCACGTCGCCGGGCTTGATGATGCTGTTCACGATCTGAATGGCTTCATCCAAATTGGCAGCCACGTGAATGTTTTCCGCCGGGAAGCCCTGTTCTTTCAGGCCCTTTTGGATAGGCTCGGTGTGGCGCTTGCCCACCAGCACAGCCACGTCCACAGCGCTTGCCATGGCCTGACCAAATTCCTGATTGTATTTTTCTTCCTCCGCGCCCAATTCCACCATGCCGGGAGTGACGATGACCCGCCGTCCGGGGAAGGAGGAAAGCACCTTTAGCGCCCGTTTGCTGGAGCTGGGGTTGGTGTTGAACGCGTCGTCGATCACCGTGACGCCGCCCGGCGTTTTCAGCAACTGCAAACGGTGTTCCACCGGCTTGCATTGCAGGATGCCCCGCCTGATCTGCTCCCTATTCAGGCCCAAGTGCTTCGCCACGGCGGCGGCCATCAAAATATTGCTGATGTTGTGCTCGCCCAGCAGCACGGTGGTGCATGCAAAAGGTTCCCAGTCCTTCAAATGCAGGGTGAAATGACTGCCCTGGGGGGACACGCTCACGTCCGTGGCCCAGGCGTCGGCACCTTCCAGCCCCACCAGCATTTTGGGCTTTTGGGTCTTTTCATAGAGCTTGGTAACGATGGCGTCGTCGTGCAGGAACACGCCCAGGCCGTCCTGCGGCAGCGCGTCGATCAGCTCATACTTGGTTTTTTCGATGCGCTCGATGGTCTTGAAGGTGTCCAAATGCTGGGGCCCCACGGCGGTCAAAATGCCGATGGTCGGGTGTACCAGCCGGGACAGCTCCTTGATTTCTCCCACGTGCCGGGCCCCCATTTCCCCGATAAAGATTTGATGGGAAGGAGTCAGGCGCTCCCGGATGATACGGGTCACGCCCATGGGGGTGTTGAAAGAGGCGGGGGTCGCCAGCACGTTATATTTCTGCGACAGGATTTCCGCCAAAATGAACTTGGTGGAGGTCTTGCCGTAGCTGCCTGTAATGCCGATGCGGATGAGCCGGGGATTTTCCAGCAGCTTCTTTTCCGCGTCCCGGAAATAAAGATGGAAAATCAGCCGTTCGATGGGGAGGGCCAGGAGACCGGCCAGGGCCACGATGAGAGGCAGGAGCAGGGCAAGTAAAATCGCGCATGTGCCGGGGATAACAAGGAAGATACCGATCTTTGTTTGAAGCAGAGCCAGCCAGACAAGAATATGAAGAAGGAGCAGCACCAGAGCAAAAATCACGTAGAACCGCTTCATTCGGGCGGTTATCGCAAATTTTTTCTTTTCCGCTTGTTTCATGCTGTGCTTTCGGTAAAAATATCCGATCAGCACACTCAATACCGCGTATACGATTGAAACCGCCACATAAAGCCAGATATTGTCATTCGTGATATAATAGCCTTCGAGTTTCGTTCCGCAGATGGAGTAAAAAACAAAAAAAGCAACGAGACAATCAGCGAAATAGAGCGCCGCCAAATATACGCAGTAGGTCAGCGCGTCCTGCCGGCGAAGGGTTTTGAAATACCCCTGAAACTGATAGCTTTCCAATTGATAATAATGCACCAGCCGGCGGGCCGCCAGCAGCAGACTGACGGCGTCAGCCAAAATGGGCAACGCCACCAATAAAATCAGGGGAAATGCATTGACATGGGGAATCATTGAACTCATTGCTGCCTCTCTTTTTGCTGGTATGAATAGGGGAGAGCAAGAAACATAACCAGCCCTTTATAGCTTTCGCGGATGGGGGCCTGGCCTCGTCCCTTACGTCAAAAATGCCCGAACAACCGTCACGAACCGGGGCCATTGCCGGAGATAGGCAAAATGATCGTCGTTTTCAAAGACGACAAGCCCCGCGTCGGGGATTTCCTGTTCCATGGCCTGACCCATCCACAGGGGAGTGTCTTGATCTTTTTCGCCCCAGATCAAGAGCGTGGACGCCTGAATCTTCGGCAGCAGGGGCCGCAGGTCTTCCGAAACTACCTTCACGAAGGTCTTTTTCATTTCGTCGTCTAAGGCGTTGTAATCGGCGGAGCCGTACTTCTGCTGGAGGGCTTTCAGGCTCTTTTCCGCCGCTGCCCCCAACAGGGGGATTTTTGCCAGCCCTTGCAGGGTCTTTTTCTTTTTCTGGTAGGCTTCGCTTTTCTTTTTCTGTTCCTCGGTTTGGGGTTTTTTGATCCCCGCGCAGCCGGTGAGCACCAGCCGGTTTACCAATTGCGGTTCGTTGGCCGCCAGCCACAGCGCCACCCGGCCCCCAAAGGAATGGGCGATGATGTCGCAGGGCGCGATGCCCAGTTGCTCCATCAAATCCTTGGTGCAGGCGGAAAATTCCTTTACGCCCCAGGGCTCCGGGGGCCTGCCGGACTGGCCGTGGGCGGGGAAGTCGATCACCGTCACCCGGTAGTCCTTTTCTAAATCCTGGGCGATCTGCGAAAAATGCTTCGTGGAGCAGCCCCAGCCGTGCAGCAGCAGCACGTTTTTTCCCGCGCCGCTTTGCTCATAATACACCTTGACGCCGTTGGCGGTTAAAAACATGGGGCCCTCCTTCTCTTGTAGGGGCGGATAATATCCGCCCGAATGCCGCATGATGAAGCGGCGTTTATGATTTCAGTGACCCGGGCGGATGATATCCGCCCCTACCGGATTATTGTATGCCGGTCATTTTGCTTCCATACGCCAGATATACCGGCACTTCTGCTGCGCCCCTGCGCACAGCGTCCTTTGCTCCGGCGGCACGTCGGCGATGCGTTCCAGCACGCAGCCAAGGTTTTCGCAGGTTTTCCGGGACGCCACGTTTTCCACGTTGGCGGTGATCACCACGCTGCCCAGGTGCAACCGGTTCATCAGCGGCAGCAGCAGGCGGCACGCCCGCGCCGCGTACCCGTGGCCCCGGTGCTTTTCCTCCACCCGATACCCGATGTGCCCCAGGTAATACAGCCCCGGGCTTTCGCCCAGCCGCAGGCTCACATACCCCACGTAATCCCGCGTTTTCGCCCGGAAAATGGAGAAGGTGTACCCGTCCTCAATGCCGCAGGAATCGTCCCGCACGTCCTCATTGGTCAGCACCAAATCCAGCACGCCGTCGGAAAACGTGGCCTTGCGCGTAAACAGCCGCAGCATTCTCATGGGGTTCACCTCGGGGAGAAACGGATTTTTACTGGGGGAAACCATTCTTTGGGGGCCAAAGAATGGTTTCCCCCAGCCCCCCTTCCAAGAAAGCCATAAGGGGAATTATTTCTTCGGCCCATAAAAGACGATTGCGTTTCAAAGGTGGTTTTCGGAGGGGGGCTGGGGGAACCGCTTTTGGCACAAAAGCGGTTCCCCCAGTATTACCCATCTTACGCCTCCCCGAACAGGGCGTTGACAAATTCCTTGGCTTCAAAGGCCTGCAAATCGTCGATGCCTTCGCCCACGCCGATGTACCACACGGGGATGTTCAGTTCCTTGCGGATGGCGATAGCGACGCCGCCCTTGGCGGTGCCGTCCAGCTTGGTCAGCACGATGCCGTTGATCTCTGCGGCTTCCTTGAACTGCTTGGCCTGTTGGATGCCGTTCTGGCCCGTGGTGGCGTCCAGCACCAGCATGCAGCGCATTTCGGCCTCGGGATATTCCCGGTCGATGATGCGGCGCATTTTGCCCAGCTCGTCCATCAGGTTCTTTTTGTTGTGCAGGCGGCCCGCCGTGTCCACGATCAGCAGGTCGGTTTTCCTCGCCTTGGCGCTCTGTACGGCGTCGTACACCACGGCGGCGGGGTCGCCGCCCTCCCGGCCGCGGATGATGGGCACCTTGGCGCGCTCGGCCCAAATGGCAAGCTGCTCGTCGGCGGCGGCGCGGAAGGTGTCGGCGGCGGCGAGCATCACGCTGCGGCCGATTTCCTGGAAGCGAAGGGCAAGCTTTCCGATGGTGGTGGTTTTGCCCACGCCGTTGACGCCCACAACGAACATCACCATGGGCCAGCGCAGATTAGGCCGGGGAATGTTCATTTCCTCTACTAAAATCTGCTTGAAGATTTCCTTGGCCTTGTCCGCGTCCTTGAGCTTCTGCTCATTGACCCGGGCCTTCAGCTTATCCATGATGTCCGTGGTGGCGGCCATGCCCACGTCGGCCAGAATGAGAATATCGGTTAGCTCGTCGTAAAAATCATCGTCGATCACCCGCGTATTCTTGACCAGCTCGTCCACCTTGTCGGTCAGCTCGCCACGGGTCTTGAACAAGCCCTGTTTTAAGCGTTGGAAAAAGCCCATCGTTCGTTCCTCCCCATTATATCGTTTCGGCAAGGTAGGAAGTAGGAGGTAGGAAGTAGGAGGTAAGATTTGAGTGCGCTTTTTTACGAAAGAACACGCTGCTTTCCGAAAACACAGACAAAATAAACCTCCTACCTCCTACTTTCTACCTCCTGCCTGAAAATCATTCGTAGTCTTGTAGATTGACGGAAACCATGCCGCTGACGCCCTTTTCCTGCATGGCCACGCCGTACAGCGCGTCGCACCTTTCCATGGTGCCCTTGCGGTGGGTGACCACCACGAACTGGGTCGTTTGGGCGTATTCGCACAGGTAATCGGCGAAATAGCCGATGTTCGCCTCGTCCAGCGCCGCTTCGATTTCGTCCAAAATACAGAAGGGCGTGGGCTTTAATTTCAGCATGGCGAACAGGATGGCGATGGCGGTCAGCGCCCGTTCGCCGCCGGACAGGAGGCTCAATAATTGCAGCTTCTTTCCGGGGGGCTGGGCGATGATCTCGATGCCGCAGTTCAGGGCGTCGTCCGGGTCGGTGAGCTTCAATTCCGCGTATCCGCCGCCGAACAGCCGGGCGAAGGTCTCCTTGAAATACACGCCCAACTTGTCGAATTCCGCCACGAATTGCTTTTCCATCTGGGAAAGCAGCCGGGTGATCAGCGTTTGCAGGTCGTTTTCCGCCTTGGTCAGATCCTGCTGCTGGGCGGTGAGATCGTCGAAGCGCTCCTTGGTGGCGGCGTATTCCTCGATGGCCCCCACGTTCACGTGGCCCATCTCCCGGATGCGGCCCCGCAGCACCGCCGCTTCCTTTTCGCTGCCGGAGAGGTCGAAGGACCCTTCGCAGCGGAATTCTTCGGCCATGGCGTAGGTGAGATCGTAGGTGTTGAAAATGTGGTCGGTCATCACCTTTAAGTCGTTTTCCGCCCGGTCGTGGCTCAATTCGGTGCGGTGCAGCTTCATGCTGTCCTCGTCGTAAGCCTTGTGGATTTCCTCGCTCTGCCGCACGGATTCCCGCTCCCTGGCGGCCAATTCCTGACGGCGTGCGTCCAGAGCGTCGGCCTTTTCCTTTTCCTGTTCCGTCAGCGCTTCCTGGGCGCGGCAGGCTCCTTCCTGATTTTTGAGCGCCTCCTCCGCTTCCCGGAGCTGTTCTTCCCGGCTGTCGTGTTCTTTGCCCAATTGCTCCAAGGCCCCGGCAAGCTGGGCGTTTTCCTGATCCCGCCGGGCCTTGTCTCGCTTCAAGGTGTCCAGAGCGTAGGACAGCTCGGCGTATTGCAGGCGCATTTTGGTGACCAGATCCCGCTGGGCGTCGGCCTGCTCGCGGGCGGACAGCAGGGCCTTTTGCAAAGCCTCGGTTTTCTGATCCATGGCCTCCCGGTCGATGGTTTCGTTCTGGGCCAGGGTCTGGGTCTGGGCCAAATCGCGCTGGATTTCTTCGATGCTTTCGTTGAGCTGATCCCTGGCGGCCCTGGTGCGCTCCAATTGCTGGGAAGCGGCGGTCAATTCCGCCTTGGCGTTGAACACCCGCTCCTGCTCCCTGGCGGAGGCGATTTCCTCCTGGTGCACCCGTTCCATGGCCTCGTTGCGCAGGCGCTTGAGTTCCTCGCGCTGGGATTGCATACCGGTCAATTGCTCCCGCAGATTCCGCAGCTCCTTTTGCTCCGACGCCAGATTTTCCCGCATTTCCTTGATTTCGCGCTCCCGGCCCAGCAGGCTCACAGCGCTTTTCTGGGCTGTGCCGCCGGTCATGGAGCCGCCGGAGTGCATCACGTCGCCGGACAGGGTCACCAGGCGGAAGGCGTGGCGGCCCGCCCGCATGATGGGAATACCGCTGTCCAAGTCCTCCGCGATGACGGTGCGGCCCAGCAGGTTTTCCATGATGCCCCGGTATTCCGGCGCGTAGGAAATCAGCTCGCTGGCCACGCCCAAGCAGCCCGGCATGGAAAGCAGATGGCGTTCCTCATTGGTCAGCACCCGGCTTTTGACGCTCGTCATGGGCAGGAAGGTGGCCCGGCCCAAGCGGTTGTTGCGCAGATGATCTATCATGCGCTTGGCGGCTTCCTCGTCCTCGGTGACGATGTTTTGCAGCGCGCCGCCTAATACCATATCAATGGCGGTTTCCAAATCCTTGGGCACCTGCATGAGCCGCGCCACCACGCCGCGAACGGAGGCATCCCCCTGGGCGAAGGAAAGGGCCTTACGGACGGACTGGCTGTAGCCCTCCATTTCCCGGCTCATTTCCTCCAGGAGCCGGAGGCGGCTGGCGTCCCCCTGGCATTTTGCGTTCAGGCTCTGCGCCCGTTCCGCCTTTTCCTGGGTTTCCTGGGTGAGGGCGCGCAGATTGGCTTCCGTCTGCACGGCGTCGTTTTTGAGCTGTTCCAGCCCCTCGTCCACCTGCCTGGCGGACTGCTCGGCGGCGCGGAGGGCGCTTGTCAAAGCCTGCTGCTTTTCGCCGCCTTCCTTGATGGCCGCTTCGATTTCGGTCAGGCGGTTTTTCATCTGGGCGGCAATGGCCTGCTGCCGCGCCTGCTGGTTCCGGGCGTCGGACAGGCGGTTCATGGCGGTCAGGATGTCCGCCTTGTGCCGGTCTAAAAGATCTTCCTTCTGCTGAACGTCCTGGAGATAATGATCCAGCTTTTGCTGTTCCCCGGTCAGTTCGTCCTGGGCCTTTTGCAGGGCTTCGCCGCTTTTCCGGGTGTCCGCCTCGCCCTGATCGAACAGAGCTTTTAATTCTTCCTGTCTGCGCAGGGTGTCCTTGATTTCTCCGGCCACCCGCGCCAAATTTTCCTTGCCGGATTCGATCTGGTGGGCGGTGCGGTCCCGTTGGGACTGCATTTCGTGGAGCATGTCGCCTGCCGCAAGGTGCCGCTGGCGCGCTTCCGCCAATTCCTGCTCCAGCAGGGCGGCGGCTTCCTCTAACTTTTCCCGGTCGGCGGCGTTTTCGTTGAGGCGGGCTTCATGGTGCAGCAGCACGTCCCGGAGGCCCTCGATGGTTTTATCCAGGGCGGCGATGCGGTCCTTCACCTTGTCGTGGCGGATCAGAAAAATATTGATTTCCAGGTGCTTCAAGCGTTCCGCCAGCTCCAAATATTCCTTGGCGACGGCCGCCTGCTTCTCCAGCGGTTCCACCCGGGAGGAAAGCTCCTCCAAAATATCGTTGACCCGGCTCAAATTGTCTCGCGTGCGGGCCAGCTTTCGTTCCGCGTCCTCCTTGCGGACGCGGTAGGTCATCACCCCGGCGGCCTCCTCGAAAACCTGGCGGCGATCCTCGCTCTTGACGGACAAAATCTCGTCGATGCGGCCCTGGCCGATGAGGGAATAGCCCTCCCGCCCGATGCCGGTGTCCCGGAACAGCTCTAAGATATCCTTTAAGCGGCAGGCCGTTTTGTTCAGGTAGTATTCGCTGTCGCCGCTTCGGTAGACCCGGCGGGTGACCATGACCTCGGCGAAATTGGATTTTAAGGCCCCGTCCTCGTTCTCGAAGACCAGATTCACTTCGCAGTAGGACGCCGCCTTCCTTTTCGCGGTGCCGTTGAAGATCACGTCCTCCATTTTCGCGCCGCGAAGCACACGGGCGCTTTGTTCGCCCAGCACCCAGCGCACCGCGTCGCCGATGTTGCTTTTGCCCGAGCCGTTGGGGCCTACGATGCCCGTGATGCCCTGATTGAACACGATTTCCGTCCGGTCGGCGAAGGATTTGAACCCGTGGATTTCCAGTTTTTTAAGGCGCATTTCTCCCCTATTCCCCCGAACGCTTCAAAGTGTCCAGCGCGGCGGCGGCGGCCTCCTGCTCGGCGCGCTTTTTGCTGGTGCCCGTTCCCCGGGCGGCTTCCACGCCCTCCAGGTATACGGCGGCGGTGAACACCCGCTCGTGAGGCGGGCCGTCCTCACCCAAAATCTCGTAGGTGGGCATATCGCGGCCCTGGGCCTGCACGTATTCCTGCAGGGCGCTCTTGGCGTCGGCCTCCCCGGTTTCGGAGCAGTCGCCGATGAGCCGCAGCACCATTTCCCGGGCGGCGGAAAGGCCCCCGTCCAAATACACGGCGGCCAGCACCGCTTCAAAGGTATCGCACAGCACGGAAGGGTTCTCCCGCCCGCCGCCGATTTCGCAGCTCTTGTCCATGCGCAGGGCCTGGCCCAAATTCACCTGCCGGGCGGCCTCCGCCAATTTTTCTTCCCGCACCAGCTTTTGGCGCAGGCGCGTCATGGCCCCCTCGTGCATTTCCGGGTGCTGCTCGTAAATTTTTTCACTCACGCACAGCTCCAGCACCGCGTCGCCCAAAAATTCCAGCCGCTGATTATGACCGTGGCCTAAGGATGGATGCGTCAGCGCCTGTTTCAGCAGCGCCGGCTTCCGGAAGGAATGGCCGATGGCCTGTTCCAGTGCCGCAAAATCCGACATTATCTCGCTACCTTCTTTGTATTTGCTTCAGGTATTTATCCCAGGTAGGAAGTAGGAGGTAGGAAGTAAAATTTTGTCCACACATAAGGAACGGGCTTATTGTTGAACAAGAAAAACCTCCTGCCTCCTACTTCCTACCTCCTACCTGTTAAAGAAGCCTGCGGGGGCGGATGGCTGCATCCGCCCCCGGCGTCATGTGATGTTTGAATTATTGATTGGCTTCGATGTACTTGACCACGTCGCCCACGGTGCGCAGGGTGGTGATGGCGGTGTCGTCCACCGTCATGTTGAAGGCGTCCTCCAGGTCCATGATCAGCACCATCACGTTGGCGCTGTCCGCTTTCAGGTCCTCCACCAGGCGCTTATCGGGGGTCACGTCCTTCACGTCCATTTTCAGCTGTTTGGCGATCATGCCGGCTACCGTTTCGTATACCATTGGTTTTTCCTCCTTCATTCCGCTTGCAATTGCTTGGAAATTTCTTTTTCTATGGATTCAACCAGGTTTTTCCGCACCATCAGCACGGCCTGGCGGATCGCGCAGGCGATAGCGTGGGCGTTGCTGGAGCCGTGGGCCTTGACCACCACGCCCCGGACGCCCAGCAGGGGAGCGCCGCCCACTTCAGTGTAATCCATGGCTTTTTTCACGCGCTTAAAGGCGGGTTTGGCGAGCAGGCCGCCCATCTTGCTGCGGAAATCGGCGTACATTTCTTTTTTGATCATGCCGAGCAGGGTGCCTGCCACGCCTTCCATGAATTTCAAAATCAGATTGCCGGAGAACCCGTCGCACACCACCACGTCGGCCAGATCGGCGGTGATGTCCCGGCCCTCGATGTTGCCCACAAAATTGAAGGGCGCTTTTTCCATCAGGGGATAGGCGGCCTTCGCCAGGGCGTTGCCCTTTTCGGCCTCCGCGCCGATGTTCACCAGGCCCACCCGGGGATTTTCGACGCCGCGCACGGCTTTCAGGTACGCCGCGCCCATGACCCCGAACTGGGGCAGGTACTGGGGCAGGCAGTCCACGTTGGCCCCGCAGTCGATGAGGCAGAAAAAGCCCTTGCCGTTGGGCAGCAGGGGAGCCAGGGCGGGCCGTTCCACGCCCTCGATGCGGCCTAAGCGGAACATGCCGCCCGCCAGGGTGGCTCCGGTGCTTCCGGCGGAAACGAAGCCGTCCACGCCCTTTTCCCGCACCAGCAGCATGCCCTTCACCTGGGCGGATTGCTTCTTCTGCCGGATGGCCATCACCGGCGCGTCGTGATTGGTGATGATTTCGGCGCAGTCGTCGATCGCCAGCCGATCCCGGATATCGCCGCAGTCCTGGAGCAGCGGTTCGATTTCCGCCTGCGGGCCGCCCAAGGTGATTTTCAGGTCCTTGTCCGCCCGCAGGGCTTCCTTGGCCCCCTCCACGGTACACTGGGGGGCGTTGTCGCCGCCCATCGCGTCCAGATAAATGTGAATCATGGTGTTCCTCCATCCAAAGGCTCATAAAGAGACACACTATTTTACCATATAAAATACATCTTGACAAGCGTTCCGGAAAAATCGCATGAACAATCGCATATTAAAGGGCCGTGCTTTCGCACGGCCCCGGGATTGTTTGGGAAGGAGAATTACTTGGAAGCCAGATATTCGTCCAGCTGGCGCTGCGCTTCGGCGATGATGTCGTTCAGGCCGGCAGCTTCCATCTTGGCCCGCATGGCGGGAATGCCCAGTTCGGGATCGTCGGGATCGACGGCGCCACACTGGATGGCAGAGAAGTACTGAGCCTTGATGTTGGCGATTTCAGTGTAGGCCTGGGTGAAGTCGATGGGTTCCTGGTTGTTGAACTGGAAGCCAGCGATGGTGGACACAGGAGCGCCTTCGATTTCCTTGTAGTACAGATCCCACTGATTGACCAGAGGATGACCATGCTCAACTTCTTCCAGCGCGAAGGCCGGGGTCAGCAGAGAATAGTTGCCCTGGTTGAAGTTCCAGGGGGCATAGTTGCTGCGGCCCAGTTCGGTGCGCACAACAGCCTTGCCCAGGTAGTTGCCGTCGATGTCGTTCACATCGTAGTAGTTGAAGTGGACGCCTTCGATGCCGTAGCCGATGGTGTCGCGGTATTCCTTGTTGGTGCAGAGCAGTTCGAGGAACTGGAGGGCCTTCTTGAAGCGGGCTTCATCCTCTTCCAGAGCGGCGGAGATGCACTGCAGGGAACCCAGCAGCAGGTCGGTGGACAGGACGGGGCCGGCATAGCGGGCATACTCGGTGGAGAAGCCGCGGCTGCCATAGTAGCTGTAACCGGTCCAGGCCTGGGTGAAGCCGATGTGATGCAGCTTGCTGTCGATGGAGTTTTCATCCAGCGTGGCGGCGTCGGGGTTCACGAAGCCCATCTGGTTCCACTTATGCATGGTGTAGTAACGCTCGGTGACGCCGGGATCATCGAACACGCTGACCACCTTGGTGGTGCCGAAGATGACGCCGATCAGCGGGATACGGTCGATGAAGTCGAAGGAGGATTCCATACCGGCGGGAGCGCCGCCCACGTTCACGGCATACTTGCCCAGGGTGGGATCAGCGTCCATGGCGCTCTGCAGAGCGGTCAGGTAGGGAGTCATTTCGTCCCAGGCGCTGATGGAGGAGGGCACTTCGATGCCAGCAGCCTTGGCGATTTCCGGATCGTACAGGATGGAGTTGATACCGGCAACGTCCTTCCTGTCGACGACGCCGTACAGGCCGCCGTCAGCGGAACGGGCCATTTCCCACCATTCCTCGGGCAGGAGGGCGAACAGGTCGGGGGTCCATTCCTGGATCTTGCCCCACAGGTTCGCGAAGGTGCCCTTGGACACGTTGTCGAAATAGTTGTTGAACCAGGAGCAGCTGTAGAAAATGTCGTAGCCCTCACCGCCGTTGGCGATAACGAGCTGCATTTCGTCGCTGGTCATGTAGTCGATCTGCACTTCCACGCCGATGGCTTCGCGGCTGATCTCATTCAGCCGGGCAACCACGATGTCGTTGTCGATGGGAGCGGGGCCGTTGCCCTGCGCCCACTTGAGGTGGACGATCTCTTCTTCGGCGGAAGCGAAGGAGATGAAGGACATCATGCTCAGAACCATGATGGCCGCCATGAGTAAGGAAACGAGTTTCTTCATACCTGGAGTTCCTCCTTTTTTATTTTTACACAGCGCAAAGCCCCGCGCTGTTGTAATCCTTTTTTTGTCACCGATATCTTAGCACATTCGCCTTTGTCTGTCAATCACTTTTCTTTGCCGTTTCTTACAGTTTTCTTGCAAATTCATGCAAAAACTGTCAAAATATTGTATCAGCCCTTGACGGCGCCGATGGTGAGGCCGGAAACGAAATACTTCTGGAAGAAGGGGTAGGAGCAGGCGATGGGCAGCACGGAAACCACCACCATGGCCATACGCACGGTTTCCGAGGGGATGTTGGTTCGCTCGCCGGCGGCCATGTTGCTGGCGTTCCTGGTGAGGAAGGAAATGTTTTCTTCCAGGGAGATCAGCACGTACTGGAGGGGGAACAAATCGTGCTTGTTGCCGGAGATGTAGTATTTCGCCATCATCCAGTCGTTCCAGTAGGCGAAGGTGAGAAACAGGCCGATGGTGGCGATGGCGGGCAGGGAAATGGGCAAAACGATCTGCACGAAAATGCGGATCATGCGCGCGCCGTCGATCTTGGCCGATTCGATCACCGCGTCCGGCACGGTGGTCTGGAAGAAGGTGCGCATGATGATGCAGTAGAAGCTGGAGCAGCAGATGGGCAGCACCAGCGCCGCGTAAGTATCCTTCATCATCAGGATCTGGGTGTTGATCATGTAGCTGGCCACCAGACCGCCGCTGAACAGCATGGGGATGAAGATGAACCAGGTGAAGAATTTGCGCAGGCGGTAGTTGGGGCGGCTGAGGGCAAAGCCCATGGTGGAGGTGGTGACCAGGCCCAGCAGGGTGCCCACGATAGTGATGCCGATGGAGTTCAGGAACGCGCGGCCGATGTAGCCGGACTGCTTCACCAGATAGGCGTAGGATTCAAGGCTCCAGGACATGGGGACGTAGCTGTAGCCCTGATACCGGATAGACACGTCCGAGGAGAAGGACACAATGAGTACCAGCAGGGCGGGCATGAGGCAGATCAGACCCAGGAAGATGAACAGGATGCTGATAAATACGTTGGTAACAGGCTTGACCCGGGTATATTGCAGAACGGATTGCTTTTCTTTCTTTGCCATCTTGATCGCTCCCTTCATTCACACCGACGTGTCAGAACAGGCCCGCTTCGGGGTCGATTTTCTTGACCAGCAGGTTGGCCCCCACGATGGTGAGGCAGCCCACCACGGACTGCAGGAAGGCCGCGGCGGAGGAGAAGTTCACGTCGGAACGTTCCAGCAGGGCCTTGTACACGTACACGTCGATGGTCTGGGTCACGTCTGTCAGCGCGCCGGAGTTGCGGGTAGCCTGATAGAACAAGCCGAAGTCGCTGCGGAAGATGTTGCCCACAGCTAAGATGAACATGATGGAAATGGTGGGGCGCAGCAGGGGCAGGGTGATGTACTTCACCTGCTGGGTCTTGGTGGCGCCGTCGATGAGGGCGGCCTCGTACAATTCGGCGTCGATGCCGCTGATGGAGGCCATGTACACCACCATGCTGTAGCCCATGCCCTTCCATATGTTCAGGAATACCAGGAAGTACATCCAGAAGTTTTTATCCTGATACCAGTTGTGGTTTCTCGCGTCCGCCGGCACCATGCCCAGGGCTTTGGCGGCGTTGTTCACCAGGCCGAAGTCGGTGGACAGGAAGGCGTACACGAAGTAGCTGATGACCACCCAGCTCAGGAAGTGGGGCAGGAACATCATGGTCTGGCAGGTCTTGGCCAGTTTTTTGGAGTATATTTCATTGAACAGAATGGCCAGGGTGACCGGAATGAGGATGCCCAGAATGATGAACACGATGTTGTAAAGCACCGTGGTTTTGATCATGGTTTCAAAGTAGCTGGATTCGATCAGGAACTTGAAGTTATCCAGTCCGCACCATTTGCTGTTGTTGAACAGCGACCACAGGAAGCTCTTGCCCATCTTGGGCTTGTATTTTTTGAAGGCGATGATCACGCCGAACATGGGCGCGTAGCAGAACACCAGATACCAGATGGTGGTGGGCAGGTGCAGCAGGAAGATCTCTAAATTGTCGAAGGACGACCCGTTGCTGCCCGCTCCCGTCTTCTTCTTTGGCTTGGTGATGGTTTTTGTACTCATTGTTTTGCCCCCTCTATCCTTCATTCTGAACGAACCATAAAAACACTGTTTTCACAGTGAAACAGCACAAAAGATCTTTGTTCAATTCCTGTATTTTATTATACGCCCTTTGGCGCACACTGTCAATCATGATTTGGAATTTTGCCGGAAAGTACAGGAGCGGGGGCGCGGCGCCCGGGAACGGAGATCCTTTCCCATAAATGACCTTTTTTTCAATTTCAGCACAAAATAAATGCCGTTTTTGCGTATGAAAACACACAAATCGGCATTGATGCGAAAAACCGGCCCGCGGGGAGCCGGTTTTCGTGACAGAATCAAAAATCTATATTACATGCGCGCCGAAGGGGGCCAGGGCCAGCTTGGCAAACTTGAAGAACTGCAGGCCGAAGGGGATGCCCACCACCGTGACGCACAGAAGCACGCCTAAGATGAAATGGATCAGCGCCAGTTCGATACCCGATACGAAGAACCAGATCACGTTCACCAGAAAGGACACCGCGCCCCCTTCATACGACACGTCCTTTCCGAAGGGCGAAAGGGACAGCTGGGCGAATTTGAAGCACTGCGTCCCGATGGGGATGCCCACGATGGTGACGCACCACAGCAGCCCTGTGACCGCCCAGGCAAGGCAGCTGATCAGGCCGCCGCACAGCAGCCATACCAGATTTCCGGCTAAGCTCAGCATGTTACTCATCCACCTGATCCGGAATGATGATGGCCGCGATGATGTACACCAGCAGCCCGCCGCCCGCCAGGAAGGACAGGGCCACGAAGCCTAAGCGCACCAGGGTGGGGTCGATGTTGAAGTATTCGCCGATGCCGCCGCAAACGCCGGCCACCTTTTTATTGGTCCTGCTCTTGTAAAGTTTCTTTTCCATGATCGTTTCCTCCCTCACAGTGTTCTTTGTTTCCCGGTTACGGGCATATTTTACCACGGTTTCCTGAGAATACAAGAAAAGAAGCATGAGAATTTCATGAGAAAATTCTTCCCTGTCTTTCATCCCGTCATTGACCGCCGGGGGCGGAATATGATATGATTTCCGTGTTCTCCAAAGCAAATCACAAACAAAGGAGGGCTTGCCATGCGGCTTTCCCAAATCCATCACGTGGCCATTATCGTGTCCGATTACGCTGTGTCCCGGGATTTTTACGTGAACAAGTTGGGCTTTGCCGTCGTCCGGGAAAACTACCGCCCCGAGCGGGACGACTGGAAGCTGGATCTGCGGCTAAACGATATGACGGAGCTGGAGATCTTCGGCGTGAAAAACCCGCCCAAGCGGGTGAACCGGCCCGAAGCCTGCGGCTTGCGCCATTTGGCTTTCCAGGTGGACAGCGTGGAAGATACCGTGGCGGAACTCGAGAAAATGGGCATTCCCTGCGAACCCATCCGCAGCGACACCTTCACGGGGAAGAAAATGACCTTCTTTTTCGATCCCGACGGCCTGCCGCTGGAATTGCACGAATAACGCTTTATCAAAAATCAGGAGGAAAACATCATGAACGCGTTCAAGGATTTATGCGCGAAGCCGGGAACTTTTTATCTGCCAAAGCCCGGGGAGGACATGGAAAAATGGGCCATGGTGGCCTGCGACCAGTACACTGCCCAGAAGGACAAATGGGAGCAGGCGGACGCGGCGGTGGGCGACGCCCCCTCTGCCCTGCGGCTGATCATCCCCGAGGCGTATTTGGACGAAAGCGACGTGCGGGTGCCGAAGGTGCAGACCGCTATGACGCAGTATTTAGATGAAGGAATTTTAACGGAAGCCGTGCGGGGCATGGTGCTGCTGGAGCGCACCACCCAGTCCGGCCCCCGGCTGGGGCTGGTGATGACCGTGGATTTGGAAGCCTACGATTTCGCGGCGGGCACCCAATCCCTGATCCGGCCCACGGAAGGCACCATCGTGGCCCGCATCCCCCCGCGCCAGAAGGTGCGCCGGGGGGCCAAGCTGGAATTGTCCCACATCCTGCTGCTGTGCGACGACCCGGAGCGCACGGTGATCGAGCCGGTTTACGCAAAGCGGGACGGGTTGCGGCCTTTGTACGATACGCCGCTTTTGCTGAACGGGGGCCGGGCCCGGGGCTGGGCCGTGGAGGACGAAGAAACTCTGAATCAAATCTCCGGGGCGCTGGCCGCCTTGCAGGAAAGGCTGCCCGAGGGCGGCATTCTGCTGGCCGTGGGCGACGGCAACCATTCCCTGGCCACCGCCAAAGCCCACTGGCTGGAGGTGAAAGCGGGATTAAGCGCCGAGGAACAGGAAGCCCATCCCGCCCGCTTCGCCATGGTGGAGCTGAATAACATTTACGACGACGCTTTGATTTTTGAACCCATCCATCGGGTGATTTTCGATCAGACCGGGGAAGCTGTGCTGTCCATGCTGAAAGACGCGGACTTGCAGCCGACGAGCGAAAGCCCGGATTTGACCGTGGTCACAAAATCCGGCGATTTGTCCTTCCGCATCGGTCATGCTCTCCACGCTCTGCCCGTGGGCACGGTGCAGCAGCTTTTGGATAAAGTCTCCGGCCTGAATCTGGATTACGTTCACGGGGAGGACGCCGTGCGCGACATCGTGCGGAAGGAAAACGCCGTGGGCATCCTGCTGCCGCCCATGCCCAAATCCCTGCTGTTCCCCGCCGTGGCGAAGGACGGCCCCCTGCCCCGCAAAACCTTCTCCATGGGCGAAGCCAACGAAAAGCGCTATTATATGGAAGCGCGCAAAATCGTGAAGGAATAAAAAAGCCGTTCCAACTGCAAATGATAAGGAGGAAACGAAGATGAATAACAAAGGTGTCGGCGCTGTGTTCTGCCTGATCGCGGCCATTTTGATGTCCGCGCGGTATGTAACCGCGGCGCTCTTCATGAGCAGCATTTCCACCTGGAGCAGCGATATGTTCCGCGCGAGCCTGGAATATATCGGCCCGGCCCTGCCCATCGCGGCCATTGCCGCGCTCATCGTTGGGGTGATCTTCTTAGCCGTTGGAATCATCCAGGACAGAAAAGGATCGTAATACCATGAACGATACGGATTACATAAAAAGGTGCTACGAACTGGCAATCAGCGCCGGGAAAAAGGGCTATGACACCTTCGGCGCGGTTCTCGTTCACGACGGAAAAATATTGGAGGAAGCGGAGAATACCGCCGATTACGAACACCGCGTATTCGGGCACGCGGAATTCAATCTTGTTCACCAATGCGTCAATAAATACACCGATGACATTTTAGAACAATCCACAGTGTATACCAGCTGCGCGCCCTGCGAAAGATGCCTTGCCGCCATCGCGTCCCTTGGCGTGCGCCGGATCGTTTGCGGCGTTTCGTACAAAGAATTCTCCAAGCTGACGCCCTTTGATTATCAGCCGGTTGATCGTGAAGGGCTGCTCAAACAATTGGGGATTCAAATGACGATCACGGAATCGGTGCTTGAAGAGGAAGGCATGCACGTGTTTGAATGGTGGGGCGGCGAGCATCGGCCCCTGAAAGAACTCATCGCCGAAATGGATGAAGTGAAAAGGAAAAGAGACAAGTAAACGCGGGTGAAGGATCATGCTTCGGAAAAACGATGAAATCACGGTGACGGTGGAACGCTTCGGCGGGGAAATGGGCATCGCCCACTTGGACGGGCTGACCCTGTTCGTCCAGGGCGCGCTGCCGGGGGAAACGGTGATCGCCCGGGCCCAGAAGGTGGAAAAGACCCACGCTTTTTTGAAGACCCTGCGGGTGCTCACGCTCTCGGAAAGCCGGGTGACGCCCCCCTGCCCCTATTATGAAAAGTGCGGCGGGTGCGTGTGCCAGCACATGACCTATGAAGCCTCCCTTTCCATGAAGCGGGAACGGGTACGGGACGCCCTTTCCCGCATCGGGGGCTTGGATGTGGCTGTGCAGCCCGTCATCGGCATGGACGATCCCTGGCGCTACCGCAACAAGACCGCCCTGCCCGTGGGCGGGGAAAAAGGCGCGCCCCAAATCGGCTTTTACGCCCCCCGCAGCCACCGGATCATCGACATTGACGGGTGCCTCATCGCCAAGCGGGAAAGCGACGAAGTGTCCGCCATCCTGCGCCGCTGGATGGAAAAATTTGAAATTGAACCCTATCACGAGGAAACCCGAACGGGCCTCATCCGCCACGTCATGAGCCGTGTTTCCCGTTCCGGCCAGGTCATGGCCGTGGTCGTCGCCGCCGCCGCGTCCCTGCCCCACGAACGGGAGCTGACCGCCATGCTCCGGGCGGGCGTGCCGGGGCTTTGTTCCCTGTACCTGAATATCAACCGCCGGGGGGACAACGTGATCTTAGGCCCCGAAAGCCGCCTGCTGTACGGCGAGGAACGCTTGCAGGATACCCTTTGCGGCCTGCAATACGCCCTGTCGCCCCAGTCCTTTTTCCAGGTGAACCCCGTCCAGACTGAAAAGCTGTACCAGACCGCCGTGGACTTTGCCGGACTCACCGGCAATGAACTGGTAGCCGACCTGTACTGCGGCGCGGGCACCATTTCCCTGCTGCTGGCCCGCCACGCCAAGAAAGTTGTGGGCATTGAGATCGTGCCCCAGGCCATCCGGGACGCGGAGGAAAACGCCCGCGTCAACGGCGTTTCCAACGCGGAGTTTCACGCCGCCGCCGCCGAAGACCTGCTGCCCCAAATGGTAGCCCAGGGCTTGCGCCCAGACGTGATCGTCCTCGACCCGCCCCGCAAGGGCTGCGAGGAGCCCGTCCTCCGCGCCATCGCCGCCGCCGCCCCCCGCCGCGTGGTCTATGTCTCCTGCGACCCCGCCACCCTGGCCCGGGACGCGAAGATTTTGTGCGCGAATAGTTATCAGGCCGATCAGTGTCAGCCTGTGGATATGTTTTGCTGGACAGGACATTGCGAGACGGTTTGTTTATTGTCCAAAATCAAGTCAGCCCCACATATCGACATTGATCTGGATATGACGGAGCTGGATGTGACCGCTGCAGAGACCAAGGCAACGTATGAGGAAATCAAGGCATATGTCCTCGAGCATACAGGCTTGAAGGTTTCATGCCTGTATATTGCCCAGGTAAAGGCAAAGCATGGGATCATCGAAAGGGACTGCTATAACAAGTCGAAGACGGAGGGCAATCGGGTGCCGAAATGCCCGCCGGAGAAGGAGAAAGCCATTGAGGAGGCGCTGAGGCACTTTCAGATGATCTCTTGAAAAAAGATATTGCAAACATCTATACAACACAGCTCTCGCAAGGCAAACGTCCTGCGGGAGCTGTTCCATATTGGCAATCTTTCAAGTGCTGCATTGTAGGATTACTGCTTCGTCACCATGGGGATCCATTCATTGTTCAGCCAGTCTTCCAGCACTGTCGTGTCCGTGATGCTGCTCAGAACCTTAATCAGCAGATCATACACCTCAGTGTGACCGTAAGGGCAATAGGCACAGACTATGAGGCCGGTGCCGTCCAGGAGATTGACACCGATCTCCACCACATCCAGATATGACATCCGGTGATTCTCATCCCCGTGTACAGCGAATACATTCATGGTTTCTGACAACTCGGTGATCTCACTGAAGTCTCCAATATAGTCATGAACTGCCGCTGTGCCGGACATCTTCCCTTTCGGAATCATCAGAGATATATAATCGCTTTCGGTTAAGTACAGCAAGGTACCGATGCTGCCCTCGTCTACGATCTCGCAGCCTGCCGGGTACTGAAAGGCGACGCGGGTCGAGCCGCGGCTGACATAACCGGTCGACATGGCAGGGATTTCATCTGCATTGCAAGGCAGAATAGGCAGCAAGGCCACAATCAACGCCAGAAGCAATGATATCACTCTGGATTTCATGGAATTAGTCCTCCTTGGCATCACTCAGCATCACTTACTCTCTCCGCTCCAGATGTCCCTGTTCGCCGATGCTGTAATCAAATACGTCCAGAACGGCGCCTGTCGGCACAAATTCGTTCTGTGCTTCATCGAACACCAGCGGCGAAAGCTGCCGGAAAATGTGCACACCATCTCTGGCATAGCAGGCCGAGCCGTACACCTGAATGCCTGTATTCTGAAAGACTTCGTATCCGTAGGTTGTATAGCTTGCCTCGATTTTTCGCGTCTGCAGATGATACACATCCATGTACCGGACATAGCATCCCGTCCCGTGCCCGATCACACCGAACTCCAGATAAACGCCAGTTCCATCATCGGTTCCGCACAGACGGAAGTCCTCGCACGAAAAGGGGATGTAGTCCCACAGATACCAGTTGGGCCACTGCTCCACAAAGATCAGGGTTCCTTCTTCACCCCAGCCCC
>JAFSNT010000211.1 GCA_017443295.1 Clostridia bacterium
ATGTTCAGTCCACGGGGCCGCAAAGTGGATAGTGAAAAGTGAAAAGTGAAAATCTATATGGCTTGCACTTGGCTTTCAGTCAATTCCTACACACCGCAAAATGCAATTCCACTTTTCACTTTCCACTTTTCACTTTTTTGCCGCCATACCGCGGACTGAACAATTATGTCTTATTCTTCCTTGAGCACCACGGCGGCCCCTTCCGGCCGCACGTCCAGCACGAAGCAGGAATGATCGCCGAACACGCATTCCATGCGGCGCACGAAGTCGTCCACCATCTCATTGGGAACGAAATTCAGCGTGGTGCCCGCGAAGCCGCCGCCATGGACGCGCCACGCGCCCTTGCCCTTTAGCATACTGGCGGCCATAGCCAGGGCCAGGGACAGGGGCTGGCAGGTGCCGGCGGTATACACATTCTGCAGCAGCATCCAACTGCTTTCGCCGGAGGCGGTGACGGCCTCGAACATGGCGGGAATGTCCTGATTGCGGACGGCCTGCACCATGTCCTTCACCCGCTTGTTTTCATCCATGAAATGGAAGGCGCGCAGCACGGCCCGCTCGCCGAGCTTTTCCCGCAGTTCGGGGATGTGCTTCCACAATTCCTCGGGCCGCACCTGACGCAGCACCTTTTCGCCTAACATTTCCGCCACGCCCTGCATTTCGGTGCGCACGGCGGCGTATTCCGCCGTCAGGTTGTCGTGGCTGCCGCCGGTGTTCACCACCACCAGGGAATAGCCGGCGTCCTGGAAGCTGAAGGAAAGGGGCGTTACCACGGGTTCGGCCTTGAAATCAATGGTCACAAGTCCGCCGGTGGAGCAGGCCATCTGATCCATCAAGCCGGAGGGCTTGCCGAAGTACACGTTTTCGGCGTACTGGGCGATCTGCGCCCGGGGCGTGCTTTCGCAGGTAAAGCCGTTATACAGGGCGTCGATCACGGCGCACACCATCACTTCATACGCGGCGGAGGAGGAAAGGCCGCTGCCGCCCAGCACGTCGCTGGTCACGGCGGCGTCGAAGCCGCCTAAGCGGAAGCCCCGATTCTGCATGCCCTTGGCCACGCCCCGCACCAGCGCGGCGGAGGTGCCCTCTTCCTCGGGGCGCACGGAAAGGTCGTCCAGGCTCAATTCGATGGCCGGATAACCGGCGCTGTGAATGCGCACCGTCATATCGGCGCGGGGAGATACGCAGGCCACGCAGTCCAAATTCACGGCGGCGGCCAGCACCCGGCCATTGTTGTGGTCGGTATGGTTGCCGATGATTTCCGTGCGGCCCGGCGCGCTGATCAGATACAGCGGGCCGTTCTCGGCGTGAAACAGCTCCTCATGGGCCTTGACTAAACTGGTGTAGCGGCTCAGCTGACGGGCCAGCTCGCCGTCACGGTGTCCGTACAGCCGGGAAAAACGCTCCATGGCGGGCGAATGCTTCATCTTGGAAAGCATTTGGGAATAACGGTTCATGGTTCCTCTCCCTCCTTACTGACGGTCCAGAACGTCCTGCCAGAAAGCCAGGAACCTGTTCAGACCCAATTCATTCAAGCGCTGTTCAAACTTGGCAAAGCTCTCGTCGGAGATTTCTTCCTCGCCCAGCACCCACCGGGCCAGCTGCATGTCCACGTAATAGCCGATCTCCGCCTGGAGCGGGGCGATTTCCGCTTCCTGAGCTTTGGTGAGGGTATAATACGGGAAGGGCATGCGCGTATATTCGCTGAACTGCGCCTGCTTTTCCAGAATGGTCTTTACCAAAGTGCCGCCGCTGATTTGGCTCTGGAACTCTCCGGTCATCACGCCGGGGCCTTCCGCGCCGCCCTCGATCAGGGTGCCCGCCCGGTACATGTCATAATTGCTCTGGTTGCTGTCCAGCAGCCGCCAGGAGCCGTCGCCGTCCACCAGATAATCGGCGTTTTCCTGTCCGATGCTGGCCAGGATGGCCCCCTCCTGGGAATACAGGAAGTCCACCCACTGGAGCAGCTTTTCCGGTTCCTTGCAATGGCTGGTGACGGCGAAGGTGCCCCGCAGCACGGGGCCGGAAAAATCGCGGTATACCTGCTGCCCGTCGAAGGACAGGGGCATCATGATTTCGTAATTCTCCGCCCAGGAAACCTGGAAAATGTCTGCCGCCATGGCGGTCAGAATGATCCCGTAGGTCGCGGTTGCGTTGGTATCGGTCACCTTGCGCATTTCGTCCGTGTAGGAAAAGCCGTTCTTATCCAGCAGCCCTTCCCGGTACAGATCCCGGCACCAGGTAACGAACATGCGGTAGTTTTCGTCAAGCGGCATGAATTTCACCTGGCCGTCTTCCGCGTATACGTTGTAATCGTTGGCGATCAGGCCGAAGGCGTGGGCCAGGAATTTGAGATCGAAGGGTCCCAAGAAGCCCATGGGGATTTCGTCCGCTTTGCCGTTGCGGTTGGGATCCCGATCCCGGAAGGCGGTCAGCACGTCCACCAGCTCCTGGGCCGTTTTCGGTTCCTCCAGCCGCAAAGTTTTCAGCCATTCCCGGTTTATCCACATATAATTCTGGACGGCGGGGGCCGCGATATAGGGCAGGGCGGCGATGCTGCCGTCCGGCAGGGTGATGGCGGCCAGATAATCGGGATGCGCTTCTAAGATCGCCCACAGGTTGGGGCAGTTTTCCTGGAGGTAGGGCTTTAGGTCGATCAGTACGCCCTTTTCCCGCAGCTCTATGCATTCCGCCCCGCCAAGGGACGCCTTGAACAGCACGTCGGGCAGGGAATCGCTGCCCGCGGTCATTGCGTCCTTGGCCTTCTGCCAGGCCGCGGCGTCGGTGTACTGCTGATAGACGAAGTGAACGCCGGTGCGCTCCTCCATCCGAACGAAAAACTGATTGTTCAGCCAATCCCGGTACTGCGTACTATCATAGCCCGCTATCACGAACTGAGGCGCGTCCGTTTCCTCCGCCGCCGCACACGCGCCGAAGCACATGAGCAGCGCCAGCAGCAGGCCGATCATCCGCTTGAAAGCCATGTTCCGTCCTCCCTTAGATACATGATACATGAACCAATTTATTATACAGGAATTCTATCTTTTTTTCCACCCCTTTTTTCAGCACAGAGCGATTTTTGTTTTCATAGGATACAGCAGCAAGAAAAAGGAGGGATGATATGCGCGTCCTGATCTGCGGAAACGGGGCCAGGGAAAAATATTTAGCCGAATTATGCCCCAGGCGGGGCCATTCCACGCCGGATCACGGCCCCTGGGATATGGCGGTGCTGCCGCTGCCAAGGTCGTCTCTTTCGGAGGACGTGGCGGATCAATTGCCCCGGGGACAGAAAATCGTTTGCGGCATGACCGACGCGGCCTTTGATAAGCTGGCCGAAAAACGGGGCTGGAAGCCGCTGCGGGTACTTTCCGATGAAATCTATACCCAGGAAAACGCGTCTCTCACCGCCGAAGGTGCGCTGTTCACCGCCGTGGCCCGGATGAACCGGGCGCTTCGCGGATCCCAATGCCTGGTGATCGGCTACGGACGCATCGGCAAGGCCCTGACTCGCCTGCTTTGGGTCATGGGGGCCACGGTGACGGTGGCGGCAAGGCGGGAGGAAAGCAGGCAGGAGGCCGGGGAAAACAGCGTATCCATCCGGGAAATACCCCAGGTACTGCCCCGGATGGACGCGGTGTTCAATACCGTGCCAGCCCCCGTGTTAGGTGAAGAAGAACTGCGGCACGTAAGGCCTTCATGCGTATTGATCGACCTGGCCAGCGCCCCCTACGGCATCGACATGGACGCGGCGGAGGCGCTGGGCCTCAAGGCATTCCTGGAAAGCGGCCTGCCGGGACGGTACTGCCCCCTGTCCGCCGCTGAAACGCTGCTCAACTACATGGAACGGGAGGGATCGGCATGAGCAAAACCAGGGTCGGCTTTGCCCTGACGGGCAGCTTCTGCACATTTAAGCAGGTGTTTTCGGTGATCGAAAATTTGGTGCGTCAAGGGTATGAGGTGACGCCCATTTTGTCCGAACGGTCCGCCAAGGAGGACACCCGCTTTTTCAGCAGCGAAAAGGTGTGGCAGACCTTGGAGGAACTGACCGAGAAGCGCCCTCTTTCCACCCTGCCGGAGGTGGAGCCCATCGGCCCCAAAAAGCTGCTGGACGCCTATATCATTGCCCCCATGACCGGGGCCAGCATGGGCAAAATGGCCCACGGCATTTTCGATACCCCCGCCCTGCTGGGGGCCAAATCCCACCTGCGCAACAGCCGCCCGGTGCTGGTGGCCCCCTCCACCAACGACGGACTTTCCACGGCGGCGGAAAATATCGGGAAGATTTTGGCCATGCGAAACGTATATATAGTGCCCTTCCGTCAGGATGATCCCATCGGAAAGCCCCGCAGCGTGGTGGCGGATTTTACCAAAATCCCCGAAGCCTTAGCCGCCGCCCTGGCTGGCGCGCAAACGCAGCCCATCCTGCTGGCCCCCTTGAAAAACGGCGGATAATGGGGTATACTATATATGTGGAGGTATTGCCATGAAATACAATGTGAACGCACTTGCCACGCTGTTCCTTGCGTGCCTCTTGGCTTTCGTTCCTGTTTTGAGCGGCCTGACTGAATCACCGGCCGATCCGCTGATGGATTGCTTCTGGGAGTGGGAGGTAGAAACAGACGCGGACACCTCCGGCAGCTTCGTGTACTATCCGGTGCTGAACGCCGGGGAAAGCCCCGAGGCTCAGGCGCTGGCCGAAAAGATCAACGGATACATTCAGGAAACGGCCCAAATCCCCGCCTATCTGCAACTGCTTTCCACTCTCCAGGCTGGCGGCACGGGGCTAAAAATGGATTATGACATGTCCGCTTCCTATGATTGGGATGAAACGGGAGAAAACCTGAAATGCGCCCCCTATGTGTCCCTGGTGTTCAGCGCCAAGGGGAAAATGCTCGCGGGCCGTCCGTCCCAGGTGTATTATCCCATGACCCTGAACATGAAAACAGGCGAGACCGTAGCGTTTGAAGACCTGTTCATCGACCCGGAGGGGGCCAAGGCGTTCATCGAAACTTATTTAGAAGAAGAAGTGGAACCCACCCTTTCCACCTACCTGGAGAACAATCAGCTTTTCCCCGTGCCCTACGACCGCTTTTTCCTGGACGGAAACGGCAACCTGATCCTGTACTACGAAAACAGCCAGCTTTCCTTCCTGTCCGGTGATTCCGGGGCTGTTGCGTTCCGGTACAGCGAATTGTGGGATTGGCTGGACACTTCATGGTCGGGCATTCCCATGTCCGTGCTGGACACGCCGGAAGAATACCTGGGCGGTATGACCATGAAAGAACAGATGGACGAATTCTGCATGGGCGGTTACCCGCTGTGGGGCTTCAACATGGAAGTGGAACTCGGCACGTCCGTGGAGGTGCTGACGAATCTATATCCCCAGGCCGCCGATTCGGAATTTTATCCTGGCGGCGCGTGCTTTGAGTTGGAAACCGCCGCCCTGCGGGGCACGCTGATTCTGACCGATGAAGCGGAAGACTACGTCACCGGCATCCTGTCCCATCGGGTGGATTACTTCGGCATCTTTACCGGGAAAACCACCCTTGCCGAGGCGGAAGCCTTGATCGGCCAGGAACCGGCAATGCGCCTTGACCTGGACGAAGCGGCGGCAGAAATCTACCGCGTATGTCCCGGCACGGCAGTGATCTACAAGCTAAACAGAGACGTGCTGACCCTGTACGCCGACGAAAACGGCCTTGTGCAGTATATCAAGCAGGCGCTTGAATAATCTTTCACCCTTAGAAAAGGAGAAACCATGAGCGCGACCGCCGCAAAAAACAAACCGCAAAATCAGCCCGCCCCCATCGCCACCACAGGCCGGGGGGCGGCTTTGCGCGTGACCTTAGGCATGACCATGCTCACCTTAGGCCTGGCCTTTACCGTGGCCCTGATCGACATGCAGGAGAGCTACGTACTCCAGCAGCTCTATTGGCTGCAGCTAGGCCTGTTTGGTCCCCTGTGCCCCGGCGCGCCCTTTTTGCTTGCGTGGGGCGGGGCCAAGCTGCTCATTTCCTGCCGCCACCGGGTGTCCGCCCGGAACTTTTTCATCGTGACCGCCCTGTATCTGCTGGTGCTGGCGGGCTATACCCTTATCGCCCGGGTGCCCCAGGGGGGCGGCATTTCCCTGCCCTATCTGGACTATGTGTCCCGTCAGGCGGAAGCTATCGGTTACGGCGGCGGCACCCATTTTTCCGCCTGCCTGAATCAGGCGTATTTGCAGCGGTACGCCAACGCGGGGGGGCTGGCGGGCATGCTGATCGCCTATCCCCTTTCCCAGGCGGTCACCCGCATCGGGGCCTGCCTGCTGACGGGGGCGTTGATCGTGATCCTGCTCGGCATTTTCCTGCGTTTGCGCCCCGGCAGGCTGTTCCAGGCCGCGAACGGTTTTGGCGACAGGATGCGGGAAAAGCGGCGGCAGCGGCAGGAAAACCAGCCCGGCACCGTTCAGGAAAACGCCCCCATGGAAAGCGCGCCCCTTTATTCGGACGACGCTCCGGCGGAGGCCGTCACGCCCCCGGACCGCTACCGCTCCGCGCCTATCTATGACGCCCAGCCCGCCTATGCCGTCCGCGTGCAGGACGAGCAGGGCTTTTATGCCGTGCAGCCCGATTTGTACGAGGAGCGCTTTCCTTCGGATGAAAAGCGTCCCCCCATGGAAAAACCGGACTGGCGGGAAGAAGCTATTCCGGTTGAGGTGGAAAAGAATCCCGCCCCCGCCAAGCAGGAAAAGCCCGGCGTTTTTTCCGGCCTGCTGAACCGGCTGAAAGACCCCATGTCCACCGTCCGGCAGGAGCCTCCCGCGGAACCGGCGCGGCCCGCGGAAAATGAACAGCCCGCCGGAAGCGCCGGAAGACATCGCCGGTCGGATAGAAACGCCGCCCCCGCTCCCGTTCAGCCCAGGCCCGCCCCCTCCGGACAGGCCCTGGACGACGAGGACGATTTGCCCTGGGACGTGCCGGAAGGCGCGGTGGTGAAGCCCGTCCGCCCGGCTGTCAGGCCCGCCGTGCCCGCGCCGAAACCCGTCGTTCCGGCCCCGATGACGACGCCCACGCCGAAACCCGCCCCCTCCGTGCCCGCGCCGACGCCGACGCCGAAAGCAGCCGCCGCCGATTCCTGGGCCGCCCAGGTGAATCAGAAAAAAGCGGCGCTGGACATGCTCGACCATACGACGGCCAAGGGCGAAGCCAAGCAGGTATTTACCGATCCCGTCATGCCCATCACCGGCGAAAAAATCCCCATCACGCCCCGGCAGGAAAAAAAGGACGCCCCCGGCAAGCGTTTGGACGGCACCTCCGCCCCCAAGGTGAAGCAAATCAGCATGGACGAGGTGATCCCCTACGAGGCCCCGCCCCTGCGCCTGCTGAAAGAATCCCGCTATGTGTCCCAGGAGGGTTCGGCTCAGGAGGACGAGCATCGGGCGCAGATCATTGAAGGCACCCTGCGCTCCTTCGCCGTGGAATCGGAGGTCAAGCAGATCATGCACGGCCCCTCCATCACCCGCTTCGCCATCCAGATCGCTCCCGGCGTGAAGGTGAGCAAGGTGGCCAACACCGCGGAAAACCTGGCCCTGGAGCTGAAGACCAAGCACGTGCGCGTGGAAGCGCCCATTCAGGGCACCAACTATATCGGCATCGAGGTGCCCAACACCCTGGTCAGCACCGTGTCCCTGCGGGAGGTGCTGGACAGCCCCGAAATGAAGGCCAATCCCTCTCCCCTGCTGGTGGCGCTGGGCAAGGACATCGCCGGGTCCCCCGTGCTGTGCGATTTAAGCAAAATGCCCCATCTGCTCATTGCGGGCGCCACCGGCAGCGGTAAATCCGTGTGCATCAATGCCATCGTGTGCAGCCTGCTGTACCGCACCACGCCGGAGCAGGTGCGGCTGATCATGGTGGACCCCAAGCAGGTGGAATTGAGCGTATACAACACCATTCCCCACCTGCTGGTGCCCGTGGTGTCCGACCCCAAGAAGGCAGCGGGCGCGCTTTCCTGGGTGGTGCAGGAAATGCTGGAGCGCTACGGCAAATTCTCCTCTCAGGGCGTGCGCAATTTAGCGGGCTACAACAAAGCCAACCAGGGCACGGACAAGGTGCTGCCCAACATCGTGGTCATCATCGACGAAATGGCCGACCTGATGGAGGTCTGCCGCAAGGACGTGGAAGAATCCATCCGCCGCCTGGCCGCCCTGGCCCGCGCCGCCGGCATTTACATGGTGCTGGCCACCCAGCGCCCCTCCGTGGACGTTATCACCGGCGTGATCAAGAACAACATCCCCAGCCGCATCGCCTTCGCCGTGTCCTCCGGCACGGACAGCCGCACCATCATCGACATCAACGGCGCGGAAAAGCTCATGGGCAAGGGCGATATGCTCTATAAGCCCACCGGCGCTTCCCCCACCCGCGTACAGGGCTGCTTCGTCAGCGACGAAGAGGTGAACGCCATCGCCGAATTCATCGGCAGCCGGTATCAGACGGACTTCGACCCCAACATCGTGGAGCATTTGGAAAGCACCGGCGCCGAGCGCGCCGCCGACGAGATCACCGGCCGGGACGACGACTCCGGCGCCGGCGGCGGCGAGGGCAGCTTCCAGGAGCTTTTGCAGCAGGCCATCGAAATGGCCGTGGAAGACGGACAGACCTCCACCAGCATGCTCCAGCGCCGCCTGCGGGTGGGCTACGCCCGGGCGGGTCGGCTGATCGACGAGATGGAAAAACGCAATATCATCAGCCAGTCCGAGGGCAGCAAGCCCCGCAAGACCCTCATCACCCGGGAACAATACGCCGAAATGATGCAGGACAACTGAAACACACAAAAAACGCATCCGAGCGGGTGCGTTTTTTGTGTGTGGAAAAGAGTTGAGAGTGAAGAGTTGAGCGTTGAGATTATATAGTCTTATCATTTTGGATTCCCGATAAATGATCTATATCAATCTGAACTCTGAACTGTACTCCCTTTACATCTCAACTCTCAACTCCCAACTCTCAACTCCAAGTTCTCTCTCAGCCTTCCTTCTCCCTCCGGATGCCCGTGCGGTCCCGCTTCCAGCGGCCGGAGAACACGAACCAGCCGGTCAGGATCACGCTCGCCAGGGTGGCGGCGGGCGCCGCGAGGCCCACGCCCATGAGGCCCCAGCCCAGGGCGGAGCCGAACAGGATCGCCACCGGGATGCGCAGAAGCAGGGAAGACATGGCGGAAGAAAGCAGGGTGAATTTGGTGTGCCCCGCGCCCATGATCAGGCCGTTCATGCAGAACTGGATGGGCACCAGCAGATAATCAAAACTGAACGTGCGCATATATTCCACGCCCGCCTTGATCAATTCCTGATCCGGGTTGAAAACGCCGATGATCGGTTCGGGGAACAGCTGCACCGCCGCGAACACAGCGGCGGAAATCGTCATGGCGATGACGGTACCCACGGTCAGGCTCTTTTTCGCCCGGTCGTGCAGTCCCGCGCCGATATTCTGGGCGGCGAAAGCGCTGACGGAAGAACTCATGGCCACGGCGGGCAGGATGGCGAAGGAATTGAACTTGCCCACCACGCCCACGGCGGCGGAAGCCGTGGCCCCGCCGATGCCGTTGACCAGGGCGGTCATCACCAGGAAGGAAATGTTCACGATGATGCTCTGCACCGAAGACGGGATGCCTAACTTCACCATCAGCTTCATTTTCTCTTTCTGGATGCGGAAGGAACGCAGTTTAAAATCAAAAATGAATTTGCTCTTGCTCAGGTACAGGGCAGCCAGGATCAGGCTGATTGCCTGGGCGATCACGGTGGCCCACGCGGCCCCCGCCGCGCCCATGCCCATGCCCCATACCAGCCACAGATCCAGCACCACGTTCACCGCACAGGCGATGCCTACGAAGATCAGCGGGCGGATGGAATCCCCCAGACCCCGCTGGATGGAAGAAATGGCGTTATAGCCGAAAATGAACAGAGTGCCGCTCAGGCAGATGATCAGGTATTCCTTGGCGTGGGCGAAAGATTCCGGCGGCGTTTTCAGCAGATGCAGGAGGGCATCGGAAAACAGCATCATCACCGCCATAAGCACCAAACCCACGATGGTCATTAAGGCAAACATGGTACCCACGGTTTCGGAAGCGTCCTTCTGCTTGCGCGCGCCGATATACTGGCCCACCATCACCGTGCCGGACACTGTGAGGCCGCTGACCATCATGGCCACCAGATGCGTGATCTGGCTGCCGATATTCACGCCGGACAGGATCTGCACGCTGATCGTGGGGTCGGGGTCGGAATAATTGCCCACCACCAGCATATCCACCGCGCCGTACAGCGCCTGGAGGATGTTGGACAGCAGAAACGGCATGGAAAAGGCGATCATGCCCTTGGCGATGGGGCCTTGGGTGAAATCCCGCTGTGTCTTGCTCATGAAAAAACCTCGCTTCCGTTTGGGGTAGAGATTAGGAATAAACATCTATAGACGAAAAGATTTGCAGAACTGCTTTTTTGAGTTGAGAGTGGAGAGTTGAGAGTTGAGATTTATATAGTATTGATAATAGGAAACCGGGAAAACAGTATAGCTGTTTAGACAAACTTAATCTCAACTCTCAACTCTCTCCCGTTTTATTCAGGTCAAGCACCATACAATCGCTCAAGCGCTTCCCGCGCCATGATCGCCGCGCCGTAAGCGGGAGAAAACCGGGGAGAAATGACGTTCACCTTCGGCAGCGCGGCGCGAATGCGTTCCTCCGTCAGGGCGCGGATGGGGGCGTACCGGCTCAGGATGCTGCCCGTCATGGCGATTTCGCCGTCCTCCATGCCGGTTTTCCGCCAGCCCGCAAGCACCAGCTCGGAAAGATCCGCCGCCGCTTTCTCCGCGATGGCCTGGGCCGCTTCGTCCCGCTTATCCAGGGCGGGCAGCAGCAGGGGGGCCAGGGACGCGATTTCCTTTTTCCCGGTGCCGGGGGCATACAGCCATGTGATCACGCCGCAGATATCCTGAACGGTCAGGGCCTCAAAAACCGCCTGCTTTAAGCAGGTATCCTTTCCCCTGCCGTCCTCCGCCCGGACCGCCGCCATGAGGATATCCCGGCCAATGGCATAGCCGCTGCCCCCGTCGTCGATGAGGTGCCCCCAGCCGCCCACGCGGAAGCTGTTTCCGTCCCGGTCGCGGCCATAGCAAATGGCCCCCGTCCCGGCAATCAGCACCGCGCCGTGCCCCCGGATGGCCCCTGCCAGGGCGATTTCCTGATCTCCCCGGAGGCGCAGCGTCCCTTCGTATCCGGCTTCCCGTACCATTTGCTCCATCATGCGGGCGGCGTCCCGGTTGCTGACCCCCGCCATGCCGATCACCAGCATGGCGCAGCCTTCCAGTCCTTCCCGCTGGGAACGCAGAAATTCCACCGCGTCCCGCACTGTTTTTTCCACCGTTTCCCGGGAGGCCCCGTTCAGATTCAGGGGGCCGAAGGACCGCGAGACTGTTTCACCATTTTCATGCAGGACGCAGACCTCCGTTTTGGTGCCGCCCCCGTCCCAGCCGCAGTAATACATACGCATCTTCCTTTGAAATGAAGCGGCAGACCGCCCGATCGCGCTGCCTGCCGCCTGAATGTTTGACGTTTTATCCCTTGATCACTTTTTCCGTTTCCCCGTCGAAGAGGTATACGTTTTCGTAGGGGATGGAGAAGGTGATGTCCTTGTCCGTTTCCGGGGTATCGTGGCTGTCCACCTTTAAGATGGCCTGATCCTTCCCGGCGGTGACGTACACGTTGGTGTTGTCGCCAAGCATTTCGGTCAGCTCCACGCTGCAGGTGATCACATAGGCGTTTTCATGGCTGCCCAGCTTGATATGCTCGGGCCGGAAGCCGAACACGATCTGCTTGCCCTCCCATTGCCCGACGCTCGGGAGCTTTTTGCTCAGATCCAGCTTCATATCGCCGAAGGAAATCGTGCCGTGTTCCACCGTGCCCCGCAGGAAGTTCATGGGCGGCTCGCCGATGAAGCCCGCCACGAACACGTTTTCCGGCTCGAAATACAGTTGGTAGGGCGTGCCGGTCTGCTGCACGTAGCCGTCCTTCATCACCACGATGCGGTCCGCCAGGGTCATGGCCTCGGTCTGGTCGTGGGTCACGTAAATGGTGGTGGCCCCGGTTTCCTGGTGAATTTGGGCGATTTCATAGCGCATGGTCACGCGCTGCTTGGCGTCCAGGTTGGAAAGGGGTTCGTCCATGAGGAACACGCCCACCTTGCGGATGATGGCCCGGCCGATGGCCACGCGCTGGCGCTGGCCGCCGGACAGGGCGCGGGGCAGCCGGTCCAGATAGTCCGTAAGGCCTAAGATACGCGCCACGTTGTTGACCCGCTGCTCGATGATATCCTCGTCCACGCCCTGGAGCGTCAGGCCGAAGGCGATATTATCGTACACCGTCATCTGCGGATACAGGGCGTAGCTCTG
>JAFSNT010000212.1 GCA_017443295.1 Clostridia bacterium
TGCCGCGGGGACGAACCGCCGATGACCGCCGGTGGCGGGAATTTCATCGGCGGTGAGATCAGGCGAAAAGGAGCAATCTCCCCATGAAGGGGAGTTGCGACTATTGAGCCTGCGGAACTGGGGCCGCGGAGGCCCCAGGGTGTTCCTTTGCGGAATAGAAAACGCCTTCTCTTTTCATGGCCTGGAAAGCGCCCAAAGGGGCATTTCCGGTCACGCAAAGAGAAGGCGTTGTTTCGCTACGCCTGGGTGGGATGCAGGATGACCCAGCCTTCGGGGGTGGTTTCACCCTCAGGCAGGCCGTGGAGGGCGGCGTTCATGGAGGCGATGGCCACCTCGCACTGTTCGTCGCTGGGCTGGCGGGTGGTGAGGCGCTGCATTTGCAGGCCGGGCCAGCGCAGGGCGCGGGTGAGGGGTGTTTCGGCGTGGGCCAGGGCTTTCAGGGCCTCGTAGCTGATGCCCGCCACGCAGGGCAGCAGGACGATGCGGCTGAGTACGCGCAGAATGTAATTGGCGCCTAAGTCAAAGCCGGTCAGCTGCAGCACCAGCACGTCGATGACGGAATAGAACAGGATGGAAAGAATGAACGTGAGCAGCAGGAAGCTGGTGCCGCAGCGGGGGTGCAGGGTGGTGAACTGCTGGGCGTTCTTGGGGGTCAGGGGCAGGTCGTGCTCGTGGCAGTACACGGTTTTGTGTTCCGAGCCGTGATACTGGAAGGTCTTGCGCATGTCGGGGATGCGGCCCACCAGACCGATGTAGGAGATCAGCAGCACGGTGCGGATGAGGCCGCTGACCAGGTTTTTGAGCAGCAGCGTGCCGCCGGAGGCGTTCTGCGGGAACAGCATGATCACGGTGTTCGGCAGCAGCACGAACAGGCCGATGCTCATAGCAAGGGCCAGCACTACGGCCACGGCCATGACCACCTTGTCCACGTTCTTGCCCAGTTTTGCCGCCAGCCATTTTTCAAACTTGCTGGGTTCCTCCTGGGCGTCCTCGTTGCCGGACATTTTCATGCTGTCCTCCAGCACCTGCATGCCCAGCATCATCATCTGCACCATGTTCACCGAACCGCGGATGAAGGGCAGGCCCATCCAGGGATGCTTTTTGGAGGGGGCCTCGTAGGGTTCCCGCTTCACCACGATATCGCCGTTGGGACGGCGCACTGCCACGGCCACGGCGTCCGGTGCCTTCATCATCACGCCGTCCAGCACCGCCTGGCCGCCGATGTCGGCCCGGGGGCAGGAAGCGCCGGTGTTTTCGTTCTTCTTTGCCATAAAAACCTCTCAAGAAATCATATTTTTTGACACAATACCCCGAGAACGAGAAAAGCAGCACCATCCCGTGTGTACGGCGGTACTGCTTTTATGGGGCTTAGATGCCGAAGCGCTTCTTGAAGCGATCCACGCGACCGCCGCTGTCCACCAGCTTCTGCTTGCCGGTGAAGAAGGGGTGGCACTTGGAGCAAATTTCAACCCTCAGTTCCTTCTTGGTGGAGCCGGTTTCAAAGGTTTCGCCGCACACGCAGCGCACGATGGCCTTCTCGTACTTGGGATGGATCTTTTCCTTCATTTCGATTTCACCTCTTTTGCCCGTACACTTCCGGATTCATGGGGGGCGTCCCATGAGCCGCGAAAGTTATTATAGCATGGTTCGTGCGGGAATGCAAGGACATTTTTTCAAAGAAAGCACCTTTAATCGAAATTATGAGGGAACAAGGAGCCGTTTCCCGGCGCTGTTTCCGTCCTGTATCCTCGGCCGCCGGACCCGTTTTTCCGCCCCGGACGAAAACGTTTTCCCTCGTTTTTTGCCCGTGCGCAGTATTTTTAACTTTCGCTTTGCAAAAACGGCTCAATTTTCTCTCATAATTTGCTCTTTCCGTTTCTCAAAATCCGTGATTTTATGGGGGAAAAATGGCGCTCGTTTGCTTGATATTCAACCAGTTTATACATGGCATTTGCCGTATGCAAAGGAAAAAGAGGGCCTGCCCTTTTGCCTGAAAACATGCGGAAAACACTTGATTTTTGCGCAGACCGGAATCGAAACCCGGCGCACGTCGCCGCAATCCATGACTAAAAATTTCGCAAAATTTGAGAAGAGAATACCCGATTTGCCATTGCAGAAGGGCCTGTTTTTTACCATAATAAACGCATCGAGCACGTTAGTGCGAGGAACGAAGGCACCCGACCACAATTTGAAGGAGGAAGACGCATGAAAAAGTTCCTGGCAGCCCTGTTGGCAATCGCTATGCTGCTCTCCATGATCCCCGCCGTTCTGGCTGAGGGACAGGAGACCATCACCCTGACCGTGTTCCGCGGCGATCCCGGCGACCAGCCCACGGAAGACAACAAGATTTACAAGCTGATCGAAGAAAAGCTGGGCCTCAAATTTGAATTTGAATTCCTGGCCGGCGATCTGGCTGAAACCCTGAACCTGAAAATCGCCGACGACGTGTATCCCGATCTGTTCGACGGCGGCAACTACGCCGAGACCCTGGAGAACGCGGGCGTTCTGATCGACCTGCTGCCCTACATCAGCGAAGAAAAGACCCCCAACCTCTACAAGCACATCTACACCAACGACCGCATCAAGCAGCTGCTGAGCGAAGACGGCGAGCTGTTCATCATCCCCAACTACGGCATCAACTACAACGCTCAGATCCAGAATGAGTGCAACGGCCCCGCCTTCTTCATCCAGAAGCAGGTCATCGCGTGGAACAACTATGAAGTGCCCACCACCCTGAACGAATACTTCGACCTGATCGAGCGCTTCATCGCCGCCAATCCCACCACCGCCAACGGCACTCCCTACACCGGCTTTGCCATCCTGTGCGAAGGCTGGCGTCACTTCTGCCTGATCAACCCCGTGCAGCACCTGATGGGCCGCCCCAACGACGGCGAAGTGCTGATCGACGTGAACGATCCCGGCTACCACACCGAAACCTTCATCGACAAGCCCTATGCCAAGGCTTACTATGCCAAGCTGAACGAAGAATATCATAAGGGCCTGATCAACAAGGACACCTTTGTTATGAACTATGACCAGTACATCGCCGCTCTGTCCAACGGCACCGTGATCGGCATGTTCGACCAGACCTGGGACTTCGGCCCCGCCACCGACTCTCTGAAGGCCGCCGAGCAGTATGAAAACACCTACCTGGCTCTGCCCCTCGTGTACGATCCCGAATATGTGGACGGCAAGGTGATCGAAGAACACTACCTGAACGGCGCTGTTATGAACAAGGACCGCGGCTTCGGCATCTCCGTGACCTGCGAATGCCCCGAGCGCGTTGTGCAGATGTTTGAAACCCTGCTCTCTGACGAATGGCAGACCATTCTCCAGTGGGGCATCGAGGGCGAAGACTACTACGTGGAAGACGGCCGCTACCTGATGACCAAGGAACAGTATGATAACCGTGCCGACGCTCAGTGGAAGCGCGCCAACCGCGCCCTGGCCATCTGGGAATCCTGCCCCAAGAAGCAGGGCACCATGGACAACGGCAACGCCTGGGATCCCAGCCAGCAGCCCGAAATCTACTTCGGCCAGATGAACGACTATGACAAGGACTTCCTGACCGCCGCCGGCAAGAAGACCCCCGCCGAATTCTTCAACGCGCCCATCGAACTGGCTCCCTACGGCGAAGCCTGGCAGATCGACAAAGCGCCCATCGACATCGACTACAACCAGGGCTTCCTGCCCATCCAGGATCGTTGGCTGCCCATCATCATCACCTGCGATCCCGCTGAACTCGACGCCAACTGGGACGCCTTCGTGGCTGAAATCACGCCCAGCGCGCAGATTTACACCGACTTCATGCAGACTGAGGTGCTGAAGCTGGTTGAACAGGCTACCAAGTAATTCAGTCTTGCCTTATGGGGGGAGGGATACGTCCCTCTCCCCTTGACGTATATCAGGAGATCATGCATCCGTTCAGGCGCGCGAATGAAACCGAGGCTGGCTGGGCGGCTTCAAAGGGGGAAACGGCCATGACGGCGATCACGAAGGAATTGAATCAAACAAAACGGCAAAAAGGGTTTTTCCGCAGGCTGTGCGGGCAATGGCAGTTAATGGTCATGTCTGTGCCCATGCTCCTGTATGTTTTTTTGTTTAATTACGCGCCCATGTGGGGCTGGCTGACGGCCTTCCAGGATTATCAGCCCAAAAAGGGCTTAGCTGGCAGCCCGTGGGTGGGCCTGGAGAATTTCAAATTCCTGTTCGGGCGGGAGGACTTCCTGCTCGCGATCCGGAACACCTTAGCCATGAGCGTCATCAACCTGGTATTCGGCACGGTGTCCTCCATTCTGCTGGCCATCCTGCTGAACGAGGTCAGGAGCAAGGCGTTCAAGCGCACCGTGCAGACCGTGACCTATCTGCCCCATTTCCTTTCCATGGTCATCGTCGTTGGCATGGCCCAGAACATCTTTTCCAGCAACGGCGCGGTAAACAGCCTGTTGATGTCCTTAGGGCTGGTGAAGGAGCCGGTGTTCTTCCTGGGCAAGGGAGAATACTTCTGGTGGCTGGTGGGCGTAATCAACGTGTGGAAGGAAGTCGGCTGGAACACCATCATCTATATCGCCGCCATGACCTCCATCGACCCCAGTCTCTATGAAGCGGCGTCCATCGATGGCGCGGGCCGGTTCCAGCGCATCCTGCACGTAACGCTGCCCGGCATCAAGTCCACTTTCATGGTGCTTTTGATTATGAACATCGGCCACCTGATGGAAGCGGGCTTTGAAATCCAGTACCTGCTGCGCTCCGGCCTGACCATGAAATATTCCGACACCATCGACGTGTTCGCCCTGATCTACAGCTTCGGCAGCAGCAAGCCGCACTACGCTTACGGCACCGCCGCCGGTATGTTCAAGAGCATCGTGGGCATCATCCTGCTGTTCGGCGCCAATATGGCGGCCAAGGCGCTGGATGAA
>JAFSNT010000213.1 GCA_017443295.1 Clostridia bacterium
CGGCGTCCTTGGTGGCCTGGCGCTGGCTGTCGGAGAAGTAGGCGGGCACGGTGATGACCGCCTGGGTGACGGTTTCGCCGAGGTACGCTTCAGCGTCAGCCTTCAGCTTTTGCAGGATCATGGCGCTGATTTCCTGGGGATTGTAGTTCTTGCCGTCAATGGACACTTTGAAGCTGGTGCCCATCTGGCGCTTGATGGAAGAGATGGTGCGGTCGGGGTTGGTGATGGCCTGACGCTTGGCGATCTGGCCCACCAGACGCTCGCCGTCCTTGGTGAAGGCGACCACGGAAGGGGTGGTGCGGCTGCCTTCGGCGTTGGCGATCACGACGGGTTCGCCGCCCTCCATGACGGCCACGCAGCTGTTGGTAGTACCCAAGTCGATACCGATAATCTTACTCATTGTTGCTTCCTCCTTAAATCTATCTGCTGATTCAGTAGTTTTTCCTGTTTTTATATCAAATGACCTTGCGGCCATATTGATGACGTTTCCGTAGGGGCGGATATCATCCGCCCGTTCCCCGTTTTCGGTGAAGCATTTCAAATCTGTATTGAGGCGGGCGGATGATATCCGCCCCTACATGCATCATTCCGCCACGACTTTGACCATAGCGTGCCTCAGCACGAAATCGCCCATCTTATACCCCTTCTGCAACACCGCGCAGACGGTGCCGGGTTCGCCCTCGTCGGCGGTTCCCTGCATGACGGCGTTTTCCAGGTTGGGGTCGAACTTCTCGCCGGGCCGGTCGATGACGGTGACGCCGCGCTTTTCCAGGGCGTCCATCAATTGCTTGTAAACCAGCTTCACGCCGGTCATCAGATTTTCGTCGACCGTTTCCTGGGCGGTGGCGCGTTCCAGATTGTCCACCACGGGCAGAAGCTGCTTGATGAATTCCCGTGCCCCGTCCTCAAAGGCTTCGGCGCGGGTGGCCTTGGTGCGGCGGCGGAAGTTTTCAAAGTCCGCCTGAACCCGCTGGGCCATGTTCAGGTATTCGTCCGCTTTGGCCTGGGCTTCTTTCAGGGCGTCGTTTTCCTGCTCGGGCTGTTCCTCGGCGGGCGCTTCCGCGTCCAGCGCGCCGTCGTCCACGGGCGCTTCTCCGGCGGCTTCCTCTAAGATTTCCTCAAGCTGCGCCCCCTGGTTGGGCGGGTTCTTTTTATCGAATGACATTTTGCCAAACCTCGATTTTCTCTTTTTCTTCACTTTGATCGCCTTCTTATTCGCCCAGCATTTCGCTCAACGCCCCGCCGATGGCGGACAGGGCGGAAAGCACGTTGCCGTAGGGCATGCGCGTGGGGCCGATCACGCCCACGAAGCCCCGGTGCCCCTGGCCCACCTGATAGCTGGCCGTGACCACCGAGCAGTCCGCCATTTCCGGCATGCCCGTTTCCGGGCCGATGCGCACGGAAAAGGCGCTTTCGTCCATGGACAGCAGGGACATGAGCTTTTCCCTTTCCTCCAAGACGGAGAGGAAGGCCCGGGCTTTTTCCACGTCGGAATACTCGGGGTAGTTCAGGATGTTGCTGCGGCCGCCCACGGTGACGGTGTCGGTGGCCGATTGCCGGGCCATCTGCGCGGCCAGTTCGGCTATGCCCTGAATCACCCGGTCGTCGCCGCCCGCCTGCCGGGAGTAGGCGCCTAACATTTCCTGCACTTCCTGCAGCGTCCGGCCCGCTAAGCGTTCCGTCAGCATGCGGGAGATGGCGTACAGCGCGTCACCGTCTAAGTTCTCGCTCACCCGGATCACCGTGTCGCGGATGGCGCCGGTGTCGGTGATGATCACCAGCAGGGCCGAGCCTCGGGGCATGGGAATCAATTGCAGGGTGGAAACCCGCAGCTCCAACTGCTTGGGCATCATGACCACGGCGGTGTACCGGGTAAATTCGGAAATGGCCTGGGCCGCGCTGGTGATCACGTCCTCTACCTGGCGCACCCGCTGGGTGAAGTATTCCCGTGCCCGAGGATTTTCAGGCACCCGGTTTTCCTCCAGCAGCTCGTTCACATACAGGCGGTAGGCCTTGGCGCTGGGCACCCGGCCCGCCGATACGTGGGGCTGGGCCAGATAGCCCAATTCCTCCAGGTCGCTCATCTCATTGCGGATGGTGGCGCTGGAGAGGCTGGTTTCATACTTGCGGGAGATCGTGCGGCTGCCCACCGGCATGGCGGTGAGGATGTAATCGTCGATGATGGCGCGCAGGATGCGTTCTTTCCGGGCGTCGATCGGGTGAAGCTCCATCGCACGGCCTCCCTTCTCTTTCTTTGTTGTTAGCACTCTATGCTGTCGAGTGCTAACCACGGGTATAAGATAGCACGTTTCAAGAAAAATGTCAATACTTCCGAAAAAAATATTTTTCCCTCTGCCGTTCGCCCTGGCGAAAAATTGACTTTTTCGCGGTTTTTTGGTAATCTGTAAACCGTGCGCAAAGCAGAGGGGAGGCGGGTACGCATGGGCAGCACGAAACCGTTGGAGATGGGCTTTTCTCCGGATGGATACATCACCGATCAGGATTGCTTTTCCACATTGAAATACCGCACCATTCCCGCCAATTACAACGGCTGCGGATGGATCGCCGCCTACAACCTGCTGAAATTCCTGGGGCAAACGGTGAAATATGACGAGGTGCGGCGGGAAATGGACGAAATGCACTTCCTGCGGGTGCCGGGGCCGACGCTCATGTGCGTGATGCGCAAATACCTGCGCAAATATGTGCCCGGGATTCGGGAAACGGTGGGCCGGGAAGCGGCGCTGACTGCGGCAAAGGAAAGCCGGGCGGGCATTTTCCGCTACCGGGAGGGCATAGAACCCCACTTCGTATCCTATATCCGGCAGGGGGAAAGCGGCTTCCGTTTCTTTAATATGGACGACGGCCTGGAGGACTGTGTGATGCCCATGGAGCAGTTCGTCGGCGAGCATTGCGCCCCCGGCACGGTGATCGTTTTCACGGTATAATAATATGAAGATTTTCTGATCGCGGCAAAAAAGAAAGAGGACGGGTCTATGGAAATGATTCTGATTTTAGCGCGGCAGATTTTGCAGATGTTCCTGCTGGCGGGGCTGGGCTACGCTCTGTTCAAATGCGGCAAGATCACCAGGAACGACAGCCGGGCCTTGGGCAATATCCTGATTTATTTAGCCCTGCCCGCCGTCATCATCAACGGCTTTTTGGTGGAGCGCACGGCGGAGCATATGGTGGGCATGCTGCTCAGCGGGTTGGGGGCGGCGGCGCTGCTGCTGCTTTCCATTCTCATTTCCCGTCTGATTTTCCGGCATGATCCCATCGCCGCCTTTGCCGGTGCCTTTTCCAATCCCGGCTTTTTCGGCATTCCCCTGATCGTGGCTTCCGTGGGCCAGGGCGCGGTGTTTTACGTGGCCTGCTTCGTGGCGTTCCTCAATATCGGCCAATGGACCTACGGCGTATCCATCCTGAACGGGCAGCCCATCCGGCAGGGCTTTGAGCCGAAAAAGCTGATCAAGGCCCCGTTCATCATCGCCATTTTGATCGGGCTGTTCCTGTTCTTCACCCAGCTTCCGCTTCCTACGGTGATCAGCGGGTGCCTTTCCACCGTTGCGGGGCTGAATACACCGCTGGCGATGTTCACGGTGGGCGTCTATCTGGCCCAGACGGATGTGCTGGCCATGCTGAAAAAGAAAAAGCTGTATCTGCTGGCCTCCGTGCGGCTGCTGCTGATCCCGCTGGCGGGGATGCTTTTGCTGGCGCTTTTGCCGGAGACCCTGCGGGATATGAGGATGGCCCTGCTGCTGGCGATTGCCTGCCCGGTGGGGTCTAACGTGGCGGTGTACGCCCAGCTTCACGGCAAGGATTACCCCTACGCCGTGGAAACTGTGGTGATTTCCACCCTGTTCTCCCTGGTCACCATTCCCGCCATTGTATATCTGGCTTCAGTTGTTTGGAGCTGATTTAACAAAAAATTTTAACGGATTCCTTTATTGCTTTCTCGGAAAGGGGTGTGGGGGAAACCGCTCTTTGGCATCCAAAGAGCGGTTTCCCCCACAAGATTTTTGCGTTACAGGTTTTTCCTGGGCCACAGCACCAGCGCCGCGCCCAGCAGCACCAGCAGGGGCAGCATGACGGTGACGATCACCGGGGCGGTGATATTGCCCAGGGTCAGGGAGCCGCGCTGGGCGGTGACGGGCAGGATATCCAGGTTCACGGGTTCCTGGCCCTGGAGGGAGCGGATCATTTGCAGCAGGAACGCGGTGGACGAGGTGCTGCTCTGCATCCAGTAATTCAGGAACATGGTCATATCGCCCATAATGAAGGCGTGGGAAACCGTGCCGTCCTCAAACATTTTGTCCGACCACAGGGCCACGCAGAAGCGGCCTTCCTCGTCGCCCGGCTGCTGGGCGGCGCTGGAGGAACCGTCCTCGTAATTGCGGATGTAGGCGTCGCCGGTCACCAGCACGGGGGAGAGCATCACGCCCGAGGGCACGGTATCGGGCAGGCGGAAGGCTCGGGCGGCGGTCAAAAGCAGAATGTCTTCCCCGGCGGAAAGCAGGGATCGGGTGGCGTCCGTTTCCTGCATGTAGGGCATCAGGATCACGGGAGAATCGGAATAGTAGCTTTCCTTGTCTTCTTCCTTGGCGATTACCATGCCGGGATAGGCTTCAATGCCATAGGCCCGGAAAAGCGCCTGGAAATTGCTCAGGTTCAGGGGATCGGAATACTGGGAGATCACGAAAAAGTCGCCCCCGGCCTGGGCAAAGGCCATGAGCTGCTCTAATTCCCGATCCGTCAGGTCGTACTTGGGAGCCAGGATCATGAGCAGGTTTTCCGGGTTCAATTGCCCGCCGGTCGCCAAGTTCACCCGCTCCACCTGATAATTGGCGGAGGAAAGGGTGTCCTCTAAGGCTTCCGTTTCCGAGGCGGTCATTTCCCCGTGGCCGGTCAAAATCTGAATGCGCGGCACGTCGCTCTGCGTCACGAACAGAATGGCTTCCGTGACGCTTTTTTCATAGGAATAGCTGACGAGATCGAAATAGCCCGTTTCGGAATTGTAGGAATACAGGGTGAAATCCTCCGCCGTCAGCACCCGCGCCCGGCCCGTTTCGGGGCAGGAAACGATCAGGCAGTCTTCCGTCACCTGCCGCATGCCCGCCGCGTCGGTGAACTGGGTCTGCAAAACCGGGTTTTTGATCAGGCTTTCCTGACGCACCGTCACACGATCGGAGGCGGCGTCGTAGCGGTTCAGCAGGGAAAGGAGCGTTTCGTCGCCCCCGGAGGCGGGCACCACCGCGTAAAGGGTCACGTCCTTGTCCAGCTGGGCTAGGGCGGCGTTGGTCACCGCGCCCTGGGTGGCGGCTCCGTTGAAAGAGCAGTCGATTTGCAGGGCGAAGCGCTTTTCCAGGCTGTCCGAAAGCGCGCCCACCAGCAGCACCAGCACCACCGCTGCCGCCGTCAGCAGCGCGGAAAAGCCGCCGCAGCGGAATTTCCGATTGTTTTTGCACTTTTCAAGCCATGTTTTGATTCGCTTCATGCTTTATGCCTCGCTCCATCGCCGGGCATCCAGCACCCGCACGCTCAAAAACAGCATCACGCCCATGAACAGCACGTTGTACAGCACGTTGGACAGGCTCAATTGTCCCAGGGCAAAGGGGGCGAAGCGCCGGTACAGGCTGATGAAATTCAGGGCGGCGCTGACCCATTCCACCGTGACGGCAGAGGCTAAAACATCCGCCAGCCATACCAGCAGGTTCACCCCGATGCCCGCGGCGGCGGCGGTGGTCTGGCTTTTGGCGAAACAGGAGATGAATAAATCCAGCGCTAAGAACGCGCAGCCCTGCAAAATCAGCCCTAAGTAGCCCACCGCCGTTTCGGCAGCGTACAGGGTGCCGTACAGGGCGACGATCAGGGCGTACATGCCCGTGGCCCCCACGGTGATCAAAAGCACCGTGCAGGCGGCGAAAAACTTGCCCAGCACCAGCCCGCTCAAAGAACAGGGGGAGGACAAAAGCAGCTGATCCGTGTGCCGCCTGCGTTCGCCCGCGATGAGGCGCATAGCCAAAAGAGGGCTTAACAGCATCCACAAATAGCTCATCTGGGAAAGCAATTCCAGCAGATTGCAGGATCGGGAGGCCAAATTGGTGACGCCGAAAAAGATGCTGGACAGCGCCAGAAAAACCCCCATGAACACATAAGCGGCGGGGGTATAGAAATAGCTCTGCATTTCCCGGCGGTAAATCGCGAACATCGAACTATCCTTTCGTGTTTGAGTTCATATGAGGCAGGGTTGAGGATCAAAGGTAGGAGGTAGGAAGTAGGAGGTAGGAGGTTTTATAATGTCTGAACATAAAAGAATCATGTTCGATACATTGTAAACAAAATTCACTTCCTACCTCCTACCTCCTACTTCCTACCTTTTTATTTCTCGTCCATGGTGGCCCTTAAAAACACGTCCTCCAGGCTTTCTTCCACCGGCGAAAGCCGCAGCAGGGGGGCCTGCATGGCGGAGAGCAGGGTGAACAGCTCCCGTTCGGCGGAACAGCCCGCTTTCACGGTGAGCACCACTTGCGTCAGGCCCGGTTCGCCGCCCCGTTCCGTTTTCACCTGGGATACGCTGTTCAACTGGCGCAAGGCGGGGAGCAGGGCGCCTTCCCCGCAGGCGATGACTGCCCGCAGGCGCTGTTCGCCGCAGCGCAGGGCCTGCAAGGCGCTGTCGCAGATCACGCGGCCATGGTGCAGGATGATGACCCGGTCGCAGACGGACTGCACTTCGCTTAAAATGTGGGAGGAAAAGAGCACCGTGTGCTCCCCGGCCAGCTCCCGCACCAATTTCCGCACGTCGCTGCTCTGGCGGGGATCCAGCCCGGCGGTGGGCTCGTCCAAAATGATGGCTTCCGGCGCGCCGCACAGGGCCTGGGCGATGCCCACCCGCTGGCGGTAGCCCTTGGAGAGGTTGCCGATCTTGCGGCCCAGCACGTCAGTGAGGCCCGTTTTCCCGGCCACCGCGTCCACGTGGGCGGCGACGGCCTTTCGCTCCACTTCTTTTAATTCGCAGGCGAAGCGCAGGTAGGCCCCCACGGTCATTTCATCGTATAAAGGGGCCTGCTCCGGCAGATAGCCGAGCATGCGCTTGGCCTGACGGGGCTGAGTGAGGACGTCGAAGCCCCCCACCGTGACGCGCCCGGCGGAGGGGGCTAAACAGCCGGTGAGGATGTTCATGGCGGTGGTTTTGCCCGCGCCGTTCTGGCCCAGGAGGCCCAAAATCTGGCCCTTGGGCAGGGTGAAGCTCACGTCCTGCAGGGCCTGGTGCGCCCCGTAGCGCTTGGAAATGCCCTCAAACGCGATCACGCGCACCGCCTCCTTTCCCGTTTACCGCCTGATTATAGCATAAAAAAACGCGCAATTGCGTGAACAAATTGTAAAGCAATTACACGAAGGGAAAAAAACCTTCCCGACTTTTCCACTTCAATTTTGTGAAAACCTTTATGCCACAAGGTCACTGAAAAAGTCAGTTCTGAAAAAGGACTGGCTTTTTCAGTGACCTTGCGTGATAAGGCTTTGAGAAAAATCAAAGTGGCAAAGTCGGGTCTTAACATGAAAACGTGTTTCTATTGCCTGTTTTTCATCTGGTGTAAAATGACGATTTATTTCCATTTTCATACCGAGCAATTGAAAAGAGGAACTTGTTTTTTCTTTTCAGCTTGTTTCCGCATGGTTTGGCGTCTCCCGAATAAAACACGATCCTCTTCCGGTATCATAGCTTCTTTTGAACAGCAAGTAAAGGGGGGCGTTCCAGAATGTCACGACTTTTTTGTAAAAACCGATTGCATTTTATGGAATCATTCCTTTACAATGTACATGTTCAGATAATCGGCAACTCTTATTTACACGAAACCGCTGACAGAAAAAGTGAGTATTTGTATGGTTTTCAGTAATGGGAGAATGGAAGATGATCAATTTCAATATTGCGCCTTTTACCGGCAAAGAACTGGAGTACGTAAAGCAAGCCATAGACAACCATACAATCTGCGGCGACGGCATCTTCACAAAGAAATGCAATGCTTGGCTGGAGGAGCGGTTCCATGCGCAGAAAGTACTGCTGACCACAAGCGGCTCGGCCGCGCTTGACATGGCGGCTATGCTTTGCGATCTTCAGCCTGGCGACGAAGTGATCCTGCCCAGCTATACGTTTTCCAGCACGGCGAACGCTTTTGTATTGGTCGGGGCCAAACTGGTATTTGTGGATATTCGGCCCGACACGATGAATATTGACGAAACGAAAATCGAAGCGGCCATTACGGAAAAAACGAAAGTGATCGTTCCCGTTCATTATGCCGGCGTTTCCTGCGAAATGGACGCCATCATGGATATTGCGAAGCGGCGCCATCTGAAAGTGGTGGAGGACGCGGCGCAGGGCGTGATGAGTACGTACAAAGGACGGGCTTTGGGTACCATCGGCGACTTCGGCTGTTATTCCTTCCATGAGTCAAAAAATTATTCCATGGGCGAGGGCGGCGCGCTGGTGATCAACGATGCGC
>JAFSNT010000214.1 GCA_017443295.1 Clostridia bacterium
ACGCCAACCATATCCTGAACAAAAAGACCACCAAGCGCATCCGTCATCTGCGCGCGGGCGGCCAGCTTCAGAACAACGCCGAAGCCGCCACCATCCGCAAGCTGATTCCCTACAAATAATCCATCGCCTATAAGGAGGAACAATCAATGGCACGCATTAAGAGGGCTGTGAACGCCCATAAGAAACGCCGCAAGGTGCTGAAGCTGGCGAAGGGTTATTGGGGAGCGAAATCCAAGCAGTACCGTACCGCCAGCGAACAGGTGCGCCGTTCCCTGCGCTACGCCTATGAAGGCCGCAAAATGCGCAAACGGGACTTCCGCCGCCTGTGGATCGTCCGTATCAACGCCGCCGCCCGCCTGAGCGGCATGAGCTATTCCACGTTCATCAACGGCCTGAAGAAGAAGAACATCGAAGTCAACCGCAAGATGCTGGCTGACCTGGCCGTGAACGACGCCGCCGCCTTCGCCCAGCTGGTTGAGCTGGCCAAGGAAGCGTAAGAAACGCGGACAAGCATACACGTCCTTTCCACGATGGAAAGGGCGTTTTCTTCTTTATTCATTCATACTTGAATTTTCAATTTTTTTATTATTCTTCTTGACAGATATTCGGTAAAACTTGTATAATACAAAGGACAAAAACGGCATATTGCTATATCCGTGAAACAAAAAAATAGGAGGACGCAGAAAATGAAAAAGGGGTTGACCATTATCCTGGCGCTTGTCGCTGTGGCAGCGATTATCTTCGGCGCAGTCAGTTTTACTCAAAAGGGTGAACTGCAAAAGCAGGCCGATGAACTGAACGCGACGGTGACCAAGCTGAATACGGAAATATCCAACGCAAAGAAAGAACTGGAAGCTGTCAAATCCGAAGCTGCTGACGCCGTAAAAGCCGCGGAAGAATCCACGAAGGCCACCGAAGAAGCCGCAAAGGCTGCCGAAGAAGCCGCAAAGGCTGCCGAAGAAGCCAAAGCGGCCGAAAGCAGCGCGAAGGGCGACGTATCCGCTGTCGTGAATGCGGGGCAGGCGATGACGCACGAAGAACTGGTGGAAAAAGCCCAGGCAGAAACCGGCACCTTCGTGGTGTATGGCAACACCAGCCGCATCTCCACCGCCGCGGAAGAATTTGCCGCGCTGTACAATATCCCCTACGAGCCCTCCAACCTGAAGGATCAGGAAATCTACACCAAGCTGCGCAATGAAAGCGGCAGCGGCGCCGCCGATATGGTCATGATCCAGGACGGCGCTCAGCTGACCGACGCCATCGCCGAGGGTCTGGTCATCAATTTCGTGCCCGCCTCCATGAAGGATGCGCTGGATGCCGCCGATCAGCAGCCCGCTCTGGTGCATCAGTACATCAACAAGCTTTTCATCTATAACAACAAGGGCGATAACGTGCCCGCCATCAAGAACGTGTGGGAGCTGACCGCCCCCGAAATGAAGGGCAACGTGATTTTCAAGAACCCCGAAAACGAAAAGGTGAACATGAACTTCCTGGTCATGTGCACCAAGCCCGAATGGGCCGATAAGCTGGCGGAAGCCTACAAGGCCTGGAAGGGCGAAGACGTCGACCTGGGAAGCTACAAGAACGCCGGTTACAAGTGGGTGGCCGAATTCCTCGCCAACGTCACCTTCGGCAAATCCGATACCAGCATCGCGGAAGAAGTGAGTCAGGAAACCGCCACGGGCAAGATCGGCCTGTTCGTGCTGAGCAAGCTGCGCTCCTCCTCCGTGCTCACCGATAACCTGACCGTGGCCCAGTACGACGCCACCGCCAACGGCTATGCCGTGGAACCCTTCGCGGGCTTCATGTATCCCATGTACACCATGGTGAACACCAAGGCCACCCGGCCCTACACCGCCATGCTGTTCATTGAATACCTGATGACCCAGGACGGCTTCAAGCCCTGGGGCAAGAGCATCGGCGCTTACTCCCCCAACCCCGCCATCACCGTCAACGACGGCGATCTGACCATCGACGTGTGGAAGAACACCTTGGTCATGGAAGACGCGGACTACATTCTGGAAAACTTTGAAGTGGAAGACTTCATTCTGCAGCACTGCCAGAAATAAAAGCGCTTCGCGCCTCTTCCCCCGGCGGGACGGTTCGCCCGTCCCGCCTTTTTCAATCTTTACTCTTCCCAAAGGGGGAATTCCTGAATGGATCAGGCAAAATCCCAAGATATGATAATGCGCAGGCTGTGGGGCCGGGTCAGGTCCTGGCTTTCCAGGCCCGCCAACGTGATCCTGCTTACTTTTCTGATCGTGCTGGCAGCGCTGACCCTGTATCCCCTGCTGTCCATGCTGATGGAAACGTTCACCATCCACGTGGGCCGCGAAGCGAGGGCCGCCAAGGAAGCGGCGGGAACGTTTTCCCTGTACCATTTCCAGCGACTGTTTGCCACCTCGGAAAATGATTACAGCTGGATCCAGTTTTACCAGCCCTTCCTCAATACCCTGATCGTTTCCCTGTCCGCCTCCGTTATCGCCATCATGTTCGGCGGCACGGTCGCCTTTTTGGTGACGCGTACCAACCTGAAATACAAAAAATTCGTTTCCGCAGTGTTCACGTTTCCCTATATCATGCCCTCCTGGACGCTGGCGCTGTTCTGGGAAGCGTTCTTCAAAAACGTGAACATCGGATTGAAGACTTCCAACGGCATCATGGCCGCCGTGTTCGGCGTGTATATGCCGGAATGGTTCGTGTACGGGGCCTTCCCCATCGCCCTGGTACTGGGCCTGCACTACGCGCCGTTTGCCTATATCCTGATCGGCGGCATCCTTCGGAACATGGACGCCAACTTAGAGGAAGCGGCCACCATCCTGCGCACCAGCCGCCCCCGCATCATCTGGCGCATCACTCTGCCCATGGTGAAGCCCGCCATGCTGTCCACCTTCCTTTTGGTGTTCGCCAGCTCCATGAGCGCCTATTCCGTGCCCGTGTTCCTGGGGTCCCCTGTGCGTTACTACGTGCTGAGTACCAAGATGAAATCCCTCATGGACAGCTATCCCGGCCAGGCGTACATCATCGTGGCGGTGATGATCCTGTTCGGCGTGGGCATCCTGCTGCTCAACCAGAAGGTGACCAACAGCCGCAAGCAGTTCACCACCGTGACCGGCAAATCCGGCCAGATCAGCAAGATCAATTTGGGCAAGGCCAACCGGCCCGTCGCCATCCTGCTGGTGATCATCCTGCTGCTGGTGGCGGTGGTTCCGCTGATCACCTTCGCCATGGAATCCATCATCGTCAAGGCCGGGGATTACAGCCTGAGCAATATGACATTGGATTTCTGGATCGGCACCAACCTGCAGGAGCGCCTGGACCAGGGCGACTCCACGGGCATCCTGCTGAACCCCAAGGTGTGGAACGCCCTGGGCTACAGCTTGGGCCTGGCCGCCACCTGCGCCTTCGTGGCGGGCACCTGCGGCATTCTGGTGGGCTACGGCGTGGCGAAACGCCGGGGCAGCCGGTTCTCCTCCTGGGTCAATTCCCTGTCCTTCTTCCCCTACCTGATGCCTTCCCTGGCCTTCGGCGCCATTTATTTAGCCATGAGCAGCAAAATCCCGTGGCTGCGGGGCTTCCTGCTGCTTGGGCTGGTGGGTTCGGTGAAATACCTGCCCTTCGCCTCCCGATCCGGCGTGAACGCCATGCTGCAATTGTCCGGGGAAATCGAGGAAGCCGCCGTGATCACCGGCGTGCCCTGGTGGAAGCGCATGGCGCGGATCATCGTTCCCATTCAAAAATCCAGCTTCTTAAGCGGCTATCTGCTGCCCATGGTTTCCTGCATGCGCGAGCTTTCCCTGTTCGTGCTGCTGGTGCCCACCAGCAATACCATCCTGACCACCATGCTGATGCAGTACTCCGAAAAGGGATGGGCGCAGTTTGGCAACGCCATCAACCTGCTGATCATCATCGTGGTGCTGCTGGTGAACTTCATCGTGAACAAGCTGACGGGCGCTTCCATTGATAAAGGCGTAGGAGGTTAAGATGCCGGAGATCATTTTGAAAAACGTGACCAAGCGGTTCGGTAAATTCGTTGCGGTGGATCACCTGAATCTGCAGATCCTCAGCAACTCCTTTATCACGCTGCTCGGCCCCTCCGGCTGCGGTAAAACCACCACCCTGCGCATGATCACCGGCCTGGAAACGCCCACGGAAGGGCAGATTTCCATCGACGGCAAAATCGTGTTCGATTCCGAATTGGGCGTCAATCTGCCTCCCAACAAGCGGGACGTGGGCTTTCTGCTCCAGAATTTCGCCCTTTGGCCCCACATGACGGTGTACCAGAACATTGCCTTTGGCCTGGAAAACCTGAAATGGAGCAGAAAGCAGATTCAGGAGCGCGTGAAAGAGCTGCTTTCCATGCTGCGCATCGAGGAATACGAAAAACGCTATCCCAGCGAGCTTTCCGGCGGCCAGCAGCAGCGCGTCGCCATCGCCCGCACCCTGGCCCCGCGGCCCAAGGTGCTGTTCATGGACGAGCCGCTTTCCAACCTGGATACCAAGCTGCGCATGGAAATGCGCACAGAACTCAAGCGCCTGCACCGGGAAACGGATTCCACCTTCGTCTACGTGACCCACGACCAATTGGAGGCTATGACGCTGTCCACCATGGTGTGCATCATGGACGGCGGCAAGCTCCAGCAATACGCGCCGCCGCTGAGGATGTACAACAGCCCCGCCAATCTGTTCGTGGCGGATTTCTTAGGAAACCCCTCCATGAACTTTGTACAGGGGCATTTGGAGAAAAGCGGCCTGCTGGACTTTGGCGGCATGAAATGCCAGTTTGAACCCTTCGACGCCGTCACCCTGACCGATCAGGACGTGGTGGTGGGCATCCGGCCCGAGCATATCTTTATCGGCGACAACGGCGCGCAGGAGGCCACGGTGTATTCCACCCTGCCCTCCGGCATGGAAACCACGGTGAAGCTGAATGTGAACGGCGTTTCTCTCAACGCCGTCGAGTTCGGCGATATGGACTATCCCGTGGACAGCAAAGTGCGCTTCTCCTTCCGCAAGGCGGCGGTGCTGTTTAACAAGGAAACCGGAAAAAGCATCGCCCGGGGAAAACTGACCCTGCTGTAAGGCGCTCCGCCTTTGGGGAATTGCCGTACCACCCTATGGCAATTCCTTTTTTGATGTGCCGCTTTCAGAATTGACAAAAGCGCACATATGTTCTATAATGGCAGGGTACAGGAAAGGGGTGCTTTATGCGCATTTTGGGGATTGATCCCGGCCTTGCCACCATGGGATGGGGCGTGGTGGATACGGAAAAGGGCAAAAACACTTTGGTTCAGTGCGGCGCGGTCATTACCCCGCCGGATATGCCCATCCAGCGCCGTCTGCACCATATTTTTGTGGGCGTCAAGGAATTGATCGCCGTGTACCAGCCCCAGGAAATCGTGTTTGAGGAGCTGTTTTTCGCCAAGAACATCACCACCGCCATGAACGTGTCCGCCGCCCGGGGCGTGGCCCTGTGCGCCTGCGCGGACAGCGGGCTGCCCATGTACGAATACACGCCCATGCAGATCAAGCAGGCGGTGACGGGCTACGGCAGCGCCGATAAAAGGCAGGTGCAGCAGATGGTGAAAATGCTTTTGAACCTGCCCGCCCTCATCCGCCCGGACGACGCGGCGGACGCCGTGGCCGCCGCCCTGACCCACGCGGCTTCGGGCCGGATGAAGGAACAGTTTCTAATGAAGTAGGAAGTAGGAAAACCATGTACGCGTATTTGAACGGCAAAGTGGCCGAAAAAGGGCTGAACACCCTGGTGATCGACGTGAACGGCGTGGGGTATCTGCTGAACGTGAGCATGAATACCTTGCAGGAGACCCCGCCCGTGGGCGAAAGCATGAAGGCGTATACCGTGCTGTCCGTCAAGGAGGACGCCATGGAGCTTTTCGGCTTCGCCACCCAGGAAGAAAAGCGCATGTTCACCCGCCTTTTAGCGGTCAGCGGCATCGGCCCCAAGGTGGCCTTGAGCATTTTAGGCTCCATGCCCCTGCGGGATCTGACCCTCGCCATCGTGACCGGGGACATCACCGCCCTGTCCCGCGCCCCCGGCGTGGGCAAAAAGACGGCCCAGCGCATCGCCCTGGAGCTGAAGGAAAAGGTGGACGAAAGCGATTTCGGCAGCGTTCCCGTGTCCGTGGGCAGCTTTACCCCCGTACAGGAGGACGCGGTGCAGGAAGCCCTGGCCGCCCTGCAAGCCTTGGGCTATACCGCCGCCGAAGCCGCCAAGGCCGTTTCCTCCGTGCGCGGGCAAAGCGATTCCGCCAATGAGCTGGTACGGCTGGCGCTGAGGAATATGGCGGGATTTTAACGATTATTTCTTTATTCAGTCGAAGGGAGCAGAAAGTGGAAAGTGAAAAGTGGAAAGTGGAGATTTTGATTAGACCGCGCTTTTGTCGGCGTGACCCAATGTGGGGCTGTATAAAATTTCACTTTTCACTTTCCACTTTTCA
>JAFSNT010000215.1 GCA_017443295.1 Clostridia bacterium
GAGGGAGAGCACATAACGGTATACCGGGTCGAAATAACTTTGATAGATGTGATCAAAAGAATCAACCTGCATTGAACTCCCACCCTCCTTTCACTTTATTAGACGCGGATCACAGCGAAATCTTACAGAAAAAGAAAAAAAAATCCGGGGCGGCTCAAAGCCACCCCATTGTTATACACGATTTCCGGTACTTGTTCAATACTGTTTCTCGTTCATCCCGAAAACAAAGTGCTTTCCATTTGAGCCGTCTGATCAGTATTATCCAAAAAGCTGTCCCGGCAGCTTCAGTTTTTCCTTGGGCGGGAATTGGGCGTCGAAGGCTTCAAAGGCTTCCGGGTCCTGTTCCGCCGCGAAATATCCTTCCGGCGGGCCGTATACGCCGGTCACGTCGGCCAGATAGTCGGGGATCAGCTCTTTGCACAGGAAGAAAGAAGCGTCCGCCCCTTCCGGCAGGCCGTAATAGCGGATGCCAAAATCGCTGGCATAGGTAAAGCCGCTTTTGCCGTAAAACAGGATATTGCCCTCAAAGCACAGCGCGCCGCAGCCCAGAGCCGCCGCCCGTTTCAGGGATTCATCCAGCAGAATCTTTCCGTATCCCTGCCGCTTGTATTTGGGCGCGATGCAGATAGGCCCCATGGTCATGATGGGAACGCTTCTGCCATCGTCGGCCTGGATGCAAGCCCGCATGAACATGTTCTGCCCGATCAGCTCCCCGTCCTTTTCCATGACCAAATCCAGCTCCGGTACAAAGGCCGGATCGTTCCGAAGCTGATGCAGCACGAAATGCTCCAGACAGCCCGGCCTGTACACATTCCAGAAGGCTTCCCGCACCAGATTTTCCACCGCCCGGTGATCCCTTTCCTCTTCCCTGCGGATCACAATGTTTCCCTTCTCCATGGGTTTCCCCTCCCCCGGCGTTTTCATAACGATCAAAAATAAACGATCGTTTACTTTTATTATAATCAGCCGTTCTCATTTTGTCAAGAATCAAAAGCGTATATTCTCCCCGCCTGCCGCATAACCATGGACAGGAGCGATAGGAGGGAACGATATGGAAATGCAGTGGATTCGTGAAAATATGGAAACGGAGCAGATCATCGCCGCCCGGCCCACCCAGGTAACGGTGGAAGCGGAGGTGGCCTTGCCGGGGGGCCTGCGGGAGGAAGCGCGGGTGTATTATACCGACGCCACGGTGCAGGTCAACGGCGGCGAATTGGCGGGCAGCCGCATCACGGCGGACGGGCGGGTGAACTTTCACGTGCTGTACGCCCAGGGGGATTTGGCCCACGTGAACGCCCTGGAAGCCTCGGCGGACTTTTCCCAGGCCATGCCCCTGACGGCGGAGGAAACCCAAAGCGCCGCCGTGCGCTTAAAGCCCCGGGCACAGGTGCAGCGGGTGACTGCCAAGGCCTACAACGGCAGGCTTCTGCTCCAGGCCGTCGTGAACCTGAACGCGGAAGCGGCCCTGCCCCGCACCGTGTCCTTTATCCAGGACGCATCCCCGGACGCGCCGGTGCAGAAGGCCACGGAAACCATTTCCATGCAGCGCACGGTGGGCGAAGGGGAAAACCAAACCCTGCTGCGGGAGGAATTTGAGCTGTCCGACGTGCTGAAAATCAAGGACACCCTGTTTTCCACCGCCCAGGCCCAGGTGGAAGACATTTTGGCGGGCAGCGACGGCACGGCCACCGTCACCGGCACCGTGACCGTGGAAGCATGCCACACCGCCGATCTGCCGGGCCGATCCCTGGTGTATACCCGCCACACCGCGCCCTATGAACAGCAGGTGACGCTGTCCGGCGCCATGGGCAGCGCGTTGACCGCCCGCACCCTGGTTCGGGACGTGGCAGTGCTGAGCCAGGAGGCGGAAAACGGCCGCGTCATGCGGGCGGAAATCCAATTGACCACGGAAATGACCGCCGTAGAGGACAGCGCCATGACCGTCCTTAAGGACGTGTTCACCACCGAGGGGGACGCATTGGAAACCCACGCCCAGCAGATCGTTTTCCGGGACGGCACCGTGAACGAAACGGCGGCGGAAAGCGGGCGCACGGTGCTGACCCTGCCGGAGGGCAGCCCCCGAATGAAAACGGCGCTGCTGGCCTTCGTGCGTCCCGTGCTGGTGGAAGCGGCCCGGCAGAAGGATAAATTAGCGGCGGACGGCATTCTCGATATTACCCTGATTTACCAGACCGACGACAGCGCCGCCCCCGTTTCCGTGCGGCAGGAAGAACCCTTTCACATTCTTTTTGACACCCAGGCCATGCCGGAGGATCATTTGTCGTTGACCGCCTCCCAGGTGGATCCCAGCGCCGTGACGGGAGACCGGGCGGAGCTTAAATACATCCTGCGCCTGAACGCCGACGGCGTGCGCAAGCACGAGGCCCAGGTGCTGGTGGACATTCAGGAGGTGCCCGCCCAAGAAACCTTCCGGGGCATCACCCTGTATTACCTCCAGCCCGGCGAAACCCTGTGGGACGCGGCCAAGCGCTGCCGCCTGCCGGTGGAGGAAATCAAGCGCCTGAATCCCTCCCTGGAAGCCGAACCCCGTACCGGAACGCCGGTTTTGGCCTACAAACGTTGAAAAAAAGCGCCCGCGAGGCGCTTTTTTAATGCTGATTTATGATTTGGTCAAGGCGCAGGATGCTTGCGCCCATCAATTCCGCTTCCTCCTGATCGTGGATGGAAAGCACGGTGAGAGGAATTTGATCCTTGACGCGGGCGGCGATGCGGGCGCGGAGGGCTTCGTCCAGGCCCTTAAAGGGTTCGTCCAGCAGCAGCAGGTCGCCGCCGAAGGCCATGGCCCGGGCCAGGGCGACCCGGCGCTGCATGCCGCCGCTCATTTCATGGGGATATTGCATGGGATCGTCAATTTCCATGGCGTTCAGCCAGAACCGGGCTTTTACCGGGTCGCTGACAATGGAAACGTTCTTTTCCGCATTTTGCCAGGGCAGCAGCCGGTCCTCCTGGAAAAGAAAAGCGATTTTCTTGTTTTCCAGCCCGGAAACCGTGCCAGATGAAGGCTTTAACAGCCCCGCCAGCACCCGAAGCAGGGTGGTTTTGCCAAAGCCGCTGGGGGCCATGGCGGCTACGGCCCCCCGTTCCGGCAGGGAAAAGGAAAGCTCCCGAAGCACCGTTTTGCCAGGATAACCGGCGGTGACGTTGGTAAGCCGAATCACTTCCTCGCCCCCTTTCCGCGCCGGGCCGCCGCTTTCAGCGCCCCCTCCAGCACCATGGAAAGCAGGATCACCGTCAGCGTCCAGGCGAAAAGATCGGGGTATTCCAAATAGTTTTTCGCGTCGCTCAAATGCTTGCCCACGGAATCGGGCGTCAGGGCGATGACCTCCGCCGCGATGCCGCTTTTCCAGGCAAAGCCCAAGCCCGTCAGCGCCGCCGCCATGAACGTGGGCTTCACGCTGGGAGCGTATAAATACCGCACCTTCTGCCAGCGGGAAAAGCGGTACATGCTTGTCATTTCCTTCAAATTCCCGTCCACCGCGCCCAAGGCTTCCTGCACGGCCGTCCAGATGATGGGCAGCACCATCAAAAAGGAGATGAACACCGGCACCTGCACGCGCTTCAGCCACAGCCACACCAGCAGAATAAAGGAGGAAACGGGGGTGGCCTTGATGACCGTGCGCAGGGGAGATAACAGCGCGTCCACCCCTTTGAACCGCCAGCAAGCCGCCGCCAGGGCCGTGCCGGTCAGCACCGCCAGCAAGTAGCCCATGGCCACCCGGAGCAGGGTCAGCCCCACGCCGCGCCAGAAAACAGCCGTTCCGGCCAGCCGAACAAGGGCCTCCACCGTTTCCGGGGGACCCGGCAGCAGCTTGGGCAGGCCCACCGCTAAAGCAATGGCCCACCAGACAACCATCCAGAACGCGCCGATTAGCAGTCGGCGAAACAGTTTCTTCATGGGACTCCTTATGGAAGAACAGGTAGGAGGTAGAAAGTAGGAGGTAGGAGGTTTTGAAATGATAACTTTAAATGTTCGATCAAAACCGAACTGCTATATTGTATACGACTATATAAACCTCCTACTTCCTACCTCCTACTTCCTACCTGTAGGTTATAGGTACTCAATCATGTCGGAAAGCCGCCCGAAGGTCAGCCCCGGCTTGATGGGCGATTCCGCCGCCATTTGAGCGGTGGTTTCCCCGCTCATGACCAGGATGGACAGCATGCCGAAATTCACGCCGGTAGCGATATCGGTATACAGCCTGTCCCCCACCATGGCCATTTCTTCCTTTTGCAGCCCGGTCACCCGCAGGGTTTCTTCCACGATGCCGCTGTTGGGCTTGCCGATGATCACGTCCGGTTCCCGGCCCGTGCTGGCCTTCACATAGGCGATGGTGGCCCCGATGTCGGGAATGAAGCCCGTTTCCGTGGGACAGTTGAAATCCGGATGGGTGGCGATGTAGGGCAGGCCCGCGCGGACGTGGTCGCACAGCATGGTCATTTTTTTGTAGTCCAATTCCGTGTCAAAGGCGATCAGCACATAATCCGGATGTTCCTGGTCGATTTCCACGCCCAAAGCTTTCATTTCCTCCGTCTCGATAGCGTTTGCCAGGAGGAAAGCCTTTTTCCCGGGAAAACGGTTCGTCACGTACCGGGCCGTGGCCTGGCCGCTGGTCAGCACGTTCCGAAATTCCTCCGGCACGTTCATCCTTTTCAGCTTTTCCTTGTAGAAGGACGCCGATTTGGAGGAATTGTTGGTGAGGAACAGGCATTGCCGCCCGGTTTCTTTGAGCTTGTCCAGGAAATCCAGAGAACCGTCGATCAGCTGATTCCCCAAATAAAAGGTGCCGTCCATATCCAGCAGAAAGCAGCGGATTTTGGACAATTGTTCCCGTATCTCCATGTTCTTATCCTCCCGTCAAGCCCACGTCGAAGCGCAGGATATCCCCGTCCCGATGGGCGACGCCCAATAATTCTTCTTTTGCGTACACGCGGCAGCGTTCCTCTTCGTCCAACTCCGGAAGCAGCGCGGCGGGCAGCTTTCCCCCGTTCCGTCCTAACTTCCAATAGCGTTCCGGCAATTGCAGCGCGGGCAGCGCGTCCAAGGGAAAAACCATCGGCAACAGGTATTTTTCCAGGTTCTCCGCCTCCATGATTTCCTCAATGGTCACGGCGTCTTCGATTCTAAATGCTCCGTGACGGGTACGCAGCAGGAAACGCATATGCGAAGGAGCGCCCAAAACTTGTCCTATATCGTGGCACAGGGTGCGGATATAGGTGCCGCTGCCGCAGTCGATGGACAGCATATAACCGTCCTCCCCCGTTCTGTCCGCCAATTCCAATAGACTTATGACCGTTTCCCGGGCCTGGGTTTCCACCGCTTTTCCCTGGCGGGCAAGGGCATATAACGGAACGCCGTCCTTTTTCAGGGCGGAATAGGCCGGAGGCCGCTGCATGATAACGCCCTGAAACTGTGGAAGAACGGCTAAGATTTCTTCCCGTTCCGGCACCCTTGTTTTTGCTTCAATAATCGTTCCCTGGGCGTCCTGGGTGTCCGTTGCCCCAGCAAAAGCGATTTCCGCCACATAGCTTTTGCTGTGATCGGGAAAGCAATCCAGAAGCCTTGTAGCCCTGCCCACCATGATGGGCAGCACGCCGGACGCTTCCGGGTCCAGGGTGCCCGCGTGACCCACCCGCTCCCCGGTCAGGCGCTTCACGATAGCCACCACAGCCCCGGAGGACATGCCCGGGGGCTTCAGCAGATTGATAAATCCGTTCATGGCTGGCCCTCAACCAAACGCAGCATTTTTTCTTCCAGTTCGGCGCACAGTCCGTCCAGCGTGCCCGGCAGCCGCAGTCCGGCGGCCAGCTTGTGACCCCCGCCCCCGAAGGCTTTGGCGATTTCCGCCACGTTCCAGGGCGGCAGCGCCCGCAGGCTGGCTTTCACCATGCCGTTTTCCCGTTCCTCAGCTAAGAACGCCATTTCCACGCCGGGAATATCCAGGGCGTAATTGACGATGTTGCTGTTGTGTTCCGGCAGGGCGTGCGCCGCTTGATAATCTTCCTGGGTCAGCCGCATGCAGGCGCATTTTCCACCTGCAAAAATTTTCAAAGAATCCAACGCCCGGCCCAGCAGCCGCAGGTGAGGTTCTTCCCGAAGCTGGTGCAGCGGGCGGGCGGCAGCGGGCAGATCAAACCCCGTTTCCATGAGTTCCGCCATGATGGAAAAGGCTTCGGCGTTGGTATTCTGAAAGCGGAAATTGCCCGTATCCGTGCTGAGGGCGCAGTACAGGCAGGCGGCGATTTCTTTGGTCAGCGGAATATGAAGCGCTTGTAAGCAGCGGCGCACCACGCAGCCCGCCGCCGAAGCCTTGCCGTCCACCACGTTCAGCATGGCATAGCGCGGATTGTCCGGATGGTGATCCATGACCAGCGTGACGGGCGTGGCAAAAAAAGCGTCCTTGCTTGCCCCCAAAAGCTCCGTGGTGGCGGTGTCGATAGCCAAGGCCACGTCAAAGGCTTTGCCCCGTACCGCCTCCGGTTGGACGAAACCCTCCGCGCCGGGCAGGAAACGCATCTGCGTCGGCACCGGGTCGGCGTCCAGCAGGGTCACTTCTTTTCCCAGGAAACGCAGACCCAAGCCCATGGCCAGGGCGGAGCCAATGGCGTCCCCGTCGGGCTGGGCGTGGGTACATAACAAAATGCTGTTCGCATTTTGCAGCGCGGACAGCATTTCGGGGCAGAAATCAGGCTTCTGCGCCATCGTCATGTTCTTCTTCCTCTCTGGTGGGGGCCACTTCTTTCAGCACCTGGGCGATGTGCGCGCCGTAGGCGATGTTGCGATCCCGTTCAAATAAAAGCTCCGGGGTGTAGCGCAGGTCTACCCGCGCCCCCAATTCGTGGCGGATGAACCCGGCGGCCTTTTTCAGCGCCTTGATCATGTCGTCCGCCTTATCGTCCTCTAAGACGCTGACGTACACCTTGGCCCAGCGCAAATCACGGGTCACGTCCGCCCTGGTCACGGCATAGGTGCCGCTGATGCGGGGATCGTTCATGTCCCGGATGATGGCGTCGATGGCGTGGCGCACTTCTTCCGAAATACGATCAATACGAAAACTACTCAAAGCTTTTTCCTTTCAAAACGTTCAAGCCTTCCACGGGGAAGCAAGAAACAAAAAATCATTCCCCTTCCATCCCGAGGAAGGCTTTCTTTGGAAGGGCGCGGGAAACCTTTCTTTCGCCCGAAAGAAAAGTTTCCCGCCATAACCTCCCATTTACCTTTCGATTTCTTCCATCACGAAGCATTCCACAACGTCGCCTTCCTTGACGTCGTTGTAGTTTTCCAGGCCCACGCCGCACTCGTAGCCGGAGGCCACTTCCTTCACGTCGTCCTTGAAGCGGCGGAGGGAGGAGAGCTTACCCTCGAACACCACCACGTTGTCGCGCAGCAGACGCACGGAGGCGTTGCGCTGCACTTTGCCGTCGGTGACGTAGCAGCCCGCGATAGTGCCCGCGCCGGTGATCTTGAAGGTGCTGCGCACCTGGGCGTGGCCCAGCAGGTTCTCCTTGAATTCGGGAGCCAGCAGGCCCTTCATGGCCTTTTCCACGTCCTCGATGGCTTGATAGATGATGCGGTAGAGGCGGATATCCACGCCCTCGCGCTCGGCGGCGTCCCGGGCGGTGGAATCGGGGCGGATGTTGAAGCCGATGATGATGGCGTTGAAGGCGGAGGCCAGGTTCACGTCGTCCTGGGTCACAGCGCCGACAGCGCTATGCAGCACGCGCACCTTCACCTCGTCGTTGGAAAGCTTTTCCAAAGCCTGCTTCACGGCTTCCACGCTGCCCTGCACGTCGGCCTTGATGATGATGTTCAGGTTCTGCACCTTGCCCTCGGCGATGCCCGCGAACAGATTGTCCAGGCTCACCTTGGTGGTGTTCGCACGGGCAGCCTTGAGCTTGTCGCGGCGCTCCTGGGCGACCTGACGGCTCAGGTGGTCGTCGGCCACGGCAAACATTTCGTCGCCCGCCAGGGGCACTTCGTTGAAGCCGGAGATTTCCACAGGCGTGGAGGGACCGGCGCTCTGCACGCGCTCGCCCCGGTCATTGACCATGGCGCGGACGCGACCGGAGGCCA
>JAFSNT010000216.1 GCA_017443295.1 Clostridia bacterium
TGCCGCGGGGACGAACCGCCGATGACCGCCGGTGGCGGGAATTTCATCGGCGGTGAGATCAGGCGAAAAGGAGCAATCTCCCCATGAAGGGGAGTTGCGACTATTGAGCCTGCGGAACTGGGGCCGCGGAGGCCCCAGGGTAATCCCATCCCCGCTTTTCAGGCGATGCCCCCGGTGGCGGCGCTTTGAATGCGATCCATGCGGGCGTAGCTGCCGCCCAAGGCCACCAGCTCGGCGTGGGTGCCCTCTTCGGTGATGCGGCCCTCCTCGATCACCAGAATTTTGTCCGCGTTGCGGATGGTGGACAGGCGGTGGGCGATGGCGATGATGGTGCGCGTGCCCGCGATGCCCGCGATGGCCTTCTGAATCTGCTGTTCCGTCTCCACATCCACGGAGGCGGTGGCTTCGTCTAAGATGATGATGGGGGAACGGCGCAGGATGGCCCGTGCAATCGCTACGCGTTGCTTTTGCCCGCCCGAAAGCCGCAGGCCCCTTTCGCCTACCTGGGTTTCGTAGCCGTCCGGCATGGCCAAAATATCCTCATGAATGTTGGCGGCCATGGCGGCGGCTTTGATTTCGTCCATGCTGGCGTCCGGCACGGCGTAGCCGATGTTTTCCGCAATGGTGCCGTTGAACAGAAAGGTGTCCTGCAGCACGGGGGAGATGTTGCGCCGCAGGCTTTCCAGGGTCACGCCGCCGATCTCATGCCCGTCGATCAGAATATGGCCGGAGGTGGGTTCGTAAAAGCGGGAAATCAGCTGGGTCAGGGTGGTTTTGCCCACGCCCGTGGGGCCTACCAGCGCCAGCATCCTGCCCGGCTCGCAGTGGAAGGACACGTCCCGCAGCACGGGCACGGCGTCGTTATAGGAAAAGCTCACATGCTCAAAGCGGATGTCGCCCCGCACGTTTTCGAGCGCCACCGCGTCCTTTTTGTCCTGAATCTCGCAGGGCGTGTCCAACACCGCCAGCACGCGTTCCGCCCCGGCCATGGATTGCTGCATGCTTTCCAGCAGGTTGGCAAGGCCCGTCACCGGCCCGTAAAACAGGCTCAAATACAGCAGGAAAGCCACGATGTCCTCCACCCGCAGGCCCTCCGTATAGGCCAAGTACCCGCCGAAGCCCACGATCAGGATGGTGCCCAGGGAGGAAATGAATTCCACGGAAGGGTGGAAAATGGCGCTGATTTTCAGGGCCTGGAGCATGGCGCGGATGTGTTCAAAGTTTCTCTCGTCCACCTTCCCGGTTTCGTATTCCTCCCGGCCGAAGGACTGAATTTCGTGGATGCCGGACAGGTTGTCCTGCAATTTGCCATTCAGCTCGCCCATCTTTTTCTGGGAAATGCGAAAATAGGGGCGCACTTTTTTGGAAAAGATCACGCCGGAAACCAGGATCAGGGGGATGGGCGCGCAGGTGATCAGGGCCAGCTTGGGGTTGATGGTGAGCAGCACGATGAGGACGCCCAAAAAAGTGACCAGATTGGTGATGGTTTCGGGGATCATGTGGGCGTAAAGCAGCTCAAAATCCCGGGTATCGTTGACCACCCGGCTCATCAGATCGCCGGTCTGCTTATCGTGGAAGTAGCCCAAATGCATGCGCTCCAGCTTGTCATAGGTGCGGGTGCGCAGGTCGCCCACCAAATACCAGGCGGCTTTGTGGGCCAGATAATTGCTCAGGAACCGGAACAGGATGCGCAGCAGGTACAGCCCCACCAGCAGCGCAGTCAGCGCGCCGATCTGCTTTAAGCCCGCGTCGTCCACGCCCCTTTCCACAATGCCCGTCATGGCGGACAGGGCTTTGGGCGCGGCCAGATTCACGGCGGTCAGCCCCAAGGTGGACAGAATGGCGACGATGTACAGCGTTTTGTACCGTATGGCCTCGCGGCTCAGCCGCCACAGCATTTTCATAGCATGACCCTCCTGCTTTTTCGTGTCGGTATCCGGCGATGCGGGTTTTATGGCTTACAGGAACTTCCAACCGTGTATCCTCATGTTACTCCTTCATGTTTACTCTAAGTCAATAGTTTTGTGAGAAAAAAGTGCGGCGATTCTTGACAGGGCAGAGGAGCGTAATTATAATAACATACGTTAAACAACGATTGTTATGAATCGCTCGTATTAGCGATGATCGGGGAGGATGCGCTGTGAGGATTCCGGAAAGCTGCGCCCAATGCCTGTACGACAGGCAGCGCAAACGGATGCCGGATGCGGAATATTTGGCCGAGGTACGGGCGCTGATCGACGGCCGGGGCGAAAACGATACGTCCCCCGTGCTGGTGTACCGGTTCAACCAGGCTTTTGCCCGGCGCTTCGGCCCCTCGGACGGCTACGCGGCGGTAAAGCGCCGGTACAACGATCTGGTGCTGGGCATGGAAGAACAGCTTCGGGCGCGGATCGAAAAAGCGGACGACCCCGTGGCGGCGGCCCTGGCCTTCGCCCGGGTGGGGAATTATATTGATTACGGGGCCATGGACACTGTGGAGGAAAATACCTTCCTGTCCCTTTTCGATCACGCGGCCCTGCGGGAAGAAGAAAAAGAGGTCTACGACCATTTCCTTGCCGCCTGCGAAAATGGGAAACGGTTTTTGCTCATCGCGGACAACTGCGGGGAAATCGTGCTGGACAAGTTGCTGATGGAGCAATTGGGGCGGCACTTTCCGGGGCTTACTTTTCAGGCGCTGGTGCGGGGCGGGGAAGTGCTGAACGACGTGACGGTGCCGGACGCGGAATACGTGGGCCTCGGCGAAGCGGCGGAAATCCTGTCCAACGGCGCGGCCATCGCCGGAACGGTGTATGACATGATGCCCGCCCCCGCCCGGCAGGCCATGGATCAGGCGGACGTGATTCTCGCCAAGGGCCAGGGCAACTACGAATCCCTGTGCGGCCAGGGCCGTCACATCTTTTTCGCTTTCTTGTGCAAATGCGATTTGTTCATCCGCCGCTTCGGCGTGCCGCCCCTGACCGGCATGCTGGTGGAGGAACGGAAACGTAAATTCCCAGAGTAACGTCCACAGTGGGAAAAGCCATGGACGTTAGTGTGAGAATAGTAGACGTTAATATGAGAAAGGAGAGGGCATCAAGGTTTTAGTGCATAGAGGACGAAAATAGCCAAATTAAAAAAGGCCAGAACTATTTGAGCAAATACAATCAAAGAAGAAGAAACAGGAATATTTGTTCTCAAAAAAACAGATGTCAAACAGGAAAGCATGGCAAACAGGCCAATTATGAA
>JAFSNT010000217.1 GCA_017443295.1 Clostridia bacterium
ATCCTGTCGGCATTCCCCTCATCAAGCTTGCGACTCCTACCATCTCCATTTCTTATGCCCCCCGCTTATTTTCTTTTAAACATTATAGCGGGTCGTTTTCTTTTTGTCAATATTAAGTTAGTGCATATGGGGCTCTGCCCCGCCGGTTCCTCCCCGTCAAATCCCAATTTCTCATTCATGCGTGAGCCAAGCTAAACCCCTGAACCCCACTGCAAAACAGCGCAATCCGCATCCCCGCGAATTGCGCTGTTTTATCGTGGAAAAAGTTATTTTCCGGCTTGTTCCATCCTCACGTGGGCGTCGATATTGTTCACGCCGATGATGAGCTGTTTTCCGTCCCGCTCCTCCACCATGGCGGCCTTGACGTTCACATACTGGGGCTTGCCGTCGATCATCAGGCGGTAACGAAGCACGTACAGCCCGCAGCGCTTGATCTCCGCCATCACGTTTTCCTTGGTGAACCGGGCCTTGAACATGGCCTGATCTTCCCGGTAAATCGCCCGCAGGCTTTCCAGCCGCGCCTGCTCAAAGAAGTTTTCGCCCTCCTTGGCAAGGCCCAGGCCCTCATAGTCCCGAGTGGCGCTGTATTCAAAATAATGATCCGTTTCGGGGTCCACCGAATAAATGCAGATATATCCGCCGGACAGGGCCTCCACGCGGGCGAAGGTGATGCGCTCGGCCTCGATGCGCTCCATGGCTTCCTTTTCCCGCATCTGCACGTCCACGTTGCTCACACCGATGATGATATGCTTGCTGTCCCGCTGCATCCGCACGGCCTTCATGCTCACATAGGTGGGCTTGCCGCCGATGAACTGGCGGTAGGTGATGGTGAAGGTGCCCTGGGTATCCAAAGCCTGGATCACCTTTTCCTTGGTAAAGCTGCTGATGAAGTATTCCTGGTCGTCTTTGCACAGCACGGTCAGGGCGTCCCGGCGGCTGTTCTCAAAGAAGCGGTCGCCGTGGCGTTCCACCGCCAAATCTTCCTTCCTGGCATCGGAGGTATATTCGGTAAATTCCTCCGTTTCCAGGTTCACGTAATACAGATACACATAGTCCGAGGACAGCGCCCGGGCGATGTTGGCGTAGGACGCGCCCGCGTTTTGATCCTCCTCCATGATCGCCAGCACGGCCACGGCGATGGCCGCGGTGCCGGTGACGGGGTTGACGGCCACCCGGCGGATGAAGGAATGCACCGTGGCGTTTTCCCCGATTTTTTCATCCACGATCATGCGGTTGCCCTCCCGGCTGCATCGCATGACAGCGTTCAAAAAGGCGGTGCCCGCCGCGTCCGGCATCAGGCTATGATTCATGGGCTTGCCGATGTACAGCATGCCGAAAGCGCGCAGCATAAAATCCCGATAGGCTTTATTGCAGCGCACGTATTTCGTCCAGGTCCCGTTTACCTCCATGATGGCGATGGGGATGGTATCGAAATAGCGGCCCAGGGTCTCGTCGCCGTCGTCGGAAAGCACGGCCATATCGTACAGGTTGATGCGGCCGATGGTGGCGTAGTATTCCGCCTCCCGGGGGTTTTCAAAGCCGATCTGAATCGTCTTTTTTTCTGTCCGATCGAAAATCTCCTCCGGCGGGATGGGCTTGCTGTAGTAATAGCCCTGCAGCTTGGTGCAGCCGATTTCCTGTAAAAACTCCACCTGCTCCTTCTTTTCCACGCCCTCGCAGACGGTTTCCACGCCGAGGCCCATGCACATCTTCACCAGCTCGGTCAGGATGACGCGGTTCTCGTCGCCGCTGCCGAATTGCTGCATGAAGCGCATATCGAATTTGATCAGGTCAAAATGGATGTTTTGCAGCATATCCAGAGAGGAATAGCCGCTGCCGAAATCGTCCATCCACACCGGGAAGCCCAATTCCCGGAAGCGGGCGATCTGCTTTTTGATGAACTCGAAATCGCTGCCCACGATGCTTTCGGTGATTTCAATGGTCAGCTGGGAATGGCTGACGCCCGCCTCGTCCACCCGGCGGCGAATCTCCTCCACGATATCGCAGCCTTCAAAATCCGCCCGGGACAGGTTCAGGGACGTGGGCACCACGTACATGCCCAGGGCCGCCTGCCGCTTCATCTTTTTCAGAATTTCATCCAGCACGTACAGATCCAGCTTATAAATCAGCTTGGCTTCCTCCAGCACGGGAATGAATTCGGCGGGCGACAGGAACCCCTTCACCGGGTCGATCCAGCGGGACAGCGCTTCTTCGTCGCACACCTGGCCGTTGGCGGCGCGGATGATGGGCTGATAGTACACCTTGACCCATCCCTCCTGGAGCGCTTTGTTCAGGCTGCCGGTGATGTAGTGGCGTTTCTCCGCTTCGGCCAGCATCTGGCTGTCGAAAAAGGTGTAGCAGGAAACCATGGCGTTGCGGTTCAGGTCGCAGGCGATCTTCGCCCGGTCGCAGGCCTTGCCCACCTCGATTTCTGCATCCGTCAGGAAGATCCCGGCGCGCACCGGCAGATTCTCCCCCGCGTTGAGGCTCTGACACTGCTCAAACAGCCCGCAAAGCTGATCCTCGATCCCATCGGCGGGAGCGAACACGGCGAAATGATCCTGGCCGAACCGGGCGCAGCTCTCGCTGCTGAAATGGGCGGCCAGCAGATGTCCAAAGTCCAAAATCAGCTGATCCCCGGCGGAAAAGCCGTATTTGCCGTTGAAGGCTTTCATGCCGCACAGGTCCAGAAACACCACGGCGGCCCGCTTGCCCTGGCTCAGCATGCTTTGCAGGCCCGCTTCCGCCAGCTCAAAGAAATAGGTCATGTTGGGCAGGCCGGTGAGGGGATCGTAATGGTTCCTGCGCACCATGCTGCCTTCCCGCATCATGCGGTTGAAGGAACGGTTCAGGTCGTTCTGCTGCTCGCCGTCGGGGCAGAACAGGCCCTCGTTGGTATACCATACGTAAGCCAGCCTCTCCCCCGTTTCGGTATACACATGCTCGCCCTGCACGTGAACGACGATATATTTTTCGTCGTCCTTTACGGTTTTGTTGCGGTAAATCTCGTTGAATTCCCCGCCCTCGGTGGCGAAGCGCACGGCGGCCTCGGCCACGCGGGCCGCGTCGTCCGGGTGAGTGAGGCGGTACATGTCGTTATCCATCATATCGTAGGCCTTCGCCCTGTCCGCAAACCCGAACATGCGGCAAAAGCCCTGGGAAAGCGCAAGCGTAGCCACCCGTTTATTCACAAACTGATAAACGGCAAAGGGAACGGGCGACGCCTCCATTTGGGCGAAAACCTTGGGCTCGAACCGGTAACGCTCCATTTTGGTGTTCTCCTCTTGCTTCCCGGTCAAAAAATATCCGGATATTTCGTTTATTATAACAAATAATTCCTGCCGTGTCTACAAAAAAATGCGTTATTTCCTCACATTGGAAGGAAAAAGACGGCCCGCGGCGTATCATTACCACGAACGCCTGAAAAACAGAAGGGAGAAGATGTACCCATGAAAAATGCTTGGCCCCTGGATACCGCCGTATCCTTTGATCCTTATTACGGCGAACCCAACCGCGACGGAGATCAGGGCTATGAAATCCTGCCGGATGGCCGCGTCACCGTGCGGATCAAAGCCCCCGGCGCGAAGGAAGTGGCGCTGGATCAGTTTGGCCGGATGCACCCCCTGGCCGCGAAGGAAGACGGCATGTGGGAGGGCACGGTGGATTTGGGCCGGGGCTTTCAGTATTTCTTCCTGAAAATCGACGGAAACGACGTGCTGAACCCCTATCTGCCCATCGGCTACGGCTGCTGCCGCCCCATGAATTTCCTGGATATCCCGGTCCCCGGCGAGGAAGAATGGGCCGCCCTGGACGGCGTTCCCCACGGCGCGGTGACCCGGCATTATTTCCCCTCCGCCGTGACGGGCAAGCATGAAATCTGCTTAGTATATACCCCCGCCTCCTTCGATCAAACCAAAAAATATCCCGTGCTGTATTTGCAGCACGGCTACGGGGAAAACGAAACGGGCTGGGTGTACCAGGGCCATGTGGGTCGCATCGCGGATCGGCTGCTGCACGAGGGCAAAATGAAAGAAATGATCATCGTCATGGGCAACGGCATGACCCAGGGCGACGATATCCATCAGGGCCGCATGCGCTTCCCCCAGGTGCTGCTGAACGACCTGATCCCCTTCATCGAAAGCCATTACCCCGTATTCACCGATAAAGAACACCGGGCCATGGCGGGCCTGAGCATGGGCAGCTTCCAGACCAGCCTGACCACCCTGACCCATCCCGAGCTGTTCGCCTACGCCGGGCTGTTCAGCGGCTTCCTGCGCGCCATCCGGGAGGGCGATAACAGCCATCTGGCCCTGCTGGACGATAAGGAAAAGTTCCGGCAATCCTTCCGGGTGTTCTACCGCGCCATGGGCACGGAGGATCAGTTCTTTAATATCTTCCTGGCGGAAGACGAGCTGGTGAAGGAAAAGGGCGTTGCCATGCTTCGCCGCACCTTCCCCGGCGGCCACGACTGGGGCGTGTGGCGGCGGTGCATCCATGATTTCCTGCCCATGCTGTTCCAGGAGCAGGAGGGATGACAGATGGGGTTGATGCATCGGAATCAACGGGCGCTGCTGCTGGCCATGATCATCCTGCTTGGCGGTATGAGCGCCGCCATGGGACAAGAAAACATGACCGCCTATGAAGCGTATTTGGCGGGCGGGGAAGCGCCCAGCCTTGCCCAGCGGTATGAGGGGATATTCACCATCGGGGTGGCCACGTCCCCCGTGGTACTCAAGGACGAACGGGCGGCAGCGCTCATTGCCTCCAACTTCAATTCCCTGACCTGTGAAAACCAGATGAAGGCCGACGCCGTGCTGGATCGGTCAGCCTCCATCCGCAGCGGAGACAATACCCGGGCGAAGCTGAATTTTTCCAAGGCAGGACCGGTTCTGGCCTTTGCCCAGGAGCATGGTATGAAGGTGCGCGCCCACACCCTGGTGTGGCACAGCCAAACGCCCCGGTGGTTCTTCGCTGAAAACTGGTCCAGCCTGCCTAGCGCCCCCCTGGTGGACCGGGACACCATGCTCCTGCGCATGGAAAACTACATCCGGGACGAAATGGAGTACGTGAACGCCAAGTATCCCGGCGTGGTATACGCCTGGGACGTGGTGAACGAGGCCATCGACCCCAGCATGGGCCATCCGGCGGGCATCCGCACGGAGGGGAACCTATGGTATGATACCATCGGCGAGGACTACATCGAATGGGCCTTCACCTTCGCCCGGATGTACGCCCAGCCGGAACAGAAGCTGTTCTACAACGATTACAGCTGCACCCAGTTATCCAAGCTCGTCTTTCTGCGCACGCTGCTCAAAACCCTGCACGACAAAGGCGTGCTGGACGGCTTAGGCATGCAGAGCCACTTGGGCGTCGATTCTCCCACCGTGCTGGATTACGAAAACGCCGTGAGCCAGTACGCCCGCTTAGGGATCACGATCCACGTGACGGAGCTGGATATCGGCAGCGCTGATAACTCACCGCTTGGCCAGATGCGCCTGGCCAGCCGCTACCGCTCCCTGTTTACCATGCTGGAAAGGGTGAAAGTCCGTTCCGGATATGATATTGGCAATGTGACGGTGTGGGGCCTCAAGGACGATCAATCCTGGCTGAACAGCCCCAGCGAAAAGAAGTATCCCCTGCTGTTTGACAAGAATTTTGGCTATAAGCCCGCTTTTTTCGGCGCGCTGCAGGACGCTTCCATTCCCCTCTCAACCAAAGATTCAGCGTTCCAGGAAGCCATCGACAGGCTGGGCCTGGACAAGCTCTACGATCAGGAGGAAACCGCCGTGAACGTATACAAAACCCTGAACCAGCACAACCCCGTCATGGTGCAGCGCTTCGGCGCGGATCCCTGGGCCATGGTCTACGGGGAGAAGGTGTATCTTTACATGACCGGGGACGAACCCATGACCGACAAGGACGGCAGCATCCGCACCAACGATTACAGCAACATCACCACCCTGCGGGTGCTGTCCTCCGACGATCTGGTGAACTGGCAGGATCACGGCGCGGTATTAGCCGCGGGCCGGAACGGCGCGGCCAAATGGGCCAATAATTCCTGGGCGCCCTGCGCCGCCTGGAAAACCATCGACGGGCAGGACAAGTTTTTCCTGTACTTCGCCAACAGCGGCGGCGGCATCGGCGTGCTGGTGGCGGACGATCCCGCCGGCCCCTTCACCGATCCCCTGGGCCACGCCCTGGTGAGCCGGGATACCCCCACCTGCGCTTCAGTCACCTGGCTGTTTGACCCCGCCGTGCTGGTGGACGACGACGGCAGCGCCTACCTGTATTTCGGCGGCGGCGTGCCCGACGGCAGGGCCGAAGACCCCGGCACCGCGCGGGTGGCGAAGTTAGGGGCCGATATGGTCAGTCTGGACGGCGACCCGGTGGTCATCAATCCCCCCTGGCTGTTCGAGGATTCCGGCGTCAACAAGTTCGGGGACACCTACGTGTACTCCTACTGCTCCAATTTCAACGTACCCGCTTCCGGCAGCGCCCAGGGCTTCCAGAGCGGCGAAATCGTGTACATGACCTCCGATTCTCCCATGGGGCCTTTCACGTTTGGCGGGCGGGTGCTGCAAAACCCCGGCACGCTGTTCGGCGTGGGCGGCAACAACCACCACTGCATGTTTGCGTTCAAGGGCCAAACCTATATCACTTACCATGCCGCCACCGTGGATAAGGCCATGGGCTGGGGCGCGGGCTACCGCAGCACCTTCATCGACGTGCTGAACCTGAACGAACAGGGCCTGCCCACGCTCTCCAAGGGCACCTACGAAGGCGCTCCGCAGGTCAAGCCTTTCGATCCCTTTAAGGAAGTGCCCGCCGCCACCCTGGCTTCCCTGGCGGGGGCGGATACCGTGCCGGGCGCGGGCGGCATGATCGTAAAAACCACCGCTGCGGGCGGCTGGATCGGCGTTGCGGGCGTGGATTTCGGCACGGAGGGCGCGGGGGGCGTGAAGCTCGCCTGGACGGCCCCGGAAGACGCGAAAATCGAAATCCTGCTGGACAGCTTAGACAGTAAGCCCGCCGCGGTAATCAGCCTGACCGCCGCCACAGAAGCACGGGCCGAGCTGTTCTCCCTGCCGGAAACCATCACGGGCGAACATGACCTGTATTTCCGCTTCACCCGGGCCGACGTGCAGCTGCTTTCCTGGCAGTTCTTTTCCCCCCTCCAGGGTCAGTAAGGGCTTAAGCCTGCTCACCGGCAGCGATTTTCCCGACCCCGACGTGATCCGGGTGGACGATACCTATTACCTGGTCAGCACCACCATGCACTTCTCCCCCGGCTGCGCCATCCTGCGCTCCTATGATCTCATCCATTGGGAATGGTGCGGCCACCTCTATGACGCGCTGGACGAAACGGACGCCCGCACGCTGACGAACGGTCAAAATTGCTACGGCAAGGGCATGTGGGCGCCCTCCCTGCGCTGGCAGGACGGCGTGTTTTCCGTGTGCTTCGCGGTGGTGGATAAGGGCGAAACCCACATTTACCGCACGCGAGACATCGAAAACGGCCCCTGGACCCTGAGCGTCCTCCCCGGCCTGTACCATGACCCCTCCCTGTTCTTCGACGGGGGCAAAGCCTACATCGTTTACGGCAACAGCACCATCCGCCTGACGGAACTGAACGACGCCCTCACCGGCCCCCAGCCGGGGGGCCTTGACCGGGTGCTGGTGACCATGGAAAAAACCAAAACCTTGGGCTACGAAGGCTCCCACTTCTACAAGATCGACGGCAGATATTATCTGTTCACCATCCATTCCCTGCCGGACCGCTGGCGGCGGGTGGAAAGCTGCTTCGCCGCTGACAGCCTGACGGGAGAATTTACCGGCGGCGTCGTGTTCAACGACGATCAGGGCTATCACGGCCAGGGCGTGGCCCAGGGCGGCGTGGTGGACACCCCCGACGGCCGCTGGTACGCCGTTTTCTTCCAGGATCGCGGCGCGGTGGGCCGCACCCCCGTGCTGATTCCCCTGGGCTGGGAACAGGGCATGCCGGTGATCGGGGATGACGGCAAAGCGCCCAAGGAGGCGGTGAACCTCACCGCCCGCCCCGGTTACGCCTATGCGCCCCTGGCGGAGGACGATTCCTTTGACGCCCCCGCCCTGAAAGCCATGTGGGAATGGAACCACGTGCCGGACGATACCCTGTGGCAGACCGGCGGCGGCTTCCTGTCCCTCACCGCCGGGCGGATCGACGGCGAACTGACCGACGCCCGCAACACCCTCACCGTGCGCTGCACCTATCCCGTCACGGAGGTTACGGTGCAATTGGACGGCTCCCGGCTGGCAGTCGGGGGCCGGGCGGGCCTGTGCGCCCTGCAATACGCATGGAGCGCCGCCGCCCTGCGCCGCACGGAAGAGGGCTTTGTGCTGTCCCTGCTGACAAAACCGGCAAACGATCAGTCCGGCGAAACCGTGACGGCGGAGGTTCCCGCTTCGGAAGCCGTCACCCTGAAAGCGCTGTTCGATTTTACCGATATGAAGGACGCCGTTTCCTTCTTCCATCTGGAAGACGGCGCGTGGCTGCCCCTTGGCACGCCCCAGAAAATGGCCTTCGATCTTCGCCACTTCGCGGGCGTCCGCGCCGGGCTGTTCCACTATAACGCGGAAGCGGCGGGCGGCGAGGCCCGGTTCAGCGCCTTCACCTACCGCGTCGTCGCGCCGTAAAACAGCCTGTCCTTTCAGCCACCGGCCTCGCCGGCGGCTGTTTTCTTTTTTTCATCTTTGCTCTTTTTTGATGTTTTTCTATTGTAAATCCCGTCTGAATCATATATAATAATACCAGAAACAACAGCATGACCACCGCATAAAAAAAGGAGCGTGACTGCCCATGAAAGCCATTCTGAATGGCCGGGTGCTGCTGCCCGACAGTGAAGTGAAGGGAAAAGCCCTTGTTTACGACGAACGGATCGTCTGCCTCACCGACCCGGACAAGGCGAAGGAGCAGGCGGATGAAATCATCGACGCCCAGGGCGCTTACGTGGCTCCGGGCCTTGTGGACGTACACATTCACGGCTATCAGAATGTGGACGTGTCCGACAACGACCCCGACGATATCCGCAAAATGGCCCATGGCCTGCTGGAAAACGGCGTCACCTCCTTCCTGCCCACCACCCTGACCGTGGCATGGGAAACGCTGGAGAGCGTGTGCCGCCACATCCGGGGCCTGATGGAAGAAAGCCTCTCCCCCGATTTTGACGGGGCGCAGATCGCGGGCATGCACATGGAAGGCCCCTTCATCAATCCCGCCAAGAAGGGCGCGCAGAACGAGGCCTATATCCTGAAGCCCGACGCGGACAAGGTGCTGCCCTTCAAGGACGTGATCAAGGTGATCACCTTCGCTCCGGAAATGCCCGGCGGTCTGGAATTTACCCGCCGCCTGCGGCAGGAAACCAACATCGCCCTGTCCATCGGCCACACCAGCGCCAATTTTGACCAGGCCATGGAGGCCATTCACGCGGGCGTGACGCGCAGCACCCACACCTTCAACGCCATGACGCCCCTCATGCACCGGGACCCCGGCGTGGTGGGCGCGGCCCTGAATACGGACATTTACACCGAGCTGATCCCCGACACCTTCCATGTGAACAAGGGCATTTTCCCCATGATGGCGCGGCTCAAGGGCAACAAGCTGGTGCTGATCACCGACGCCCTGCGCTCCGCGGGCATGCCGGACGGGGAATACGAAAACGGCGGCCAGGTGTTCGTACTCAAGGGCATCGAATGCCGCCTGAAGGACGGCACCATCGCGGGCAGCGTGTTAAAGCTCAACCAGGGCGTGCGCAACCTGCGGGATTACGGGTATATTCCCCTGTACGCCGCCGTCCGCGCCGCGTCCCTGAACGCCGCCGAATCAGCCCACCTGGATGACCGCAAGGGTTCCCTCACCCCCGGCAAGGACGCCGATATCATTTTGATGGACGAAGACTGCAACGTGCTGAAAACCATCGTGAGGGGCCGCGTCAAGTACGCTCGCTAAGCAAGAAAAAAAGTGGAAAGTGAAAAGTGGAAAGTGAAATTTTGAATTGTTTCAAAAACAGACCGATCCGCCTTTGATAGACTATACTTCTTTTCACTTTTCACTTTTCAATTTCCACTATCGTTAAAAAGGAGGCCATGAAAATGCTGCTCAAAGTTCCCGCTCCCCTGGACCCCGACTTTCGCCCTTTGGAAGTGGAAGCCCGCGCCTATGAAAAGGACGTGGCCGCCAGCGGCAAAGGCGTACCCTTCGGCGTGCTGATCGTGCGCAATCAAGGTTGCTGCGATCATTACAAGATGAACATTTTCCCCGACG
>JAFSNT010000218.1 GCA_017443295.1 Clostridia bacterium
CTGAAAGCCAAGTGCAAGCCATATCGATTTACACTTTTCACTTTCCACTTTGCGGCCCCTTGGACTGAACATTTTTTCAAGGAATAAAGGGGGGCGGGACAGTTGATTATCACCCATGCGGCGGAGGAAACCAGGGCCTTGGGGGCGCGGCTGGCGCGCGTCTTAAAGCCGGGGGATACCCTGACCCTTCGGGGGGATTTGGGCGCGGGAAAAAGCGAGCTGGCCCGTGGCGTGGCAAGGGGCCTGGGCGTGACCGGCCCGGTGCCCAGCCCTTCCTTTACCATCCTGAACATGTACGACGAGGGCCGCTGCCCTTTGTATCATTTTGACTGGTACAGGATCCACGATCCGGAGGAAATCGCCGAAATGGGCTTTCAGGAGCAATTGAACGGCGACGGCGTGGCGCTGATCGAATGGAGCGAACAGGCCCCGGAATACGTACCGGAACGGCGCTTGAACGTGACGATCAAAACCCTGGACGAAAACACCCGGGAAATTGCCTTTGAACCCGTGGGCGGATTTCCCTTTTCGGAGGAACAGGTGCAATGATTTTATTCTGTTTGGACACTTCCGGGCCGGTGGCGGGGGTGGCGCTGATGCAGGACGGCGCGGTGCGATATGAGGGCATGGCCGTCAACGCCTTCACCCATTCCCAGTCCATCCTGCCCATGGCGGAGGAAGCCTACCGCCGGGCGGGGCTGGAAATGAGCGATACGGATTATTTCGCCGTTACGGTGGGTCCCGGCTCCTTTACCGGCGTGCGCATCGGCGTGAGTACGGTGAAGGCCCTGGCCCACGCGTCGGGCAAGTCCTGCATCGCCGTGGACGCCCTGGAGGCCATGGCGGCGGGGGTGCAGTCCTTTGCGGGGGTGATTTGCCCCATTCAGGACGCCCGCGCGGGGCAGGTGTACGGCGCGGCGTTCCAGGGGGAAACCCTAAAACGCTTATTGCCGGACGAACCCATCAAGCTGGAAGAATATTTGGAAAAGGCGGCGGCCTTCGGTCAGCCCATGCTGTTCTTGGGGGACGGCATGCCGGTACACAGGAACGCCATTCAGGGCATCTTGGGAGACCGGGCGCTGTTCGCCCCGGCGCATCTGGCCTTCCTGCGCCCCGCCGCCGCCGCGTTTCTGGCCTGGAACAAGCTGGATCAGGCGGTGGATTATAAAAACCTGTCCCCCCTGTACCTGCGCCCACCCCAGGCGGAAAGGCAAAAAAATCTCCGGCCCTTATAAGTGAATCTACACAAATAAGGATTTTTTGGAGTTGAGAGCGGAGAGTTGAGAGTTGAGATTTTTTTAGTCGATCAAACAGACGGTCAACTAACATGTATGACAAGATTTATCTCAACTCTCCACTCTCAACTCTGCACTCTATCCCTGTTTTCTATATCAGAGGAGATGTTACTTTGATTGGAACAGTAATCCGCCGCATGACGATCGACGACGTGGACGCGGTACACTCCATTGAAGCCGCCACCTTCGCCCGGCCCTGGTCGCGGCAGGATTTTGTGAAGGAAATGACCACCAACGCCTGCGCCCGCTATCTGGTGGCGGAGCAGAACGGCGCGGTGATCGGCTACGCCGGGGCCTGGATCGTGCTGGACGAGGCCCATGTGACCAACGTGGCGGTAAAAAAGGATTTTCGGGGCCGGGGCGTCGGGAGGCTGCTGACCGCGGGCCTTATGCAGTACGCTTCCAATTTGGGCGTGGTGTACGCCACCTTAGAGGTGCGCAAAAGCAACGAAGCGGCCAAGCGCCTGTACCAGTCCTTAGGCTTTGAATACGTGGGCGTGCGCAAGCGCTATTATGAGGACAACGGGGAAGACGCCCTGCTCTATTGCTGCCAGCATATGCCCCCGGCGGATCCGGATTTTACCGAAGCGGAAACGGCGGAGGAATGATTTTCCGCGCGTGAAAAACGCAGGAAGGAGTATGACCATGCTGTACCCAAGAAGCCAGGAAAAAAACCTGGATCCCGCCCTTTTCCGGAATCCCGGTTCCGAATACCGCTGCACCCCCTTCTGGGCCTGGAACTGCGATCTCGATGGGGATTTGCTTCGCCGGGAGATCGGGTACATGAAGGAAATGGGCATGGGCGGCTTCCATATGCACACCCGCAGCGGCATGTCCGTACCCTACCTGTCCGATGAATTCATGGATAAAATCCGCCTCTGCGTGGAGGAAGCCCGGAAGCAGGGCATGCTTGCCTGGCTGTACGACGAGGACAAATGGCCCTCCGGCTTCGCGGGGGGCTATGTGACGAAAAAAGAGGAAAACCGGCAGCGTTTCCTGGTGCTTTCGCCTAAATTGCCAACCGATCAGGACAAACTGCTGGCCCGGTATGAAGTTGGACTGAACCCGGAAGGGCGATTGAACACCTACCGGCGGCTGGAGGATAACGAGGAAGCCGCGGGCACGGTATGGTACGCCCTGGAAAAACAAACCCAGCCCGGCCCCTGGTTCCATTTCAACGGCTATGTGGACACCATGAACCCCGCCGCCATCCGGGATTTCATTCACATCACCCACGACCGTTATCAGGAAGCGCTGGGCGACGATATGGGCGGCATTTGCCCCGCCATCTTTACCGACGAGCCGCAGATGCCCCGGAAAACCACCCTGTCCCATTCCCTGGATCAGCAGGACGTGGCGCTGCCCTGGACGGGCGACATGGAGGAAACATATCGGGCGGCCTATGGCGAAAGCCTGCTGGACCGGCTGCCGGAGGTGGTCTGGGAGCAACGGGAGGGCATTTCTCCCGTCCGCTACCGCTTCTTCGACCATTCCACGGAGCGCTTCGTTTCGGCCTTCTGCGACCAGATCGGGGCGTGGTGCAGGGCGCACGGCATTTTGATGACCGGCCACATGATGGAGGAACCCACGCTGCAAAGCCAGTCCCGTCTCGTGGGGGAAGCCATGCGCGCCTACCGCGCCTTTACCCTGCCCGGCGTGGATATGCTGTGCGATGGGCGGGAATTCACCACCGTGAAGCAGGCGGCCTCCGCCGCGCACCAGCAGGGCTGCCCCGGCGTCACCAGCGAATTGTACGGCGTGACCAACTGGGATTTTGATTTCAAGGGCTATAAGCTCCAGGGGGACTGGCAGGCCGCTTTGGGCGTTACGGTGCGGGTGCCGCACCTCTATTGGTGTTCCATGCACGGGGAATCCAAGCGGGATTATCCGGCCTCCATCGGCCATCATAGCGCCTGGTGGCGGGAATACCCCTTCATCGAGGATCACTTCGCCCGGGTCAATACGCTGCTCATCCGGGGTAAGCCGCTGATCCGCATCGGCGTCATTCATCCCGTGGAATCCTGCTGGATCGCCTTCGGCCCCGACGACCTGACCGGCCAGAAGCGCGCCGAGCTGGACCGCCGCTTTGGGGAAATCACCCAATGGTTGCTTTCCGATACCCTGGATTTCGATTATATCTGTGAATCCACCCTGCCGACGCTGTTCCGGCCGGGAAAGACTTTTAACGTGGGGGAAATGGCCTACGACGCCGTCATCGTGCCCGCCTGCGACACCCTGCGCCGCACCACCTTAAACGCCCTGCGCGCTTTCCGGAAGCAGGGCGGCCGGGTCATTTTCTTGGGGTACGCTCCCCGCTATGTGGACGCGCTGCCCTCCGATGATGCGGAAGCATTCAGCAAGGATTGCGAGTGCCTGCCCTGGGATCGGGAGCTTCTCAACGAAACCCTGCTGCCCCTGCGGGAGGTGCGCATTCGGAAGAAAAACGGCAGTCCGGCGGAGGGGCTTGTCACCGCTCTCCGGGAGGACGGCGATTGCCGCAGCCTTTTCATTGCCCACGCGGCCCCGGCCGACCGCCGCGCCCCGGACAGGATGGAGGAATACCGCCTGGAAATCAACGGCCAGTGGGACGTGACCCTCTGCGATACGCATACGGGGGACATGCTTCCCATCCCGGCGGAGTACGGTTCCAATACCACGGTGCTTCCCTGGCGCTGCTGGCCCCAGGACAGCCTGCTTTTGCGCCTGACCCCGGCGGACAGCGGTATGCGGAAGAACGAATCGCACAGCATTGCCCCAAACGGCGGCGGCGGCATCCGCATGGCGGAGGAATTTTCCCTGGCCCGCGAACCTAAGAACGAACGCATGCTGCCCCCGCCGGATGAAATCATCTTAGGGGAGGACAACGTGCTGGTGCTGGATACGGCGAAATGGCGCACCAATGACGGCTCCTGGCAGGAAACGGAGGATATGCTTCGCATCGGCGTGGCCGCCAAGGAAACGCTCGGCATTTCCACGGCGGCGGTTTCGGGCGCCCAGCCCTGGGTGCTGCCGCCGGAAAAGCCGGAACATACCCTTTCCCTGCGCGTTTCCTTCCGTTCCGAAATCGACCTTCCCTCCGCCCGGCTGGCCCTAGAGGACGCGGATATTTCCGAAGTTTTCTTTAACGGCGAACCCATCGAAAAAAAGCAGGACGGATTCTTTACCGATGAATCCATTGCCTGCTTCCGGGTGGGGCCGGTGCATAAGGGCCTGAATACGGTGGAAGTCACAAAGCCCATCGTGGCCTCCACCTGCACGGAAAACCTGTTCCTGCTGGGGGATTTCGGCGTGGGCGTCACCGGCGCGGAGGCGGTAATCATTCCCGCGCCCCGTTCGCTGGGTTACGGCGACTGGACGCGCCAGGGCCTGCCCTTCTATTCCGGCAAGCTGACCTACCGCTATCACATCCGGGGCGGGGAAAACCTGCGCCTGCGGTTGGGTCTGTTTTCCGCGCCCTGCGTCACGGCGGAGCTGGACGGAAAACGCGTCGCCAATCTATCCCTGGCCCCGTCGGAGGCCGATCTCGGGTACTTGCCCGAAGGGGATCACGTGCTGGATATTACCGTTTTTGCCAGCCGCGTCAATTCCTTCGGCGCCCTCCACCTGAACGACTACGCGCTCACCTGGTACGGCCCCCAGGCCTGGCGCACAACCGGCATGTACTGGACGAAAACCTACCGCCTCACGCCCTCCGGTCTGCTGAGCGAACCGCACCTTTTTTCCTATTGAAGCCGGAACCCCTACATTTTCTTTTTCTTCGGGGCGGGCAATTCCGCGGCCACCGCTTCGATCAGCTCCCGGAGGAACGCCCTATTTTCCACATTGTCCACCAGCAGCATTTCCTTGGCCCCTTCATAGGGCAATTCCCTTTCCGCGTCCGGCATCATTTGGATGGCGGATTTGGTTGGCTTGACCAGAAAGCGATCGTCGTAAATGCCGCCCACTACTTTGCCGCCGCAATAGATGATATATTCGCCCATCATGGCCCGAAAGGAGATCCCCTCCGCTTCGGAAAGCTGATCCAGAATGAAATCCAAATATTCCTTTCTTGACGCCATGGCTATGTCCTCCGTTTGTCACAGTTTTTTGGCAAACGCGTCGATCAGCGCGTTCACGCGCTCGGGCTGATCCGTGTTGGCATTGTGGCCCGCGTCCCTGATCCATTCCAGGGGGATGCCGGTTTTTTCGTGCCACGCTTTATTGTACCGCACGGTGGACCCCGCCCGATCCTTTTCCCCGCAGATCAGCAGCGCCGGGCAGGGGATGCGGTAGGGGAGATTCGCTTCCATGGCCTCCGCCAGCATCCGGTAGCCGTGGCCGGAGAGGTTGGCGTACCGTTCCTGATCCCCGTCGTATACCATCATGATATCGTGCATCAGCTCCCTGCCGTAATCGGAGACGGCCACGCCGCTGGAACCCGTTTTCAGCAGGGATTTCCACGGATAATAGCGGTAGACCGGCCCCATTTTCTTCAGCAGCCAGATTTCCAGCGCCGTCACGTATTGCCGCTGCAAGGGGGCGGAATCAATGGAAATGAAGCCCTTCAGCTTATCCGGGAAGCGCTGGGCGAAGGCCTGCCCCACGTATCCGCCCATGGACTGGCCGATGAGGACGGGTTCGCCAAAACCCTCCTGCCGCAGGATTTCATCCAGCCATCCGGCTTTGTCCATGAGGGTAAAGGTCAGTTCAAAGGGCCAGGAGGCCGCGTGCCCCGGCGCGTCCCACACCAGAACGGGATATTTCCCTTCAAAAAACGATATCTGCCGATCGAACAGCCGATGATCCGCCGTGAGGCCGGGCAGGAAAACCAGCTGCGGCGCTTTGCGCTCCGCCTTTTCATTGACCCAATAATGGATAGGGCCGTGGGCCGTTTGATACACCTTTTCGGTCATTTCAGCAGCACCTCACAGTTCAGGAGCTTTTACGAAGACGGGCGCAAGACGCTTGGGCACCAAACAGGGAACCTGACCGGGATATTTGGCGTCCAAATAATCGGCGAAGGCCGCCGGGTCGCCGGGGTTATCGGCGAACATATCCCAATGGCCGGGGATCACCAGACGGGGGCGCAGTTCACCCGCTAAGTCGGCGGCCTCCTGAAAGGTCATATTGCCAATGCAGTTCCGCCGGTACCGCGCGCCGTCCCGCCCGTTGATGGGCAAAAGCGCCGCGTCCATGGGGCCGAAAGCCCGGAGCTTGGGCAGCATCCCTTCATAGCGCAGGGTGTCCCCGGCGTGATAGACGCGGACGCCGCTGCCCTCGATGATGTATTGCAGGCAGGGGTACAGCCCCGTTTCCGGGTCGCGGGCCAGGAACTCATGGGCGGCGGCGACGGCGCGCACCGTGATGTCCCCGATTTGGCAGCTTTCGCCGTCGTTCAGCCCCCGCAGTTTTTTTCCGAAACGCCGTCGGAAAGCACGCTCTCCCGGTGCATTTCGGGAAACACGAACAGGGCGTCAGGGCATTTCTGCGCCCACACCCGCCAGGAAGGATGGTCCATGTGATCCGAATGGTCATGGGTGCCAAGGAACGCGGCAATCCCCGCAGCTTCATCCACCGGGAAGGGCGGGGGCACTTGCCTTGCGGGGTTTTCGGCGGCGTAGCAATCCACGCACAGCACCGTTTTCCCCATTTTCACCATGAGGCCCATCTGACCCAGCCACCACAAAACTGCCGTACCGTAGGGCGCGGGCGTGTCCATTACGCTTTTTAAAAATTCGTTCATCTTTTTTCCTCCCGCCGCTATTGACTTAGAGTAAACTTTATGGAGTAAAATGATGATAGCTGGAATTTTTCCAAATGTCAATCCCGATTTTATACGGAATAAAAAGAGGTGGTCATTGATGCTGCTGGGAGGAACCGTAGCCGGACATTACAGCACCCCGGAGGAATGGGAAGAGCTTCTGAAACAATCGCGTTTTAAGGCCGTCACCGCGCCATTTACCTGCCATACGCCAAAAGCCGAAATCGCCGCGTACTGCGCCGCCGCCAAGCGGCAGGGCGCGGTCATCGCGGAGGCGGGCGTGTGGAAAAACCTGTTTGACCCCGATCCGGACGCAGCCGCCGCGAATTTGGCCTTTGCCAAGGGGCAATTGGCGCTGGCGGACGCCTGGGGCATTCCCTGCTGCGTCAACATCGTGGGTACGCAGAGCGACGCGGGCTGGGACGCCGCCGACAAAAGCAATTTCACCCCTGAAACCTATGAAAAAATCATCGTCAGCATCCGGGAGATCATCGACAGCGTGAAGCCCGACCGGGCGTTTTACTGCATCGAACCCATGCCCTGGATGGTGCCCGACGGGCCGGAGGCTTACTTGCAGCTCATCCGGGACGTGGACAGGAAGCAGTTCGGCGCGCACATGGACTTTGTGAACATGATCAACTGTCCCCGGCGGTATTTGAACGCGGAGGGCTTCATCGACGAGTGCTTCCGCACCCTGGCCCCCTACATCAAAAGCACCCACCTGAAGGACACCCGCATGCACCCCACCCGGCTGACCACCATCCTGGAGGAATGCAGCCCCGGCGAGGGCGACCTGAATTTCCAAAACGTGCTGACCATCATGGATCGCTATCTGCCCCAAGACGCCCCCGTGCTGCTGGAGCATATGCAGACCTTTGCGGAATACGAAAAAGCCTACGCCTATGTGGCGGCGGAGGCGGAAAAAGCCCATATTTCCATTTAGGAGGGACGCACCATGGCAAACGAACATCCCGGCGATTCCATCGCCATCAACCGCCGCTACCTGGATTCCCTGCTGGTGGAGGGGCGCATCGTGGGCGCTGTCCATCCCACCGCCAAAACCACGCTGCTGGGCCAAAGTTTTGATACGCCCGTCATGACCGCCGCCCTGAGCCACTTAAAGCCCGGCATGCCCGCCCTGGCCCAGGCCGCGAAGCTGGCCAACGCCGCCTGCTGCATCGGCATGGGCAGCAATGCCGAATTGGAAGAAACCCTGCGTACCGGCGCGCAGGTCATCAAGATCGTGAAGCCCTACGCCGACGAAAACGCCATCCTGTCCCGCCTTTCCTGCGCGGAACAGAACGGCGCGCTGGCCGTGGGCATGGACGTGGAGCATTCCGTGAACGTGAACGACGATGAAGATTCCTCGGTACTTGGACTGCAAATGAAGCTGCCCTCCCTGGAGGATTTGAAGCGCTGGATCAAGGCCACCCGGCTGCCCTTTATTATCAAGGGGGCCTTAAGCGTCCATGACGCCCTGGTTTGTAAGGAAATAGGATGCGCCGGGGTGATTTTGAGCCACCACAACGGCCTGATGCGCTGGGCGACGCCGCCTGCCATGCTGGTCAGTGAAATCCGCAGACAGGTGGGAAAGGATTTCCTTTTGATCGTGGACGGCGGCGTTCAGGACGGCTTCGACGCGTTCAAGGCCCTGGCCTTGGGAGCCGACGCCGTTTCCGTTGGCCGCCCCCTCATGGAGCCACTGGAAAAGGGCGGCCCCGAAGCCGCCGCCCAGGTGATCCGCCGCATGACCAACGAACTGAAGGCCATGATGGTGCGTACCGGCTCCCCGGACGTGCGGCATATCGACCCCGCCGTGATTCATCCTATGAATTGGTGACGGAAAGGAGCGCGTCCCATGCTTCGCTATGTGATCGTCGGTTCGGGATATCGGGCGGAATACTTCGGCAGGATCGCTAAAACCTATCCCGATCTGTTCACCGCCCTGTTTCTCTGCCGGTCGGAAGAAAAAGCCGCACTCATGAAGCGCCATACGGGGGTGGACGCCGTCACCGACGTGGACGCCTGCCTCGCCTTCCGCCCGGATTTCATCGTGATCGCCGTGGATCGCGGCCACGTGGCGGAGGTTTCGGAGGAATGGATCGGGCGAGGCTTTCCCGTGGTCACGGAAACGCCCGTGGGGGACGCAATGGAGAAGCTGTGCCGCCTCTGGGAAGCGGGGCAGCACGGCGCGAAAATCGTCTGCTGCGAGCAGTACCACCGCCAGCCGCTGATCGCGGCGGGGCTGGAAGCGGTTGCCCAAAACCTGCTGGGGCAGCCTTCCTCCGCTTATATTTCCCTGGTGCATGATTATCACGGGGCCAGCCTGATCCGCAAAGCGCTGCAAATCCCCGTGGGCGAAGCCTATACCCTGCGGGGAACGCGGCTGAACAATCGGGCCGTGGAAACCGATTCCCGGTACGGGGCTATTACCGACGGGCGGGTGACGGAGGCGGCTCGGGACATGATTCACATTTCCTTTGCCTCGGGAAAGCAGGCCATTTATGATTTCTGCCCCGTTCAGTACCGTTCCTATATCCGTTCCCGGCACATCACCGTCCGGGGCACGCAAGGCGAATGGAGCGATGCACAGCTCTTGTATTTGGACGGATCAAACCGCCCGATCAGGCGCGCCCTGACGCCGGAGCTGCCGGGGAAATACGCGCGCCTGGACACCCAGGCCCTGCGGGACAGGCGGCGGAACTGGACAGCGGAGCTGGCCCCGGACACGGTGCAGGACGAATTCGCCATCGCGTCCATGCTGCTGGATATGGAAAGCTACCTTGCGGGCGGCGAATCGCCTTATCCCCTGGCGGAAGCGCTGGAGGACGCGTATTTCTGGCTGCTGGTCACGGAGGCGGTCAACCGTCCCTGGCAGGCAATCAAGACCGAAAAAATGCCCTGGCATTTGCAATAAAGAAAGCGAGGAATGAAAATGAAAGCCGCGGTCAGGTATTACACGAAAACGGGAAACACCAAAAGGCTGGCGGAGGCCATGGCCGACGCGCTGGGCGTGCAGGCCCTGCCCATCACCGAACCGGTGACGGAAAAGGTGGACGTGCTGTTCTTAGGAAATTCCTATTACGCCTTCACCATTGATCCCGAGGTGCGGGCCTTCATCCGCTCCCTGGACAAGAACAAAATCGGCAAAATCGTCAATTTCGGTTCCGCGGCCCTGCTGAATTCCACGTACAAAAAGGTCAAGGCCGAAGCGGAAAAGGCGGGCATCCCCATGGACGAACGCGAATTTCACTGCAAGGGCGAATTCAAGGCCATGCACAAGGGCAGGCCCAACAGCGAGGATTTGGCGGCCGCGGCGGCGTTCGCTAAATCGCTGAAATAAGGGGAGGGTTTTATGGAATTTAAAGAACTGATTACCGCCCGCCGGAGCGTGCGGGAATATGAAGCGTCCTTACGTCCTCGAAAGGAGCTGAACGAGGTCGTCCGATTCTTCTGATTGCGTGGAAAAGTCGCTATTACAGGAAAACGGATTTGAGTATAGGCTATGCCAAATTTAAGACATTGAAGGAAGAATGAGTATGAAGAAGCTGTTTTCGTTGATACTTGCTCTATTGTTTTTGCCTGTTATCGCACTATCAGAAATCCCATATGACCAATTGGCTGGACTGTCCAAAGCGCAAAAGACAATCCTGAGTTTCAACGTCGATATTGCGATTGCAAGAAAAGAAAACGGCGGCAATAGCGGCATGTATTCCTATGATCTGAATATGGATTTGATGGATTTATCGCTGGAAGAGCTGCGCTGGATGTTTGATTATCTTCACGGTAATGCCGACTTGCCAGATCAGCCGAAAAAAGAAACAATTCTGTCCCGGCACGGTATCGAAATCACGGAAAGTAGAGAGATTTTCACAAAAGAAAACCGCCTGGTATTTTGTTTGTATTCCACCATTGCCCAGACAGGCCGCAAACTTGGATACGTGATGCAGGTATATAACCCAGAGATTTCCCTTGACGTTGACAATCAACGGCTGTCCTATGCCTACTTTTATATGAATTGCTATGAAAACGCGGCTGTAGATGATTTGCGCAATAGAGTGGAAGAATATACGGACGTACTGATAGCCACGCTAACTGCAACCTATCCCGACTTAACCTTCGATTCCATGTGGTTCTGTTGGAAAATTCCGGCCATCCATCCAGACAACCTGTACACAGCAACATTTTGGTGTGAGAATAGTGAATCCGGCATTGTACGCGGCGAAGGAAAAGGCGTGCTGTATCAATAAAAAGTCTGTTCCAGTTTTCTGAAATGGACTGAATATTTGGCAAATATAGTTTACCATGTTTGCTGAAATATATTCATTAATGGTGTCTGCGTCTGTAGTGAACGCGGCATCGTTTTTTTGTGCGGAGGAAAGCGGGAAAACCTTGAAAACAAGAAATTCCAAACCCGACATTGGTTCGGATTTGGAATCACTTGGCAGGGGAAGAAGGATTCGAACCCTCAACAAAGGTTTTGGAGACCCACGTGTTACCATTACACCATTCCCCTACGCAACGGGCATATTATACCGCATGCGGGGCGCGTTGTCAACAGTTTTTTTATGAGTTTGCGCAGAAAGCCGAACGGGGTTTGCTTGCCATTTCCGGCGCGATTTTATATAATGGGGAAGGGAAAAAACGCGAAGAATCGAGGCTTGCGTATGATTGAGCATCCGATAACCATCAACGGGATCGACGTTCGGGCACAGTACAGCGAACGGGCGGTGAAAGAAATTTTTTTGCCGCTTTTGAAAAAGCTAAAGGATTTGCGGCAGGAAAAGGGCGGCAGGGCGCTCATGATGCTGGCCGCGCCGCCCGGCGCGGGGAAAAGCACGCTGCTCAGCTTCCTGGAACGGCTGGCCCGGGAACAGGGCATGGAAGGCGTTCAGTCCATCGGCATGGACGGCTTTCACCGGCGGCAGGAATATCTTCTATCCCACCAGATTGAACGGGACGGGCGGCTGATCTCCATGGTAGCCATCAAGGGAGCGCCGATCACCTTTGACCTGGAAAGCCTTACGGAACGGGTGGAAAGGGTGGCGGCGGGGGAGACCTGCGGCTGGCCGAAGTACGACAGGCTGCTTCACAATCCGGTGGAAAACGCCTTGCTGGTACACGGCGATATCGTGCTGCTGGAGGGCAATTATCTGCTGCTGGATGTGGATGGCTGGCGCGATTTAAAGTCTTTTGCGGATTACACCGTTTCCATCCGCGCCGATGAAGGGCTTCTGCGGGATCGCCTCATTGAAAGGCGGATCAAAACGGGCGTGGAAAAGGACGCCGCCACCCAATTTGTGGATTTCAGCGATATTCCCAACGTGCGCCTTTGCTTAGAAAAAACCATGCCCGCCGACGTACAGCTGACCGTCGACGGGCAGGGAGATTATCACATCGCAAGCATTACAGGGTGAACCGGGCGGCGTAATCCTCGTAGGCGATTTGGAAGGACAGGGACTGGGCTTCCTTGATGCGGCGCAGGCCCGCGTGAGTGTCGAAAGCGTCTTCTTCCAATTCCAGCATGGCAACGGCGATATTGGAGCAGTGGTCGCTGCCGCGCTCGATGCTGGTGAGGACGTCGTTGAATACGAAGCCCTGCCGGATGGTGCAGTTGCCCTGCTGCAGGCGCTCGATGTGGCGGCGCTTGGATTCGTCGCAGAGCTGGTCGATCAGCTCTTCCAGGGGTTCCACCCGGGAAGCCAGGGTCAAGTCGCTCTTTTCAAAGGCTTGGGTGGTCAGCCGCACGATTTCGCGCACTGCCGCGCTGAGTACGGACAGCTCCCGGGTGGCCTGATCGGAAAAGTCGATTTTCTTTTCGTGAATTTCCTGCGCGCTCTGGGCGATATTCAGGGCGTGGTCCGAAATGCGCTCAAAGTCCGTCAGGGTATGCAGGTATTTGGACACGTCCTCGTTCTGGCGGCGGGTAAGCTCCCGGCCCGTCAGCTTCACCAGATAGGAACCCAGGGCGTCCTCGTACTTGTCGCAGTCGGATTCCATCTTTTCCACTTCCGCGAACCCATCCTTGGAATAATTGGCCGTCAGGGACAGGGCGGCGGACAGGGCTTCCCGGGCGCGCTCCGCCATGTCCACGATGGTCAGGCGGCTCTGCTCTACGGCCAGGGCGGGGTGGGCCAGGAAGCGTTCTTCCAGCCGCACGGTGAGATGATCGGCTTCCTGGGGCTTTTCTCTTACGATCAGCCGCACCAGCTTTTCCAGTGCGTCGGTGAAGGGCAGAAGCAGCAGCACCATGGCAAGGCGCAGCACGGTGTTCACAAAGGCCAGGGAGAAGGGATTCATAATGGTTTTCACGAAGGGGAAAACGATAAACGCTTCCACCAGATAGAACAGCGCCGCGCAGACGATCACGCTGATGGTGGCTGCCACCAGATAGACCGCCGCCGTGCGCTTGCCGTCGGCGTTGGCGCCCAGGGCGGAGAGCAGCACGGGGAACGCCGCGCCGATGGCGACGCCCATGAGCAGGGGCAGGGCGGATTCAAAGGTCATGGCCCCGGTGACGGAAAGGGCCTGCACGATACCGACGGCGGCGGAGGCGGACTGCAAAATGCCGGTAAACAGCGCGCCCGCCAGAATGCCGAGGACGGGGTTGGAAAGGGTGGCCAGGGTTTCGGTAAACCAGGGCTGCTTGCCCAGGTCGGAAACGGCGTTGCTCATGACGCTCATGCCGAACATGAGTACCGTAAAGCCCATCAGGATATCGCCCAAATGGTGCTGTTCCTTCTTTTTGGAAAACACCCGCAGGAACACGCCGATGATGGCTACGATACCGGTGAGGGTGGCGGTGGAAAGCAGGCTCAAAATGCCGGAGCTGCCCTCGATGTAGCTTAGGCTGATGATCCAGCCGGTGATGGAGGTGCCAAGGATGGCCCCCAAAATCACCCCGATGGCCTGGCGCAGCTTCATCATGCCAGCGTTGACGAAACCCACCACCATGACCGACGTGGCGCAGGAGGATTGGATCACCGCCGTGACGCCCGTGCCCAGCAGCACGCCCCGAAAGGTGGTGCTGGACAGCCGGTAAAGCACCAGCTCCAGCTGGTTTCCGGCCACGCGCTTCAAGCCGTCGCCCATGAGCGTCATGCCGAACAGGAACAGGGCAATGCCGCTGCCTAAGGAAATAATCTGCGTAATGTCCATATGCGTCCCCTTTCATGATGTGCTTACTGCATCATGACAGCTTCTTCTGAAAAAGCTGATCCGTCGTTCCGTAAATCGTTTTGAAATCCCCGATTTTTATATGATTTCCATTCAGTGTTCCTTTGCGCTGCGTTTCGATAGGCTGTTCTACTCCAGAAATGCCGATAAAAATGCATGCATCATCAGTATACCATACGGAAACATATTCCGCAATTTTTCGCGGGCCGAAAAGTTTTACAATTCTGTGTAGAAAATGTGACGAAAGAATTTGATAATCCGCGAAGCGTATGTTATAATGATATACGAACCGTCCCGAAAGGACGGCCGATAGGAGGCGGCGTATGTATCAGGCTTTGTACCGGGTTTGGCGGCCCAAAACCTTTTCGGATATGGTGGGCCAGGAAGCCATCGTGCGCACCCTGCGCAATCAGGTGATGACGGGGCGGGTGGCCCACGCCTATCTGTTCTGCGGCAGCCGGGGCACGGGCAAAACCAGCGCGGCCCGCATCCTGACCCGGGCCATCAACTGCCTGAATCCCCAGAACGGCGACCCCTGCGGGGAATGCGAAAGCTGCCGCACCATCGAGGCGGACGCCTCCTTTGACGTATATGAAATGGACGCCGCCAGCAACAGCCGGGTGGAGGAAATTCGCGAATTGCTGGAGAAGGTGGATTATCCGCC
>JAFSNT010000219.1 GCA_017443295.1 Clostridia bacterium
ATCAAGAAGGAAGCCTTCATTGACGCCAGCAACGTGATGGTCATCTGCCCCAAGTGCGGCAAAGCCACCCGCATCGCCCACAAGACTGTGGAAGTGACCGGCAAGGATGGCAAGACCGAGAAGAAGAACGTCCGCATCTGCAAAAAGTGCGGCGCCGAAATCGACTGATAAGGAGGACACAGGAAAATGGCTACCCGTATTAAGGAAAAGTACCTGGCCGAAGCTGTGCCTGCCTTGCAGCAGAAGTTCGGCTATAAGAACGTCATGGAAATTCCCCGGCTGGAAAAGGTCATCATCAACATGGGCCTGGGCGACTGCAAAGATAACGCGAAAGCCCTGGAATCCGCCGTTGCCGAACTGACCCAGATCGCCGGCCAGAAGCCCCTGGTGACCAAGGCCAAGAAGAGCGTGGCTAACTTCAAGCTGCGCCAGGGCATGAACGTGGGCGCGAAGGTCACCCTCCGCGGCGCGCGCATGGAAGAATTCATGGATAAGCTGGTCAACATCGCCCTGCCCCGCGTTCGCGACTTCCGCGGCGTGAGCACCAAGGCTTTCGATGGCCGCGGCAACTATGCCCTGGGCATCAAGGAACAGCTGATCTTCCCCGAAATCGATTACGATAAGGTTGAAAAGATCCGCGGCATGGAAATGATTTTCGTCACCACCGCCAAGACCGACGAAGAGGCCAAGGAGCTGCTGCGGCTGCTGGGCATGCCCTTTGCGGCGCAGTAAGGGAGGAGAAGTAAAATGGCAAAGACCAGTATGAAGATCCGTCAGGCGCGGCCTGCCAAGTTCTCTACCCGCGCTTACACCCGCTGCCGTCTGTGCGGCCGGCCCCACTCCGTCCTCCGCCGGTATGGCATCTGCCGTATCTGCTTCCGCGAATTGGCTTACAAGGGCCAGATCCCCGGCGTGCGCAAAGCGAGCTGGTAAGTGTAAGGAGGTAAAATCATGGTTGTCAATGATCCCATTGCCGATATGCTCACCCGCATCCGCAACGCGCAGATCGCCCGTCACGACAGCGTGGTGATCCCCGCCAGCAACATCAAGAAGGCCATCGCCAAGATCCTTCTGGACGAGGGTTATGTAAAGTCGGTTGAAAATATCGCGGACGGCCTGCAGGGCAGCATCAAGATCGGTCTGAAATATCTTGAAAAGAAGCAGCCCGTTATCGTGGGCCTCAAGCGCATCTCCAAGCCCGGCCTGCGGGTGTACGCCACCTGCGAAGAACTGCCCAAGGTTCTGGGCGGCCTGGGCATCGCCATCGTTTCCACTTCCAAGGGCCTGATGACCGATAAGCAGGCGCGGAAGGAAAACATGGGCGGCGAAGTGCTCTGCTACATCTGGTAATCGAAATCGTCAGGAGGTAAAAACACTATGTCTCGTATCGGAAGGCTCCCGATTGCCGTTCCCGCGGGCGTGACGGTTACCATCGATGATAACAATCTGGTTACCGTGAAAGGTCCTAAGGGCACGCTGTCCCAGCAGATCAGTCCCGATATCAGCGTGAAGCTGGAAAACAATGAAATCAAGGTTGCCCGTCCCAGCGACGATAAGCAGCACCGCGCCTGGCACGGCCTGTACCGCGCCCTGATCCACAACATGGTGGTGGGCGTGACCGAAGGCTTCTCCAAGACCCTGGAAATGGTGGGCACCGGTTATCGCGCCGCCGCTGAAAACAACGGCAAAACCCTGAATATCGCCATCGGCTTCTCCCATCCCGTGATCCTGGAAGCCGAAGAAAATATCAGCTACGAAACGCCCGTGCAGACCAAGATCGTGGTCAAGGGCATCGACAAGCAGCAGGTCGGCCGCATTGCCGCCGATATCCGCGCCATCCGTAAGCCGGAACCCTACCTGGGCAAGGGCATCAAGTACGAAGGCGAGCATATCCGCCGCAAGGAAGGCAAAGCCGGCAAGAAGTAAGAAAGGGAGTGAACGCAAATGTTCAATAAGCGCGACCGTAATGAAGTGCGCGTGATCCGTCACGCCCGCGTCCGCAAAAAGATCAGCGGCACCCCCGAAATGCCGCGCCTGTGCGTGTACCGCAGCAATAAGAGCATTTATGCGCAGGTCATCGACGATACCAAGGGCGTGACCCTTGTATCCGCCTCCACCCTGGACCCCGCCATCAAGGGCCAGCTGGACGACAAGAGCAAGACCGGCGCTTCCGAGCTGGTGGGCAAGCTGGTGGCCGAACGCGCCATCGCCGCCGGTATCAAGGACGTCGTGTTCGACCGCGGCGGTTATCTGTACACCGGCCGTGTGGCCGCTCTGGCCGCAGCCGCCCGTGAAGCCGGGCTGAACTTCTAAGGGGAGGGAAAGAGAAAATGCCTATGAATGAAAACGATCGTCAGAACGACCGTCAGAACGACCGGCAGGATCGTCCCTTCGAGCGCCGTGACCGTCGGGAACGCCGGGATCGGGAAGAGCCCGTCAGCGAATGGAAAGAACGCCTGGTTGCCCTGAACCGCGTGACCAAGGTTGTTAAGGGCGGTAAGAACTTCCGCTTCGCCGCGCTGGTCGTGGTCGGCAACGAAAAGGGCCAGGTCGGCGCCGCTATCGGCAAGGCCAAGGAAGTGCCCGAAGCCATCCGCAAGGCCAAGGAAGCCGCCATGAAGCATCTGGTCACCGTGCCCTTTGAAGGCACCACCATTCCCCATGCCATCGACGGCCTGTACGGCACCGCCAAAGTGGTGCTGCTGCCCGCCGAAGAAGGCGCTGGCGTTATCGCCGGCGGCGGCGCCCGCGCTGTGCTGGAACTGGCCGGCGTGAAGGACATCCGTACCAAGACCTTCGGCACCAACAACCGCATCAACACCGTGAAAGCCACCCTGGAAGGTCTCAAGGGCCTGCGCAACGCCGAAACCGTTGCCAAGATGCGCGGCAAAGCGGTGGAAGATATCTTAGGCTAAGGAGGAAATGGAAAGATGAAACTGAAGATCACCCTGACCAAATCCCCCATCGCCTCCCTGAAGGTACATAAGGACACCGTGGCCGCCCTGGGCCTGCGCAAAGTGGGCATGACGGTGGTCAAAGAAGACAACCCCTGCATCCGTGGCCAGATCTTCCGCGTGAAGCACATGGTCAAGGTGGAGGAAGTAAACGAATAATAAGGGAGGATACCCCCATGAAATTGCATGAGTTGCAGCCGGCCATCGGCTCGACGACTGCCCCGAAGCGCCTCGGTCGAGGCGTAGGCTCTCAGCTGGGCAAAACCTCCGGTAAAGGCCACAAGGGCGCCAAGGCGCGCTCCGGCGGCGGCAAGCGCCCCGGATTTGAAGGCGGCCAGATGCCTCTGACCCGCCGCATCCCCAAGCGCGGCTTTACCAATATCTTCGCCAAGGAATACGCCACTGTGAACGTGTCCGCCCTCAACGTGTTTGAGGATGGCGCCACCGTGACCGCCGATGCCCTGGTCGACGCGGGCCTGCTGAAAAAGACCCTGGACGGCGTGAAGGTGCTGGGCGGCGGCGAGCTGACCAAGAAGCTCACCGTGTCCGTGGACAAGGTAACCGAGTCTGCGAAGCAGAAGATCGAAGCGATTGGCGGGAAAGTTGAGGTGAAGTAACGATGTGGGAGACCCTGCGAAATGTTTGGCGGGTTCCTGAGCTCCGGAAAAAGGTGCTCTACACGTTCTTCATGCTGCTGAT
>JAFSNT010000220.1 GCA_017443295.1 Clostridia bacterium
AGTTCAGGTTCAGGTGCCCTTCCTTGCTGCTGGGCGTGCCCACCACGATGAAGGAAACCTCGGAGTTGTGTACGGCGTAGTGGTAATCCATGGTGGCTTCCAGCAGGCCCTTGTCGTGGGCCTCCTTCACCAGCTCGTCGATTTCCGCCTCGATGATGGTGGGCTTGCCCTGGTTGATCAGGTTCACCTTGTTTTCGGACACGTCGTTGCCGATCACGTGGTGGCCCAGCTTCGCGCAGCAGGCCGCGCCCACGCAGCCCACGTAGCCCAAACCGAAAATACTGATGTTCATTCCCCATACCTCCATAAGTTTATTTTATTTGATGATCAATGCTTCCGGCAGCGGATAGATGGTTTTATCCTTGGCGCTGATTTCCTGGCCCATCTGCACCTCGATGGCGTGCATATCCGTATCGGCGATGATGATATGCTTGGTGCCCGCGGGGATGGTGATGCTGTTGCCCGTGCGGAGCTGCTGCTCCACGCCGCCTAAGATGATCCGCCCCTGGCCGGATACCACGGTGAAGATCTCCTGCCGCATTTCATGGGCGTGGTAGGTCATGCGCTTTCCGGCGCGCAGATGCACCTTGATGGTCATGGAATGGGGCTGGGCGTCGATCACCGTGTAGGTGCCCCAGGATTTTTCGGCAAAGCGCGCGTCCATGTCGATCTTTTCCACATAGGGCTTCATGGCGCCGCTGCGCTCCTTGTCGGAGACCAGGATGCCGTCGCCGCTGGCGGCCACAACTAAATCCTTGCAGCCCATCACAAGAATCGGGATTTCCAATTCGTTGACCACATGCACGTTTTCGCAGGTTTCGTCTAAGATCACGTCGCCCATGGTGGGTTCGGGCATGACCTCGGCCATCATGTTCCAGCTGCCCACGTCCTTCCATTCGCCTGCGTAGCGCATCACCTGAATGGACGGCTCCTTTTCCACCACCGCGTAGTCGAAGGAGATTTTGGTCAGGGTCTCATACTTGGCGAACAGATCCTTGTAATCGGTGAAATCAATCATGCTGTGGGCTTTTTCGATCAGGTATTTCAGCCGGAAGGCGAACACGCCCGCGTTCCACAGCGCGCCCTGGGCGATGTACAGCTTGGCGGTTTCCTTGTCCGGCTTTTCCTTGAATTCCTTTACGGGACTGACGGTTTCCCCGCCCTGCGGAATGATGTAGCCGTACTTTTTGCTGGGCACGGTGGGTTCGATGCCCATGAGGGTCAGGCTGGCGGCGTCCCCCTCCACCAGCTTTTCAAGCCGCGTCAGGGCTTCAAAATAGCTGTTGTTCACGTAGGGGTCCACCGGGCACACGATCACAGGCTCCTCCGGATCCACGCCCAGCACGTCCTGCAAATAGACCGTCGCCAGGGCGATGGCGGGGAAGGTGTCGCGCCGGGCGGGTTCCACGCAGATGGACACGGCGTCTCCCAACTGATTGCGGATAGAGGAAACCTGGGTTTTGCTGGTGGCCACCGTCACCTTGGCCCCCGGATCCACCGCGGTGATCTGGCGATACACCCGCTGTACCATGGATTCGTTGTTGCCCTGGGCGTCCCGGAAGATGCGGATGAACTGCTTGGAACGCACGTCGTTGGACAGGGGCCACAGACGTTTTCCCGATCCGCCGGACAAGAGGAGAATATTCATGGTCTGTCTCCTTTCCCGTGTTTTGATTGAATGAACGAACAGAACAGCGTTTCTTACCGCTGTGAAGAACCGGTCAATTGCTCGTAAATGCCCGCCAGCGTCTGGGCGGATACGGGCCAGCTGTATTTCGTGCGGCACAGCTCCCGAATGTTTTCCTGCATGCCCTCTTTTTCCGCCGTGGAAAGATCCGCAAAGCGCTGAATCGCTTCCGCTAAGCCCCGTTCGCTTTGAGGATCGTACAGCAGGCCGGTTTTCCCGCCGTCGGTTTCTTCCGCGAAGGTAGGGATGCCGCTGGCGATCACCGGCTTGCCGAAGGTGTAGGCCAGCAGCAGCGCGCCGCTGCCGTAAATCACCTTGTAGGGGAACAGGCAGCAGTCCGCGCCGTTGAAGTAATCCGCCACTTCTTCGTCCGGGACGCGCCGGAGCTGAAGCTCCACGAAATCCTCCAGGCCGTATTGCTTCAGCAGGGCCTGATAATCGGTATCGTCCAGCTCCCTGCGCTGGTTGCCCGCGACGATGATGCGGATCTTTTTCCGGTATTCTTCCGGCAGCAGGGACGCCGCTTTCAGCAGATCGTCGATGCCCTTGTATTTGCGGACCATGCCGAATTGCAGGAACACGGTTTTTTCATGGGGCGCGGCCTTGACGGAAGCGTCGTATTCGCTGAACGTGCCGTGGGGCACCACGTGAACCTTCTCTTCCACGGAAGGCTCGAAATCCACCAGCACTTTTTTGCTGTGTTCGTTGTGGACGATGATGGCGTCGCAGGCCCGGTACCATTTTTTCAGCCTGTCCGCTTCTTTTTTCCCGCCGCTTTCGTGGGGCAGGATGTTGTGGGCGGTGCAGACCAGCTTCTTGCCGGTCAGGCGGAGCGCCAACAGATAGGCGGGCATTTCATACCGCTGCTGCTTGAACGCCTGCAGGTGAATGACGTCGTACCTGCCGAAAAGGATGGATCCATACAGCGACGCAAGCCCCCGGAAATAGGAAAGCATGCCTAACTTTTTTTCTTTTACCTTGCTTTCCAGCACGCTTTTGCACCGGAACGATTCATTGACGGGATGATAGTACCGGTTGGTGATGAGCGTTAAATCCACGCGCTTGCTCAGGGGCCTCGCCAGCTCCAGCACATAGGGCTGATTGGGCAGCCAGGTGTCGGTCATCAGTACCTTCATTTGCCTTTCCTCCTGTACATCGGGGAGCGAACAGCCCCTTTTATTCGTCGTCGTCGAATTCCTTGAGCAGAGACTCCAGCTTGTTTTCCGTCTCCTCCTCGTCTTCATCGCGGACAAAGCGGCGCGCGGCGCCCCGGGGCGGCGGAGGAATGGGACGGGCCTCCGACATGTTGCTGAACCGCATCTGGAACGCCGCCATATCGGACGAGGTATCCTTCGGCTGGGTGGTGTCCATGCTGTCGTTCACAAAAATGCGCGCTTTTTTCCGGCTTTCCAGCTTGTGCCTGTCAAACGCCTGATACATCATGGCTAAGATGACAAAGCAGCCCAGCGTGTAGATGGTGGAAGGGTCCGTCTGCCGTTCGGTAAGGGAACGCACGGTAAACATGACCAGGAAGGAGCTGGAGAACAGGTATTGGTCTTCTTTCAGGTATTTGATGCCGCGTTCCGCCAGGATGAACATAAAGTAGAAAATCGAGACGCCTACCAGGCCTTCGTTGCACCACATTTCGATCATCATGTTATGGGTGCTGGCCGAGGAGGTGGCAGCCCAGGAATATTGATCGAAGCCGCCGTGGAAAGCCTTGACCGCCGAGGGGGTTTTCCAGAACATTTCCAGGCCGTAGCCGAACAGGGTATGGCTCTCCTGCATCACCACGATGGCCTGGTTCCACAGGGGTACGCGGCCGGTCAGGGAGGCGTCCTTCCCCAGGGAATTGAGAAACGGCTCCAGAGCCTGCAGCACCGTCAGCGCGAAGAACAGGAAGCCGATAGTAGCCACAATGAAAATCATGCCCAGAGGCAGCCGTTTGGGTTTCTTCTTTTTGTTGCCCCGGCTTTTCAGGCGGTAATACACCACATAACCGATGCACGCCATGGTAATCAGCAGCGCGCCCATGTTTTTGGTCATCAGCATGAACACGAACTGTACGCCCATGGTAGCGAGGAAAATAATGGAAATTCTGGATTTTCTTTGAAGATAAATGTTCAGCAGAATGATTTGCACGGTGATGCCGAAGGCCAATTGCGTGCCGCATTCATTTTTGGTGGCAAACAGGCCGCGGAAGGTATTGGAACCCTGATAGCGGTAAAAGGTGACTTTTGAAAACAGCACGGTGCCGACCAGGGTGATGGCCATGAAAAGGAACTGGGCAATGTAGAAGAGGGTCAGCATCTCTTCGATATCGTACTGTTCAACCAGCCACAGGGCGAACATGACCGTCAGGATCAGGTGCAGCACGGTCATGACTACCGTTTTTCTGTCGACGGACACGACCATGGATATGCCGGAAACATAGGCGACGTACAGATAGGGCAGCCAATAGCAGGGCTGCAGATTGATCAGCTTGATGCTCATCACGTCGTTGCCTGTGGCCAGCATGACCAGCAGGAACTGCAGGCCAAAGGCGAAATATTCCACGAGCTTGGATACGCCGCCGCCGATCACCTTGCTCAGCGTGCCCGGAAAGCCGAGGAAAACGAGCAGCACGAAAATGACCATCAGGTTTCGGATGGCTTTAAAGCTGGCGATCTTGGCGTCGATTGCTTTCTGTACGGAATCTTGAATTTGCCTGTCTCTGCGAAGGCCGGTATCCATGCGCCCGTCCTCCTTTCCGTGAAATTACTGCCGGGCCGCGCTTTAGGCCGCGTTAAGGCGGGGCTTACGCTTCGTCTTCGTCTTCATCCTCGTCTTCATCCTCATCGCTTCGGTTCCTGAAGTAGAACGCCGCGCCCACCTTGTACAGGATAATGCCGATGATCGCGCCCGCCGTGTTGGCGGTAATGTCCTCGATATCGCACTGACCGATGGTCAGGAACATCTGCGTGGCTTCGATCATGGTGGAAAGCATCAGGCCCAGGGCCGCCACGTAGGTCATCTTTGCCAGACGCGAGGGGCGGATCAGCGGGAACAGGACGCCCAGGGGAATGAACATGACGGCGTTCAGGAACAAGTGCTGCAGCGGCTCCAGTGATTTGATGCGGATGGCCTCCCGCAGCTGGTCGAAGCGCAGCAGAATGGCCCTGCTGTGGCCCTCCTCACGGGAGAAGATGGTCACGTAGGAGATCATCAGCAGATACAGGATGAACAGCACCAGCATCTTTTTGTTCAGATATTTGAAATTGACAAACAGGCCGTACAGCGCCACGAACAGCACGCTGCAGGCCGACAGCATCAGCAAGGCCAGCAGCATGAAGCTGTTGCTGCCCATCTGGCTCAGCACGATCATCAGCGGAATGGCCACGGCGGCGTAAACCACCAGCAGCACGAACGCCAGTATGGGAAGGGATTTTTTGTTGCTGATGCGGGCGCACATGGCGCGGAAGATAAACAGGTAGCCGCACAGCAGCAGGAAGCCCATCAGCGCGTAAGTCATGATGTCGATATTCAGCATCTCCAGCAAGCAGGCTCATCCTTTCCGTTTCACTTATAAATCATCAAACAGGTTCTTTTTTCCGCTCTTGCCGTGGGCGGGGGCCGCGTTTTCGCCGTCCTTGCCCTGCGGCCGATCCCAGCTGCCGTCCAGGCCCATGCGCACCAGCTCTTCGGTGATCTCGGCGTCGCTCTTGATGACCGGCTCGGCGGCAGCCTCCTCGTCCATCAGGTCGTCGAACACGTTGCGGTTGGCTTTGATCACGGCGGCTTCGGGCTTGATATCCTTCAAGGGCTGGGGGGTTTTTGGCTTTTTCTCGATGCCCAGGCCCCAGAAGCCTCCGCCCGTCTTCTTTTTCTTCGCGGGTTCCGCTTTGGCCTTCTTTTCCGCGGCGGCTTTTTCCTTGGCCGGCGCGGCCTTGGGCTTATCGGCTTTGGCGGGCTTGTCAGCCTTTGCGGGCTTTTCGGCCTTCTTGGATGCGGAGGCCTTGTCTTTTTCGGCCTTCGCGGGCTTTTCTTTTTTGGTTGTTTTTTCAGCCTTCCCGGCCTTGTCGGACGCATCCTCAAACAGGAAGCTGAACAGTCCGCGCTTCTTTTTCGGCTGTTTAGGCGGCGCGGCGGGCTTCACAGGCTCCGCCGGTGCGGAGGCCGCCTGTTCCAGCGGGCTGAGGGCGGTTTCCTCGCGTTCGGGGATCGGCGGCGCTTCCTCCGGGCTGATGATTTCCGGCGCGGGGAGGGAAGCGGCCTGCTCCGCTTCCTCCGGGCTGATGATTTCCGGCGCGGGGAGGGGGGCCGCCTGTTCCGCTTCCTCCGGGCTGATGATTTCCGGCGCGGGGAGAGGGGCCGCCTGATCCGTTTCCGGCGGAGTGCCGGCGGGGGGCTGGGGCGCTTCCGCCGGGCTGACGAATTCCGGTTCGGGGAAGGAAGCGGGCTGCGGCGCCTGCTCCGTTTCCGTGGGAATATCCACAGGCGGCAGGGGACATTCCGCCGGGTTGACGGCTTCCGGTTCGGGGAAGGCGGCGGGCTGCGCCGGTTCCGGCGCGGTCGTCCGCGCGGGCGCTTCCCGCATGGCGGGCGGCAGATCCATGTCCTCCGCGTTCCCGGCGGCTTCCGTGGCCTTTTGCTTGTTGATCAGCGCCAGCAGGGCGGCGTCGTTCTCTTTGCTTTCCGTCTTCTCGGTCTGGGTCTTTTCGACCTTCGGCCCTTTCTTCTTCTTTTTCTTTTTCTTGGACGAGGGCTTCTTCTTTCCGGCGGCCGCGACCTTCTTCTCCGCGTCCTTTTTGCCTACGCCCATCATCACGTTCTTGGAGGTCTGCACCGCGTTGACGATGCAGCCCAGCACACGGGTGCCGGATTTATCCAGCTTTTCCAGGGCGGCGTGGATTTCGGGAATGGAAGCCGTATCGTACCGGGCCACGAACAGTACGGCGTTGGCCACTTGGTTCAGGCTCAGGGTTTCGGATTCCTTGCCTACGGGCGGCGCGTCGATGATGATGAAATCGTACCGCTCCTTGAGCTGGGTGATCATCTCCACGATGGTGCTGTCCAAATAAATCAGGTTATGCTCCATCACCATGGGCAGCAGATCCAGATAGCCGGTCATGGGGGTGATGGCGTCGTTCATGGTGATTTCGCCCCGGTACAGGGCGTTCAGGGAACGGTTGTAATCAATATTGTTCAGGAACAGGGAACCCAACATGGGGTTTTTATAATCGAAGTCGATCAGCAGGGTATGCTTCTCCATATCCGAAAGCTCGATGGCCAGGCTGGCGGCCACCGACGTGCGGCCTTCCTGACCGGTTGCGGACGTGATATAGAAGCAATGGCATTTATCCTTGGATCCCATGCGGTTTCGCAGGATATATGCCGCCGCCGAAAAGCTTTGCGCCACGTCGGACGACGCTTTTTCGTCGGTGACCAGGATGGAGGATCTCTCCTTAAAAAACGCGCTGTCGTGGGGGATAATACCGATGGTTTCCAGGCCGAACACCGTTTCCACGTCTTTTACGTTGATCAGCGTGGGGCGCATCATCAGCTCGATCACGGCAAAGCCCATGCCGGCGGCGAAGCCCAGCACCGGCAGGATCATCCAGGTTTTGATGTTGGCTGTGCGGGAGTTGATCAGCACCGCCACCGGTTCGTTGAAAATGCGCAGGCGGCCCACCTGCAAAAGCTGGGACAAAAGATCGTTGGCGGCGTTGATGATATCCTGCCACAGCGCCAGGCCCTCGTCGCCGTGATCCCACGTCAGGCGCATGGTGATGATGGTGGTATCGCTGTACTGGGAAATAGACAGGGCGTTGCGGATATCCGAGGCGGAAACGCCCAAAAGCTGCTCGTCGTTAATGACCTGATAAAGCAGCCGGTCACTGCGGAGCAGATAGTAAACCGTATCGTACAGCTCGGTAGCCATGGTCAAATCGGTCCGATTGGGCGCGATGCTGTTGCCGGAATACCGGCCCTGGCTGTCTACCGGGGCGATGATGAAGGAACCGTCGATCTGGTAGTCCTCCACGGCGGACTGCACATAGTTCATACCGGACAGAAGCAAACCGAAAACCAAACCCATCAGGGTAAGGGAGAGGATGATTTTCCAGCGTTTCTGCACCGCGAACAGCAAATCGCTGATGCGCAGCTGAATACCGACTGTATTCAATGCATCGTCTCCCTTCTTTTTTTGCTCCGCGCGTCAGGCGGGCCAATACGGTTTTACGATTCTTCCTCCGCCGCGGCGCGTTTTTTGCGCCGACGGATGATGATGATCACTGCCACGACCACCACGATCACCGCCAGGGCCGCGATGCCCGCGATGATGATGTAATGCAGCAGGTAAGAGGTCTGCAGGTTGATGTTCTGCACTTCGGCGATATCCCGGACCTGGATATCCAGGCGGGTGGAGCGGTCGTCTTCGCGGATGATATAGTAATTTCCCGCTTCCAGATCGGTGAACATCAGCGGCGCGCCGGTGGTGGTCCATACGCGGATCAGAGTGCCGCCG
>JAFSNT010000221.1 GCA_017443295.1 Clostridia bacterium
CGGCGTGGAAGCCTACACCGTGGGCAGCGCGGAATTTACCCTGTCCTACGCCGCCATGAACCGGGAAAAGTGCATCCCCCTCATGGACAACGGCCACTATCACCCCACCGAGGTGGTTTCCGACAAAATCCCCGCCCTGCTCTCCTTCTTCCCGGAAATCGCCCTGCATGTGACCCGCCCCATCCGCTGGGACAGCGACCACGTGGTGCTGTTTGACGACGAAACCAAGGAAATCGCCAAGGAGATCGTGCGCTGCGGCGGCTTAGAGGGCCGGGTACACATCGCCCTGGACTACTTCGACGCCAGCATCAACCGCGTTTCCGCCTGGGTGACGGGCTACCGCAATCTGCAAAAGGCCCTGCTCTCCGCCCTGCTGACCCCCGTCAAGGAATTGAAAGCCTTGCAGGACGAGGGCCGCTTCACCGAACTCATGGTGCGCCAGGAAGAATTGAAAACCCTGCCCTTCGGGGATATTTGGGACGAGTACTGCCGCCGCTGCGGCAAGCCCGCCGACGGCGAATGGTTCGCCCAAATCATGGATTACGAAAAGAAAGTGCTGGTGAACAGAAAATGAAGGATATCCTGACCGCCCCCTTCATGGTGGAAATGATCCGCACCCTGACCAACATGTACGCCCACGGCTGGGACGAGCGCAACGGCGGCAACGTATCCCTGATGCTGGGCGAAAGCGACGTGAAGGATTATCTCGATTTGACCAACGTGAAGCTGAAAATCCCCACCGGGTTCACCGCCCCCGAGCTGGACGGCAAGTATTTCCTGGTGACCGGCACCGGAAAGTATTTCAAAAATGTGCAATACGCCCCCGAAATTAACTTGGGCATCGTGCGGGTGACCGCCTACGGCGAGCTGGCCGAGCTGATTTGGGGCTTTGAGGACGGCGGCAGCTTCACCAGCGAATTCCCCGCCCACATGATGAGCCACGTGGCGCGCCTGAAAGTCAACCCCGAAAACCGGGTCGTCATGCACTGCCATCCCGGAAACCTCCTGGCCATGACTTATGTACACAACCTGGACGAGAAAGCCTTCACCCGCACCCTGTGGCAGATGTGTACCGAGTGCATCGTCGTCTTCCCCGACGGCGTGAACGTGCTGCCCTGGATGCTCTGCGGCACCAACGAAATTGGCGAGGCAACCGCTGAAAAAATGCTCACCGCCCGCCTGGTGGTCTGGTCACAGCACGGCATTTACGGCGCGGGCAAGGATTTGGACGAAACCTTCGGCCTCATCGAAACCGCCGAGAAAGCCGCCGAAATCTATATGAAAATCGCCCACCTGCCCCGCGTCAACACCATCACCGACGAACAAATGCACCTGCTGGAAAAACGCTTCCACGTCACCGCACGGGAAGGGTATTTGGACTGATGCGGCAGGATATTCAAATGACGGCGGATTTGCTGCGGATGCTTGCCGCAGCTGAGGATGATGTTTCCCAGGGCAGGGTTGCGCCTGTGGAAGAAACCTTCCGGGATATCCGCGCCGCGCTGTTAGCCGGGAAAACGAAGCAGGGGGTCTCTTCGATCCGCAACAAAAACATTTAAGATCCGTTACTGTCCAGTCGAGCATGGTTTATCCATAATGTTAGGATATAAGACCGTAGGGGCGGATAATTCCCGCAGGCTCAATCGGCGCAAGTCCGCTTCATGCGGACATTGCTTGTTTCGCCTGATCTCACCGCCGATGAAATTCCCGCCACAGGCGGTCATCGGCGGTTCGTCCGCCCGCCCTTGCCAGATATCACGAACGCCGGAAAAATCAACAAACGCATCATGCTACGCGAGGCGGGCGGATATTATGTGCAGTCATGGTACAATCTTTACAGAACGTACAAGGTAGATTCTTTACAGTTCAGGGAGTAAAATGAAGGCAGAATCGCAGGATGGAGATGAGCGAGGATGCCGTGGGAGAGAAGAACTGTGGAA
>JAFSNT010000222.1 GCA_017443295.1 Clostridia bacterium
AGCAATACGGACAGCAGCACCAGACACAGGGTACACCCGCGGATTGTTTTCATCGGTCTTCTCCTTCGCAGCTGAGGCATACCGCCCGGGAACCCTTCGCGTTCGGGGGACGGTAAGATGAGGAGATTATAACCCATTGGGCGCACCGGTTCAACAATCTGATTTCCGAAACAGACAGATGATTGACGATGAGGGCTGTTTTTGGTATTATTTTACCAAGGTATTCTATCGGTATTCCTTTCTTATATTCCCAGACAGAGATCCGGAGGAGGAAAGAAAATGAGGAAAATTGTCGCATGGTTACTTTGCCTGTGCCTTGTGCTGGGCTCCGCTGTCTGTGTCGCGGAGGGCGGCACGTTTGTTCCCGGAACCTATGAAGGCTCCGGAAAAGGCTTCAGTGAAACAACCCCGGTGACGGTCAAAATCACCGTGGATGAGAACGGGATTACTGCTGCTGAGATCGAAGGCGCCGGTGAGCAACCCTTCGGTATCCCGCAGTTTGAGGCTTACGCGGCGGCTCTGATCGGCCGCGCGGACGGCGACATCGACGCCGCGGCCGGCGCGACCATGACCCGTGACGGCGTGAAGGAAGCGGTTGAGACTGCTCTGGCTGCCGCGCAGGGCGGCGGAAACAGCGGCGCGCTGATTCCCGGCACCTATGAAGGCTCCGGAAAGGGCTTCAGCGAGACGACCCCGGTAACCGTGAAAATCACCGTGGACGAAAAAGGAATCACCGCGGCTGAGATCGAAGGCGCCGGTGAGGAGCCCTTCGGCATCCCGCAGTTTGAGGCCTATGCGGCGGCTCTGATCGGCCGCGCGGACGGCGACATCGACGCCGCGGCCGGCGCGACCATGACCCGTGACGGTGTGAAGGAAGCGGTTGAAGCCGCTCTGGCCGCGGCCCGCGGCGAAGGCGCCGCCCCGGCGGAGGACGTGGCGCTGAGCTTTACAGCCGGCGAATATACAGCCACGGCGGAAGGCTACAACGGGCCCCTGACTGTGAAGGTGACTTACAGCGATTCCGCGATCGAGAATGTTGAAATCGTCTCCAGCGTTGAAACCGCGCATGTGGGCGATGTGGCGTTTGATATCATGATTCCGGACATGCTGGCCTGCAACGGCGCCGGCGTGGACGGCGTTTCCGGCGCGACCTTCTCCACCCGTGCGCTGCGCAGCTGCGTGCTTGACACCGCTGAGCAGGCCGGCTGCTCCGATCTGGACGCCTTCAAGGCTGCCAAGGTGGAGCATCCCGCGGGCGCTCCCGTGGAGCTCGAATATGACGTGGTGGTCGTCGGCGCGGGCGGCGCCGGCATGGCTGCAGCAGCACAGGCGGCACAGGACGGCCACACCGTGCTGGTCATTGAAAAGAACGCGGAAGTCGGCGGCAACACCCTGGTTTCCGGCGGTCAGTATCAGTCTGTGATGCCCTATCTGGTCTGGGATCCGGCAGATCCGGACGCGGAGACCGGCGTTTATGCCTTCACCGGTGAAACCTATCCGAAGGTCAAGTCCGTGCAGGGCTGCATCGACGAGCTGAAGATGATTCTGAACTGGTCTGAAGAGCCCTTTGATGAAGAATTCTACAAGGAAAACGAGTTTGTGGCGGGCGACGCGGCCGAGCTGAGCAAGCACGGCGTGCATGCTGAGTATCTGCCCATCCTGCAGGAACTGAAGAAGGAAATCCAGGCCTATCTCGACTGGGCGCAGCCCAAGCTGGACGAAGGACTGGCCGAGGGCCAGCTGACCCTCTTCTCCACCCTGAACCTGCATATCTTCCAGACCTACTACGGCGGTCTGCGCCAGAGCGCGGACAAGAGCCAGTGGATCTACGGCGACGTGGACCTGGTCAGCCAGTTCATCCGGGACGGCCAGGGCCTGAAGGAGTGGCTGGAGGCCCAGGGCTCCACCTTCATCGAGAACACCCAGCCCACTCTGATCGGCGCGCTGTGGTATCGTGAAAATGAGTTCATCGGCTCCACCGTCGATCTGGACGGCGACGGCAATCCCGAAATGGGCCGCTGGGGCAGCTACTTCGCCGCGCCCATGAAGACCCTGTATGAAGCCAACAGCGCCAATCGCATCATGACCCGTACCACCGCCAACGAGCTGATCGTGGAAGACGGCCGCGTGGTCGGCGTGAAGGCCACCCAGTTCGACGGCACGGAAGTGATCGCCAAGGCCAAGAAGGGCGTTATCCTGGCCACCGGCGGTTACGCCGCCAACATCAATAAGGTGCTGGACGGCAACGTGTACTGGAGCACCGAATACCTGTCCACCGCCACCAAGACCACCAACCGTTCCTCCCTCCAGGGCGACGGCATCACCATGGCGGAAGCCGTGGGCGCCGCCACCACCGGCATGGGCTTCACCCAGTTGATGCCCATTTCCTGGGTGGACAACGGCAACTTAGCTTTCGGCGGCGGCAACTACGCCTGCTGGATCAACCCCACCACCGGCCACCGGTTCGTGGATGAAGGCAGCGAGCGCGACGTGCTGTCCCTGGCTGAATTCCGCAACGGCATGGAAGTGAACGGCACCAAGGGCGTGTTCCTGGAATTCTACAACAAGGAACAGATGATGCCCGCGCCCATGCAGCTGGCCGAGGGCGATTATGAAGGCCGCTACTACCGCCGCACCATCGCCGAACTGCCCGAGCTGTTCAAGGAGCTGGGCGTCACCGCCGATCCTGCCGTGGTCATCCAGACCATCCGCGATTATGACGCGGCTGTCATGGGCCAGGGCGAATATCCCGATGTGGGCAAGGCCATCGCTTCCCGCACCGTGGGCAACGTGCAGAAGGACGAAAACGGCAAGTACCTGCCCGAAACCTACGATCTGGACAACACCGTGCTGACCATCCGTCTGATGGCTCCCTCCACCCACCACACCATGGGCGGTCTGGTGGTGGATACCAGCCGTCACGTGCTGAACGCCGAAGGCCAGATCATTCCCGGCCTGTACGCTGCCGGCGAAGTGACCGGCGGCATCCATGGCGGCAACCGTTTGGGCGGCAACGCCATCGTGGAAATTTTCGTTTCCGGCCGCACCGCCGCGCAGGCTGTGACCGAGGACAATAAGTAATTCTTCCGCTAAATAAACCGACCGGGTCAGGCGAAAGCCTGGCCCGGTTTTAATCTGGCATTATGCAAGGATTCAATACTTTATTACCTGTGCAAAACCACCTTCGGCAGCACGGCGTCGATATCCACGAAGGCGGTTTTTTCGTTCATCCGATCTAAATACACCGGCACTTCCTGAGAAGTGAACATATCCGAAGGATCGAAATAGAGGTAGCGGCTGAAAAATACGTGCATTTCTCCTGTGTCAGGATTGTGATAATGGCATTCCACCACGCAGGGATGGGTGCCGTTGGTATTCACGTTCACCCGATGCTGCACGCCCGCGATGCGGGCCAGCACATAATCGCCGCTGTTCACGGCGCGGCGCATGACGCCGCGGCGGTGAACGTCCGCCCCCAGCAGCCCCAAACCAACCAGCAGGAAGATGCTTCCCATGCCGCCGAAAACATAGAGAAACATCATGGGATCTTCCGAACTGTGCCCCGCGCCGACGCTGTATAAAACCAAGCCCAGCAGGACAAAGAACGCGCCCAAGGGCGAAAAAATCATCCCAAGGATGCCTTTTTCCGTCCAGCCGAATTTCCTTTCGTTCATTCTCTCGCCTCCAGTTCGGTTTGAATCATTTGATTATTCTGCCACAGCCAGAAGCTGGTCAAGGCGCATACGCCTAAAGGGAACAGCCCCAGCAGGGGATCGACGAGCATGGTCAACGCCGCGAAAATGCCCAGGACGGAAGCGCGGCTGATCATCCGTTCCCGGTTCACGATCAGCTGGCCGCGCAGATCGGCCTTGCTCATCATGCGCAGAGGCACGCCGTTATACTGTAACTGCCGTTTCATGGTAAACCCTCCTTCCGGCTTCGCTGCCGTGAGTATATGATAGCATATTTTCAAAACGAAAAAACAGAAAAGCGCCAGCCTGTCGCGGAAAGCGCCTGAATTGTCGTCTTCCGCGCGCTTTTTGCGGACGTTTTTAGAAAGCCGCGCCTGCATAACCCATTCTTTCCGGTGCCATACTGCTTTTGACGGAGGTGTCAGTATGGCAACAGGCAAAGTGGAAATCTGCGGCGTGGATACTGCTACGCTGCCCGTACTCACCAATGAACGCATGCGCGAGCTGTTTCCGCTGGTACACGGCGGCGACCGCGCGGCGAGAGAAGAATTTATCCGGGGCAACCTGCGCCTGGTTTTGAGCGTAGTGCAGCGGTTCAGCGGCCGGGGCGAAAACGCGGACGATTTGTTTCAGGTGGGCTGCATCGGACTCATCAAGGCCCTGGATCATTTTGACGTGAGCCAGAACGTGCGCTTTTCCACCTACGCGGTGCCCATGATCATCGGGGAGATCCGGCGCTACCTGCGGGACAACAACCCCATCCGGGTCAGCCGTTCCCTGCGGGATACGGCCTATAAAGCGCTCCAGGCAAGGGACCGGCTGGTGGTTTCCCTGGGCCGGGAACCCACGGTGGAGGAAATGGCAAAAGAGTTGGGCGTGCCAAGGGAGGACGTGGTGTTTGCCTTAGAAGCCATTCAGGACCCCGTTTCTCTGTTCGAGCCGGTATACAACGACGGGGGAGACGCCATTTATATCATGGATCAGGTGAAGGACGATAAGCACGCCGACGAAAGCTGGCTGGAGCATATCGCCATCAAGGAAGCCATGCGCAAGCTGAACGACCGGGAAAAGAAAATCCTGCGCCTGCGTTTTTTCGAGGGCCGCACCCAAATGGAGGTGGCGGGGGAGATCGGCATTTCCCAGGCCCAGGTGTCCCGCCTGGAAAAAAACGCCCTGAACCATATGCGCAAGTACGTGGCGGCGCAGTGAGGGCAAAGGGGAATTAAAGGACACTTTAAGTCATTAAGGTAGGAGGTAGGAAGTAGGAGGTAGGAGGTTTATTTTGTGTTTACAAAAACTCAATCATGATGCCGGGTTCGTTTTGTAGACTATATAAAACTTCCTACCTCCTACCTCCTACTTCCTACCTGATTTAAAGTGTTTTTTAAGAACCGCCTGAATCCTTGTGAAAAACCGTTGGCATTTTCGCGTTTTTTCGATATAATAAATAGGAAATCGAAAAAGCATGAAAAAGGAGCGTCTCTTTATGAATGTCACCGGAAAAACCATCGCGGTTTCCTATCACGGAATCAACTATACCCTTTACAACCAGCGCTGCCGGGAATGGACGCATCCCTACGCTTGGCAGGACAGCGGCACCCTGACCGATTCGGGCTGCGGCATTTTTGCCACCGCCATGGCCGCCTGCTATTTGGGCGGGGAAAAGGTGAACCCCGAGGAGCTGGCGGATTTTTCCTGCCGGAACGGTGGGCGGGGGGACGACGGCACGGATCGGCCCGGCCTGCTGTCCGCTATGGAAAAGCAGGGACTGGCAAAAAAATGCGGCTTTTCCTATGCGTTTGACGGCCTGCGCAACGACGTGGACGCCCTTTTTGAATGCTTGACGGCGGGCGACGCGGCGCTGTGCAACCTGCGTCCCGGCCATATCGTGGCCCTGGTGGGGGCGCGCACGGTGGACGGGGAAAAGCAGGTGCTGGCCGCCGACTCCTACAGCGAAAGCGCCGACGCCCGCGTAATCAACGCGGTGCGGGACTGCGTGCCCGGCAGCGAGATCATATTTCCCCTGCTGAACGAGCGGGGAGACGTGTGCGGCTTCCAGCAGGCCTACGCCCTGTTCTGGGTCAGCCTGTCCACGGTGCGGGATTTCAATCTGCTGCATCGGATTTTTCCGCGGAAGTGAAGATATTTGCCCCCGCATCCGTCATATCAATAGAAAAACCAAGGGAAGAAAAACAACTGGATGGAGGCGCTGCGCGTGAAAATTCGTTCCCGTTTCGTGGCAATGGCCCTGGTGCTGATGATGCTGCTGCCGCCGGTTTTGCCCGCCCAGGCGGAAAAGAACACCGGGCTGGTGCGGGTGCTGCTGACGCGGCTGAACCTGACCACCCGCATGGAGCTTTCCCTGGACGGCAGCTACACCCTGAACGAGCTTTCCTTTCAGCGGGGCAGCAAATTAACCGTCGCTATCTCCGGCGGCAAGCTGATGGTATATTACGAGGGGATGGCCCTGGACGCGGGCAAGCAACTGACCCTGGTGCGCCACGCGGCGGAAAAGGGCCAGGAAAACGGCCTGCGGATCAACGGGGCGTATGAGTTGCACCCCGGCGATTTGGTGGTGACCGTTCGGGACGGCCAGCTGCGGGCGGTGCTGCACGCGCCCATAGAAGAATACCTGCTGGGTGTGGTGCCCTACGAAATGAGCGAAAGCTTCCCTGTGGAGGCCCTGAAAGCCCAGGCGGTGGCGGCCCGCACCTACGCCCTGCGCAAGGTGGGGTCCAGCCAGGATTACGACGTGGTGGACAACACCAACGACCAGGCGTACTACGGCGTCAAAGCCCAGAACACCAACGCCGCCCAGGCGGTGAAGGAAACGGAGGGCATGTGCGGCTTCTATAAGGGTGAGCTGGCCCAGTGCTACTATTCCGCCAGCAACGGCGGCCAGACGGAATTGGCGTCCCACGTGTGGGGCAGCGGGGATTACAGCTATTTGGTGATGGCGGATGATCCCTACGATCTGGAAAACCCGGAAAGCGTGGTGAAGCAAGCGAGCCTTCCCAAAAAGCTTAGCAGCAACGACGCTTTGGGCAAGCTGAAAGCGCCCGTGCTGGGCGCGCTTTCCGAAATCCTGGAAAGCCGGGGCTATGACGGGGATATGGAGCATATTCGCGTCACCGGTATCGCCGGTGCGGAAACCGCCCTGCCCATGTATACGGATTCGCCGTCCAAAATCATGACGCTGCTGCGCCTATCCCTCACCGTGCAGGCCCGGCGGCTGCTGGAGGACGACGGGGAAGAGGAAATTTCCATGTTTACCGTGATCACAGGCGAAACGCCCGTGCCCACGGCGGCCCCGGAAAGAATCGACGGGACGGGGGAACAGTGGTCGGCCATGCAAACGCTGCCCCAGCCCGTTCTGGTCACGCTGGATATTTTTCCGGTGGTGGAAAGCGCCCTGGACCTGTCCATCAACGGCAGCCGGAACGAGCTGATCACTGTGCGGGAAACGGACACGGCCTTCGTGCTGGAATCCCGCCGCTACGGCCACGGCGTGGGCATGAGCCAGCGGGGCGCCCAGCGCATGGCGGACGTGTACCATTGGAAGTACGATCAGATTCTGCGCTTTTACTACCCCGGCATGCAGGTGTCAGCGGTGAAGTATACCTACGCCACGCCCACGGCCCTGGATCGCACCTTCCTCACCACCCCCGGCCCCGCCGCAACCCCCACGCCCCGGCCCACACCGCAGCCCTTGACCGTAACGCCCGCCCCCGGCCAGTACAAGGTGAACGTGACCAATATCGGGGTCAATTCTTACCTGAACATGCGCGCCGCGCCCAACACCCAGGCGGACGTGCTGCGGCAGCTGTATTACGGCCAGCAGCTGATCGTGCTGGAGGAAGAAGGGGAACAGTGGCTGAAAGTGTCCCTGGACGATCTGACCGGCTACGTGATGAAGGACTTCGTGCAGAAGGACGGAGAATAACAACTGAACAAAAAATGAAACGCCGGGTTTTCATGCCTGGCGTTTTTTCTGTTGCATCCGGTGCTTTTTTCCTTTATAATGCAAAATGTGATAGTATGACCACCTGTTTTGCGTCCACGGGGAAGCGCTTTTTATTCGGAATGCCACGCGGATAAGGGGAATCGCTTTATGATTGGGAAAAAGATGAGTCTGCGCGTTCGGGCTGTGCTGCTGGTAGCCGTTCTTCTGCTCACCACGAATTTGGGGCTGGGGGCTTTGCTGGCGACCCAGGCTCACGACGCCATGAAAACGCTGATCGACGGCAGGATGCTGGACATCGTCAACACGGCGGCGGCGATCCTGGACGGGGATATCCTGGAAAAGCTGGAAGCGGAGGATCATGATACGCCGGAGTATCAGGCCATGATGGGCACGCTTTCGTGCTTCCAGAAAAACATCAATTTGGCCTACATCTACTGCGTTCGGGACATGGGGAACCGGCAATTCGTATTCACCCTGGATCCGGACGAGGAGGATCCGGCGGAATTCGGCTCCTTCATCCAGTACACCGACGCGCTGTATACGGCCAGCCAGGGCACTCCGGCGGTGGACGATCAGCCCTTCGTGGATCGCTGGGGGCGGTTTTACAGCGCGTACAGCCCGGTATTTAATTCCGACGGGAAGGTGGCGGGCATCGTCGCCGCCGATTTTGACGCGGTGTGGTACGAGGGGCAGATCAATCAGAACACGGTGACGATCATCGTGGGCTGCCTGGTGTTTTTGGGCATCGTCATCGGCCTGACCCTGTATCTGACCGGCCATTACGAAAAGCAGATGGCCACCGTGAAAACCAATCTGACCGGCCTTGCGGAGGATATGAACGCCGTGATGCGGGAATTTACCCGCGGCAAAGGAAAGGCCATGCTGCCCGAGGAGGAGAACGACGGGGTCGGGGTGCAGGAGCTGAGCAACCGGATTTCCAGCCTGCGGGACAGCCTGCGGCAATATATCAGCCACGCCAGCACCCAGGCCCACAGCATGATCACCGCCATGGCCTCCGACTACCGCAGCGTGTATCACGTGAACTTAGACGAGGACGACGGCGTATGCTTCCGGGGCGACCCCAGCGATCAGGAGCAGACCCAGGAGGGCATTCATTTTCCTTACCTGGAGCGCTTCACCTGGTACGCCGAGCATTGCGTGAGCGAAAAATACCGGGAAGGCTTTTTGCAGTTCATTTCTCCTGATAACATCCGGGAAAGCCTGGCCACCCAGCCCATCATCGCTTACCGCTACTTAGCCAAGCGGCAGGGCCGGGAGTATTATGAAATGATCCGCATGGCGGGCGTGCGCCGGGCCACGGAGCGAGACGACCATATGGTACACGCCGTGGGCTTAGGCTTTACGGAAATCGACGCGGAAATGCGGGAAAGCATGGCGAAAAACGAGGCCCTGGCGGAAGCGCTGACCATGGCCGAGGAAGCCAGCAAGGCCAAAACGGCCTTCCTTTCCAACATGAGCCACGAGATCCGCACGCCCATGAACGCCATCATCGGCCTGGACAATCTGGCCCTGCACGATGAAACGCTGACGCCCCAGACCAGGGACTATCTGGAAAAAATCGGCGGCAGCGCCCGGCATTTGCTGAGCCTCATCAACGATATTTTGGATATGAGCCGCATCGAGTCCGGCAGGCTGGTGCTGCGGCGGGAGGAATTTTCCTTCAGCGCCATGCTGGAGCAGATCAACACCATGGTCATGTCCCAGTGCGCCGACAAGGGCCTCAAGTACGACTGCCGCGTACTCAGCCGGGTGGACGATCACTATATCGGCGACGATATGAAGCTCAAGGAAGTGCTGATCAACATCCTGAGCAACGCCATCAAGTTTACCAACGCCCCCGGCAGCGTGACCCTGTCCATCGAACGGGCGGCGGAGTTTGAGGATCAGTCCACCCTGAAATTCCGCATCAGGGATACCGGCATCGGTATGGACAAGGAATTCATTCCCAAGATTTTCGAGGCCTTTTCCCAGGAGGACAGCGGAACCAAGAACAAATTCGGCAGCACGGGCCTGGGCATGGCCATCACCAAGAGCATCGTGGAAATGATGAACGGCACCATCAGCGTGGAATCGGAAAAGGGCGTGGGCACCGAATTCACCGTGGCGGTGACGCTGAAAAACTGCGAACGCCAGGGTAGCGACGCGGAAAACGCCCTGGAGCCGGGCAGGCTGCACGTGCTGGTGGTGGACGATGAGGAAATCGCCGCCGAGCATGCCCGCATGGTGCTGGACGAGGCGGGCATCCGCGTGGACGTGTGCGGCAGCGGCGAAGCGGCCCTCCAGATGCTGGAGGTGCAGCAGGTGAAGCAGGCGCCCTACAATCTGGTGCTGCTGGACCGGGATATGCCCGGCATGGACGGCCTGGAAGCGGCGCGCAGGATCAGGGAGCGTTACAGCAGCGAAAACACCGTGATCATCCTGACGGCCTACAATTGGGACGATATCATGGACGAGGCGCTCCGGGCCGGGGTGGACAGCTTTCTGTCCAAGCCCCTGTTCGCTTCCAGCGTGATCGCGGAATTTGAGCGCGTGGCCCGGCGGCACAACATGAGCCTGTTTGAGGAAAAGAAACGGACCGAACTCGCGGGCCGCCGCATCCTGCTGGCGGAGGACATGGAAATCAACGCCGAAATCATCATGGACATCTTAGCTATGAAGGACGCCGAGACCGACCATGCCGAAAACGGCAGGATCGTGGTGGACATGTTCAAAAACAGCGCCGTGGACGCCTACGCCGCCATCCTGATGGACGTGCGCATGCCGGAAATGGACGGCCTTGAGGCCGCCGCCGCCATTCGCGCGCTGGACAGGCCCGACGCCAAGCGCATTCCCATCATCGCCCTCACCGCCAACGCTTTCGACGAGGACGTGCAGCGTTCCCTCCAGGCGGGCATGAACGCCCACCTTTCCAAGCCCGTGGAACCGGATCACCTGTACCAGACCCTGGAGGAACTGATTTACGAAGCCGAGGCGGAAAAAACGTCCGCCTGATTGATAGGGATCGGGGTATTGCCGTATGGAACGAAAGAAAATCGCCGTATTCATTTCCGCGCTGTATGAGGACATGGTGCGGGAAACCGTGGAGGGCCTGCTGAAAGCCGCGTATGGGGAGAACATGAAAATCCTGTTCTTCACCAGCTTCGCGGATAACCATACCAGCCGGAACTACGACCGGTATCAGGATTACGATATCGGTGAATTCGTGGTGTATCTGCTGCCGGACCTGCGGGATTACGACGCGCTGATCACCTTCGACACGTATATGACGGGGTCATTCATCGAACCCATCGACCAATTGAAGCGGGACGCGCCCTGCCAGGTGGTCACCCTGGGCACGGTGAAGAAGGGTACCTACAGCATCGTCAACGACCAGGCGCTGTCCTTTGCCGAGCTGATCCAGCATCTGATCGACGCCCACGGCTGCCGGGATATGGTGCATGTGGCCGGGCCGCTGGAGCGTTCCTTCTGCGGGGAGCGCATCGACATTTTCCGGCAGACCCTGACGGATCGCGGGCTGCCCTATGATGAAAGCCGGATTTATTTTGGCACGCTTCGCCCGGAATGCGGCTCGGAGATCGTGGACGCCATCATGGCGGATTACGCGAAAAAGGGCGGAAAAAGCCTGCCGGACGCCATCGTGTGCGTGAACGACTATACCGCCATCGGCGTGATTCAGGCGCTGGAAAACCGGGGCTTCCAGGTGCCCGGAGACGTGATCGTGACGGGGTACGACGATATCCTGCGCGCCCAGTTCAACGAACCCTCCCTGACCACCTCCGCCCAGCCCTTCTTCCGCGTGGGTCAGACCGGCATGGAAACCATGAAGCGGCTTTTGCGCGGGGAAAAGGCGAAGCTGGTCACCGCCGTTCCCGGCACGCTCTGCTGCCGTCAGTCCTGCGGCTGCGAACCGCTGGGGGTCTACCGGCGGGATCTGATTCGGGAAAAATACATCCGCACCGTCACCAACCTGGAAAGCTTAGCGTTTTCCAATACCAATCTGGTACTCGGCGGCGCTGTGGACGAAACCGTGGAGGACATTTTTCACGAAATCGAGGAAGGCTGCCTGCGGGAAACGGGCTTCAAGGACGCCGTGCTGTGCCTGATGCACGGATGGGAACAGCAGAAGATGATCAAGGACCGGGAAGCCCTGTGGAACGAGCGCTTCGACGTGGTCTGCGGCGTTTGGCAGGGGAAGCCCGTCAAGCGGCAAAGCCTGCCCAAGGGACAGCTGCTCCCGGCGGAAATGATGGACGACGATCAGCCGTACTACATTTTCCCCGTTCATCACCTGCAATACTTCCTGGGGTACTTTATCGTGAACCCGGAATTGAAGGAGCTGGGCCAGCTGCACATCAAATCCTGGCTGGTGAGCATCAGCGCCATCCTGGTCAACTGGTTTTTGCGGCATCAGCTCAAGGATACGGTGAAGGAGCTGGAATACCTTTACCAGACGGACATGCTGACCGGCCTCTACAACCGCCGGGGTTATTACCGCTTCTTTGAAACGTATTTTGAAGAGTGCCGCGCGGCGGGTACGGAGCTGGCGGTGTTCCTGATTGATATGAACAATATGAAGAAGATCAACGACCGCTACGGCCACGCCGAGGGGGATTTCTGCCTGTGTACCATTGCCGACGCCATGCGCGGCAGCGCCCGGCATGAGGAAATCTGCATCCGCACCGGCGGGGACGAATTCGTGGTGCTGGCGAAGAATTACGACCGCGCCATGGAGGAAACGTTTACGCGCCTCCTGAGGGAGCAAATCAGCCAAAGACGCCGCCGGGCCGGGAAGAACTACCAGATCACCATCAGCATCGGCTGCTACAGAAGCGTACCCCCCAAGGAGGGCGCCGCCTCCATTCAGAGCGAGGCCGAAATGTATTTGGGCAACGCCGATAAGGCCATGTATACGGAAAAACAGAAGCATTACGATTCCGAGGGCTGACCGAGTGCCGGAATGGATTCATTGCAATTGAAAAGGAACAGCGATCATGTCAAAAAAGAAAGCAGACGTGTCCCTCCGTTCCAGCGCGGCGGAGTATCTCGCCTATGTGGCCTCCACCGGCGACAGCGGCGACAGCGTGGAAATGCGGTATGAGGACGAAAACATCTGGCTGACGCAGAAGATGATGGCGGCGCTGTATGATGTGACTGTGCCCACGATCAATTATCATATTCAGCAGGTCTTGAAGGACGGCGAGTTGGACGAAGAGTCAGTTATTAGAAAATTTCTAATCACTGCGGCGGATGGCAAGTCCTATCCGACAAAGCACTACGGATTGAAAATGATCATCGCCGTGGGGTTCAAGGTCAATTCGGAGCGCGCCGTGCAGTTTCGCAAGTGGGTGAACGAAATCGCCGCCACCTACACCATCAAGGGCTGGGTGATGGACGAAGAGCGGCTCAAATACGGCGGAACCGTATTGACGAAACAATACTTTGAAGAACAGCTGGAAAAAATCCGGGAGATCCGGGCCAGCGAGCGGATGTTCTATCAGAAAATTACCGACCTGTACGCTACCGCTATTGACTACGACAGGAATGCGCAATCCACCCGGCGCTTCTATGCCACGGTGCAGAACAAAATGCATTTCGCCGTGCATGGTCACACGCCTGCGGAAGTGATCGTGGAGCGGGCGGACGCGGAAAAGCCCCACATGGGCCTGACCACCTGGAAAGCCGCGCCGGACGGAAAGATTCAGGAATCGGGCGTGGTGATCGCCAAAAACTACCTGAGCGAATTTGAAATGGGTCAGTTGAACCGGATGGTCACCGCCTATCTGGATTACGCGGAAAACATGGCTTCCCGCAATATCCCCATGACGATGCACGATTGGGAAACGCGCCTGAACGCCTTTATTCAGATGTTTGAATACGGCCTGCTGAAGGACGCGGGGAAGGTCAGCGCCGAAGTCGCCCGGCTTCACGCCCTGAGCGAGTTTGAAAAGTACCGCGTGATCCAGGATCGGATATTCATGTCCGACTATGACCGCTTCCTGCTGGAAATGGAAGCGCAAAAAGAAGAGAAAGAAGAAACACAGCGATAAATTGTTGAATCTGCTGCATCAGGCAATCGTTTTGACACAATTTCAGCATTGACCGCCCGAAAGCATTGTGGTATACTGTATAAGGCGGAGGTTGGGGATTTCCGGCCTCCGGTACAATTCTGTTTCATCCGAATTGATAAGAAAAGGGGTTTAGAAACATGGCGAACATTGATCTGACCAAGTACGGCATCACCGGCACCAAGGAAATCGTTTACAATCCCTCCTATGAACTGCTCTACAAGGACGAAATGGACCCGTCCCTGACCGGCTTTGACAAGGGCCAGGAAAGCGAACTGGGCGCGGTCAACGTAATGACCGGCATCTATACCGGCCGTTCCCCCAAGGACAAGTACATCGTCATGGACGAAAACAGCAAGGACACCGTGTGGTGGACTTCCGCTGAATACAAGAACGACAACCATCCCATGACCCAGGAAACCTGGAAAGTGGTGAAGGAGCTGGCCCAGAAGGAACTGAGCGGCAAGAAGCTGTACGTGGTGGACGCTTTCTGCGGCGCCAACAAGGACAGCCGCATGGCCGTGCGCTTCATGATGGAAGTGGCCTGGCAGGCCCATTTCGTGCGCAACATGTTCATCAAGCCCACCGCCGAGGAAGAAGCGGCCTTTGAGCCGGACTTCATCGTGTATACCGCCTCCAAGGCCAAGTGTGAACAGTATAAGGAACTGGGCCTGAACAGCGAAACCGTGGTGGCCTTCAACGTGACCAGCCG
>JAFSNT010000223.1 GCA_017443295.1 Clostridia bacterium
CCGAATTGAACAGCAAGAGTTCTTCAGGGCAGGGTGCGATTCCCTACCGGCGGTAAAGCCCGCGAGCCGAAAGGCCGATCCGGTGAGACTCCGGAGCCGACAGTATAGTCTGGATGGAAGAAGAGCCATGCGTTTTGCGTGCGTTTTCCCTCCTGAAGGCTCTTTCAGGAGGTTTTTTCTTGTCCGGAATCACTGCTTCCCGAAGGCGCGGGTTTTCCCTGAAGCCCTACCTGTTTTTGCTGCCCATGCTGGTTTTCGCGGTGGGTTTCGTTTATTACCCCTTTTTGAAAACCTGCCTGCAAAGCGTGAGTACGGTGAATTTCCGGGGAGAGATCACGGGCTTTTCGGGGCTGGAAAACTTTCAGTACCTCTTTTCCCGGCGGGAATTTGCCGTCGCCCTGGAAAACACGGTAAAGCTCATGGTGATCAACGTGCCGGTGACCGTGGTGATCACCATGGGGCTGGCCTGGCTGTGCAGCCGTCCCCATCCCCTGCACAGCGTGTATGAAACCATGTTTTCCCTGCCCATGGTAGTGTCCATGGCCTCCATTTCCCTAATTTTCAAGGTGCTGCTGAACCCCTCCGTGGGCTGGCTGAATTACGCCTTAGGGCTGAATATCGGCTGGTACGAGGATCGGCACACCGCCATGAGCGGCATCCTGCTTTTGACGGTCTGGATGGGCGTCGGGTTCAATTTCCTTTTGTTCCTGTCCGCCTTCCGTTCGCTGCCGCCCGATATGTTAGGCAGCGCGGCCCTGGACGGGGCGGGCAAGCTTCGCACCCTGATCCAAATTCAGCTGCCCCTCATCTCCCCCACCGTGCTGTACGTGGTATGCACCAACATGATCCAGGCCATGATGACCAACGGCCCCATCCTGATCCTCACCCAGGGCGGCCCCTCCCGCTCCACCACCACGCTGATTTACCTCATGTACACCTCCGGCTACGCTTCCTCCAATTACAGCTTAGCCGCGACGGTGAGCATGGCGGCCTTCGCCCTGACGCTGCTGTTTTCCCTGCTGCTGTTCGGGATGGAAAAAAGGAAGGTGCATTACCAGTGAAAAGCAAAGTCCGGGAAGGGTGTTTGGGGGGCCTGGGCCTGCTGCTGGGATGCCTGGTGCTGTTTCCTCTGTTTTACGGCGTTATGGGGGCCTTCAAAAGCCCGGCGGAATTCGTGGCCTGGCCGCCCACGGTGTTTCCCCGCAGCTTTGGGTATTTGAAAAACTTTGAAACCGTGTTCACCCAGTTGCCCATGCTGCGGTATTTCTGGAACACGCTGGTGGTTTCCGTGTTCAGCACGGTCATTAAGCTGGTCATCGCCCTGCTGGCCGCTTACGCCTTCGTATACTTTGATTTTGCCGGGAAAAAAGCATTGTTTTTCCTGCTGCTGGGCACCATGATGCTGCCGCCGGACACGCTGACCATCACCAATTACCAGACGGTTTCCCATTTGGGCCTGCTGGATACGTACCTCGGCATCGGCATCGTGTCCTTCGTGGGCGCGAGCCAGATGTTCATGCTCAGGCAGCACTTTCTTTCCTCGCCCAAGCCCCTTCGGGAGGCGGCGCAGATGGACGGCTGCGGCGACTTTCGCTTTATCGTGTTCATCCTGACGCCCATGAGCCTGCCCCTGCTGCTGACCCTGTTTTTGCAGGCCTTCGTGGTGCAGTGGAACGCCTACCTGTGGCCGCTGCTGGTGACCAATACCAACGAAATGCGCACTGTGCAGATCGGCATCACCATGCTCACCACCCTGGAGGGCACCAATTATGAAACGGTGCTGGCCGGGGCCGCCGTGGCCCTGATCCCCGCCGTGCTGCTGTTCCTGTTCCTGCGAAAGAGCATCACCCGCACCATGAGCGGAGGAGCCATTGTAGGGTAAAGTGAAAAGTTGAAAGTGAAAAGTGAAAATATAAATGGTCATCGCTTTGCGCGGCCGCCAAACGATATGATAAAGCCATAAAAATTTCCACTTTCCACTTTTCACTTTCCACTTTTCAAATAATTGATTCTGGAGGAAACGACCATGAAAAAGCTAACTGCCCTGTTCCTGATCCTGTCCCTGCTGCTGAGCCTTTCCGGCTGCGCCCTGGCGGAAGAACCGGTGAAAATCGTGTTCTGGCATTCCGCGTCCGAAGCGGCGGGGGCGCTGGTGGACAAGTACGTGAAGGATTTCAACGAAACCGTGGGCAAGGAAAAAGGCGTCCAGGTGGAAGCCGTTTTCCAAGGCGCTTACGCCGATTCCGTGAAAAAAATGAACGGCATCCTCACCACCCAAAAGTTCGATACTCTGCCCGACGTAATGCAATTGGACGCCACCGGCAAGGTGAGCTTTTCTTCCGCCGAAACGGCCTACACCGTGGATCAGGCGCTGATCGACCATCCGGAAGCCGACCTGTCCTCCATGCTGGCCCCCGCCATGGCGAACTGGCAGCTCAAGGGCGTGCAGCTGGGCCTGCCCTTCGCCACCTCCACCACTGTGACCTATTACAATAAAACGGCGCTAAACGCGGCGGGCTTTTCCGCCCCCAAGACCCTGACCGACGTGGGGAATTTGGCCGCGCTGAACGAGGACAGCGTGACCGTGTACGCCGCCATCCCCAACACCCCCACCTTAGCCAACTGGTTGGGCCAATTGGGCAGCGATTTAGTGAACGGCCGGAACGGCACCGAGGGCAGCGCCACGGAGCTGGCCTGCATTGAAAACGGCGCGCTGGCGGAATTCCTGACCGTCTGGAAAGCCCTCTATGCTTCCGGCGCGCTGGCGAACAAAAACGGCTCCGGGGACGAGTTCGTGGCTGGGCGGCAGCTGATCATGACCGATTCTTCCTCCAAGGTGGCCAACATGATGAACAAGATCGACGGCCGCTTCGAGCTGGGCGTCGCGCCCTATTTGAAGGTGAGCGATTCTTCCGCCTCCGGGGCCACCGTGTCCGGCAGCTGTCTGGTGATGTTCGATCACGGCGACGCCCGCAAGGAAGCGGCCTGGGCCTTCGTGCAGTATTTGACCGGCGCGGAAGTGCAGGCGGATTTCGCCGCGGGCACCGGCTATTTGCCCGCCAATAAGGAAGCCCAGGAAAGCGAAACCTGGCAGGCCCTGATCGCGGAATATCCCGTGTATCAGGTGGGCCTTGACCAGCTGCTGGAAACCCCGGATACCATGCGCAGCGTCACCGTCGGCCCCTCCGCCGATTTCTACTACGGCATCATCAACGATATTTCCGATATGCTGGAAAACGACCTGTCCGTGGAGGAAACCGTGGCGCTCATGGCGGATGACCTGGGCGGCATGCTGGCGCAGTACGCCAAAGCGAACCCCTAAATTGAAAAAAAGTGAAAAGAGGAAAGTGAAAAGTGAAAATATGAATGGCTTTCGCTTTGCGAATTGGCTACGATATTTTCGACTATCCAGCTTTCCACTTTCCACTTTTCAATTTTCACTTTCAAACAAACGCTTACGAGGGGGATGTTTGCTCATGGCAGACGCGATCATCAACGGCATGCACGGGTGCAGCCGGGAGGACGAATACGTACGGCCCGACGATCCGCTGGTGCGGGAAAAATTAGAATGGTTTCAGGATCAGAAGTTAGGCCTGATGATGCATTTCGGCCTCTATTCCCAGCTGGGCATCTGCGAATCCTGGCCCCTGTCCGACGGCGACGCGGACTGGAGCCGCACGGAAATCGACTGGGAAACGGACGGCAAAGCCTTCCGCGCCCAGTACGAGAATCTGAAAAAGAGCTTCAATCCCGTGCGCCTCCAGCCCGAAAAATGGGCGGACGTGGCCGCGCGGAACGGCTTCAAATATCTGATCTTCACCACCAAGCACCACGACGGCTTCTGCCTGTTCGATACGAAATACACCGATTACAAGGTGACGGCCCCGGACTGCCCCTTCCACACCCACAAATACGCCGATATCGCCAAGGCGGTGTTCGACGCCTTCCGCGCCCGGGGCATCGCCATCGCCCCCTACTTTTCCAAGCCGGACTGGCACTGCCCCTGGTACTGGGCGGAGGGCATGGAAAAGCCCGTGGCCTATGACCGCAACCCCACCTATGACCCCAAAGCCCATCCCGAAATCTGGGAGCGGTTCGTGCAATATACCCATAACCAACTCATGGAGCTGGTGCGGGATTACGGACCCATTGAAGTGCTGTGGCTGGACGGCGGTCAGGTGGGGCCGCAGAACGGCCAGGACATCCGTTTGTCGGAATTCATGACGGAGGCTCGGAAGATTCGCCCCGGCCTGCTCAGCGCCGACCGCACCATCGGCGGCCCCAACGAAAACTACATTACCCCCGAGCAGAGCGTGCCCGCTTCCCCCATCCGCGTGCCGTGGGAAAGCTGCGTCACCGTGGGCACGGCCTTCTCCTACCGGTTCGACGAAACCTACAAAACGCCCCGGCAGCTGGTACATCTTCTGATCGACGTGGTGTGCCGGGGCGGCAATCTGGCGCTGAACATCGCCCCCCAGCCCGACGGCAGGCTGCCCGCCTCCGCCATCAAAGCGGTGGACGGCTTGGGCGCGTGGCTGAAAGACAACGGGGAAGCCATTTACGGTACCCGGCTGGCCGAACCCAACGAGCAAGGCGCAATCGCCTTTACCCGCAAGGGTGAAACCCATTACGCCCTCCTGCGCCTGCCGGTCGGGGAAAAGCTGCCCGCCGACTTGCTGATTCCCTGGCCGCACGAGGCGCGCAAACTCACCCTGCTGGGCCTGGAAGCGCCCCTGACCTTTGAGTACACAGAAAAGGGTCTGCTGGTACGCCTGCCGGAAATCCTGGTGGGCAGCAATCCCATTGCCCCGGCGTTCAGGATAGAATAAAAAAGTGAAAAGTTGAAAGTGAAAAGTGAAATTTGTATAGTCGGCCAAGTGTATGGCAGCCAAACAATATTCACCATCATCGCTTTCCACTTTTCACTTTTCACTTTCCACTTTTACTCCGTGGGGTTTTCGTGGATCATGATGTGCTTCACCTTGGGGAACTGCTTTTCAATATCGTCGTGTACCTGTTCGGCGATGGCGTGGGCCTCGTTCAGGGGCAGGCTCCCGTCCACGGAAACCTCCATTTCCACATACACCCGATTGCCGAACTGCCGGGTCATGAGCCGATCCACGGCCTGAATGCCGGGATGGTTCAGGGCGCATTCCCGCAGGTCCTTTTCCATTTCCGCGTCGCAGCTCCTGTCCACCATCTTGTCGATGGCGTCCCGGAAAATATCGTAGGCCGCCTTGCCGATGAACAGGCAGATGCCCACGCTGGCGACGGGATCCAGAACCGGCAGGCCCATCCGCGCCCCGGCGATGCCGATGAGCGCGCCGATAGAACTCAATGCGTCAGACCGGTGATGCCATGCGTCGGCTTTCAGGGCGTTGGAGTCGATGGCCTTTGCGGCTTTGACGGTGTAGCGGTACATGCCCTCCTTCACCGCGATGGACACGAGGGCGGCAATCAGGGCCAGCACGCCGGGGGCCTCCAGGGCGGAAGCGTCGGCGGACACGATTTTCATGACGCCCTCATAGCCGATCATGAGGCCGGTGATCAGCAGCACCACGGCCAGCACGATGGCCGCCACGCATTCCATGCGCTCGTGGCCGAAGGGATGCTCTTTGTCGGAGGCCTTTTCCGCCGCCCGCACCCCGAACATGACAATCACCGTGCTGAACACGTCCGACATGGAATGCACCGCGTCGGACACCATGGCCCCGGAATGGGCCAGCAGCCCCGCCAGCAGCTTCACGGCGGACAGGGCCGTATTCCATAAGATGGTCATTTTGGAAACGCGCATGGCGACCTTGGCGGCGTTTTCCATATCCTCAACCCCTTCCAGAAAAACTTAACGCAAAAAACGCGGGAACAAAACAGTCTATGTCTGTCCCGCGGAATTCATTCTGTCCCGCTGCCGCCCGCGCGGCCCGGCTCCCAAGGGCCTGTTCAAGAATTGATCTTATTATATCCATTCCAATGAAAAAAGCAAGACTAACCGACGTATATGTTCAGGGGCGGCGCGTGGAGGAAAAGTGAAAAGTGGAAAGTGAAATTTATTTTATGATGGAGGCTATACCTATGGGAAACGACGCTTTGTCCCTGGAAAAAAAGCGCCTGCGCCGGGAGGCGGCGGAAATGATTCGCGGTTTTTCTCCAGATGTTTTGAAAGAAGCCAGCGAAAAGATCACGGCTCAATTATTATCCTCTCCCCTGTACCGGCAGGCCGCGTCCCTGTTCGTTTACGTAAGCACGGAACGGGAACCGGACACCCGCGCGCTGATCGAAAACGCCTGGAAGGCGGGAAAAGCGGTGTACGTGCCCAAGTGTCACGGCCAGAGCCGTATGAACGCGGTACGCGTTTTCGGCTGGGACGATCTCACTCCCGGCGCGTATGGCATTCCGGAACCGGTCAGCCCCCCGGCTGACGGCTCCTTGCCCGCCATTGATTTAGCCGTCGTGCCCTGCGTGTCCGCCACAGCCGACGGGAAACGGTTAGGCCACGGGGCGGGGTATTACGACCGGTTCCTCCGCGCCCATCCCATGCCCTGCCTGTGCCTGTGCTTTCACGCTCTGCTGCGGGGCGATCTGCCCACGGAACCATCGGATTATCCCATGGACGCGGTGATCACAGAAGAAGGAACCTTTTCGTCCTGACATATTGACAACCGGCCCACGCGGAAATACAATAAAGGCGGAAATCCAAGAGAATACAGAAATACATTGTAAAAAGGGAAGGATTGCCATGAAAGTCGTACTGGAACACCTGACCAAGCGGTTCCCCAGCCGCAGTAAAAAGGGCGACGACGTGATCGCGGTAAACGATTTCGATTTTGAAATCCCCGACGGCAAGCTCATCGGCCTGCTTGGCCCCTCCGGCTGCGGAAAAAGCACCACCCTGAACCTGATTTCCGGCCTGGAAGCGCCCACCAGCGGCAGGATTTTGTTCGGGGACGACGACGTGACCCGCCTGCCCCCGGAAAACCGGGGCGTGGGCCTGGTATTCCAGAATTACGCCCTGTACCCCCATCTGACGGTGCTGGAAAACATCATGTTCCCCCTGCAAAATATTAAAGGCCCGGACAGGCCCACCAAGCCCCAGATGATCGAGCGGGCGAAGACCGCCGCCAAGCTGGTGCAGATCGACGGATTGCTGGACCGCAAGCCCAGCGAAATGTCCGGCGGCCAGCAGCAGCGCGTGGCCATCGCCCGAGCGCTGGTGAAAATGCCTCGCGTCCTGCTGCTTGACGAGCCGCTTTCCAACTTAGACGCGCGCCTGCGCCTCCAGACCCGGGAGGAAATTCGCCGCATCCAGCAGGAAACGGGCATCACCACCATCTTCGTCACCCACGACCAGGACGAGGCCATGAGCATTTCGGATATGATCGTGGTGATGAAGGCGGGCATCCTCCAGCAGATCGGCGCGCCCCAGGAGGTCTACGACGATCCCGTGAACCTGTTCGTCGCCACGTTCCTCGGTGTGCCGCCCATCAACGTGTTCGACGGCGAAGTGAAGAACGGCAGGCTGTATCTGGCCGATCAGGCCGTGCTTTCCGTAAAGGGCGTTTCCGACCAGAAGGTGGCCGTGGGCATCCGGCCCGAGGGCTTCATTTTGGATGAAAACGGCCCCATGGAGGTGCAATTGAAGCGCGTGGAGGTCATGGGCCGGGACACCAGCGTGGTTTCCATCCACCCCGCCAGCCGGAACGTCCAAATTCGCTCCATCATCCCCGCCCGGAATAAGGTGGATCAGGGCGCGGCTACCGTGCGGTTCAGTCTCATGCCGGACAAGGTGTTCCTGTTCAGGGCGGACACGGAAGAACGCATTCCCGTGGACGCCCAGTAAGGGAAACGGAGGACGGCGATGAAAAAGAGAAGTATGAAGGGCTGGCTGTACCTGCTGCCGGCCATGCTGTTCCTTGGCGCGTTCATGGTGTACCCCCTCGTCGACGTGCTGGTGTATTCTTTTGAGGAAGGGTACAATTTCGCCAGCCAAACCTATTTCGGCGTGGGGCTGTACAATTATTCTTACGTGCTGCGGGACCCCTATTTCCTCCAGGCGGTGAAAAATACCTTCCTGCTGGTCATCATCACGGTGCCCCTGTCCACGCTGATCGCGCTTGGCATCTCCCTGGGCCTCAACGCCATCAAGCCCCTGCGCAATCTGTTCCAGACCGTGTATTTCCTCCCCTACGTCACCAATACCTTAGCAGTGGGCCTGGTGTTCATGATCCTGTTCAAGAAAACCGCCTACACCGACGGCCTCATCAATTTGATGATCCAGTGGTTCGGCGGCCAGAGCGTGGACTTCATCGACGGGCCGTATTGGGCCAAGATGTTCGTGCTGTGCTTCTATACCATCTGGGTGGTCATGCCCTTCAAAATTCTGATTTTGACCAGCGCGCTTGCTTCCGTGAATCCGGAATACTACAGCGCGGCCAAGATGGACGGCACCAGGTCCTTCCGCATCTTCTATAAGATCACCCTGCCCATGATCTCCCCCATGATCTTCTATCTGGTGATCACGGGCTTCATCGGGGCCTTCAAGGCGTACAGCGACGCCATCGCCCTGTTCGGCACCGACCTGAACGCCGCCGGCATGAATACCATCGTGGGCTACGTGTACGATATGCTGTACGGCAACAGCGGCGGCTATCCCTCCTTCGCTTCCGCCGCCGCGCTGATCCTGTTCGCCATCGTGCTGACCATCACCTGCGTCAACCTGATGATCAGCAAGAAGAGCGTACACTACTGAGGGGGCGGGCGCAATGGAAAAGAAATTGGATTTTGAC
>JAFSNT010000224.1 GCA_017443295.1 Clostridia bacterium
GGCCGGGATTCCCGCGTGACCGGCGAAGCGCTGCTGGACGCCTGCGCCAAGGGCTGCATGATGGCGGGAGCCCAGGTGGAAACCTACGGCCTGTGCACCACCCCGGCCATGTACATGAGCCTGATCACCGAGGGCTACGGCTGCGACGGTTCCATCATGATCACCGCCAGCCATCATCCCTATGACCGCAACGGCCTGAAATTTTTCACCAAAGAGGGCGGCATCGAAAGCACCGATTTGGACGCCATCCTAAACATCGCCGAAAGCGACGCGCCTCTGAACGGCGGCAGCTCCCCCATCGTGAAGCGGGATTTCCTGCCCGTGTACTGCGAGCAGCTCAAGGATCGCATCCGCCAGGGCCTGGATACCGACGTGCAGAAGCCCCTGCTGGGCCTGCATGTGGTGGTGGACGCGGGCAACGGCGCGGGCGGCTTCTACGCCGGGCTCATGGAAGACCTGGGCGCCTGGGTGGAGGGCAGCCAGTTCTTGGAGCCGGATGGCATGTTCCCCAACCATATCCCCAACCCGGAGAACCCGGACGCCATGGCCTCCGTCAGCGCCGCGGTGGTGAAGGCCGGGGCTGACTTGGGCGTGATCTTCGATACGGACTGCGATCGGGCTGCCATCGTGGACCGCACGGGCCGGGAAATCAACCGCAACCGGCTCATCGCCCTGATTTCCGCCATTTTGCTGGATAAGAAGCCGGGGCTCACCATCGTGACCGATTCCGTCACCTCCTCCGGCCTTGCCCAGTTCATCATGGAATGGGGCGGGGAGCATTACCGCTACAAGCGGGGCTACCGCAACGTGATCAACGAAGCCAAGCGCCTGAACGAAGCGGGCATCGACTGCCCCTTAGCCATCGAGACCAGCGGCCACGCCGCCCTGCGGGAAAACCACTTCTTAGACGACGGCATGTATTTGGTCACGGTGCTGATCTGCGAGGCCATGCGCTTAAAGCAGGAGGGCAAGGAGCTGTCCGATCTCATCGCCGACCTGCGTGAGCCGGTGGAAAGCAGTGAAATCCGCCTGGACATCGCCGCCGAGGATTTCCGCGCCGCGGGCCGGGCCGCCATCGAAAAGGTGATGGATCACGCGGCCTTCGCCCCCGGCTGGCACATCGCCCCGGATAACCGGGAGGGCGTGCGCATCAATTTCGATTTGGACGGCACCTTCAACAGCGGCTGGTTCCTGCTGCGCCTGTCCGTTCACGACCCCGTACTGCCCCTGAACTTAGAAAGCGACGTGGCGGGCGGCGTGAAACAAATGGCCCAGGCCCTGCTTTCCGTGCTGGACGGCGCGGAGGGAATCGAGCTGGGGAAGCTCAGGGAGTTTATTGAAAAAGCATGACGAAACAAGAGTTGAGAGTTGAGAGTTGAGAGTTGAGATGGATATAATAGGCGTATCCCGAAGTATCTATGACCGACAAAATAATATCTCAACTCTCCACTCTCAACTCTCCACTCTGTCACCATACGCCAAGCGAATACATAGAGAAACAATAAATTGGAGGAGATCACCATGGATATCCGTCAGAAGACCGTCAACACCATCCGCACCTTAGCCGCCGACACCGTACAGAAGGCCAAGAGCGGCCATCCCGGCGCGCCCATGGGCATGGCTCCCATGGCCTATGCCGTGTGGATGAACCAGATGAAGCACAACCCCAAGGACCCCACCTGGCCCGACCGCGACCGGTTCGTGCTGTCCAGCGGCCACGCCAGCGCCCTCA
>JAFSNT010000225.1 GCA_017443295.1 Clostridia bacterium
CCTGGGCCTGCATGACGCTTATCTGGTGCTGGCCGCCGCAAACGCCGGATATGATACCCTGATTATGGGGATACGGGACGCCGATGTGATCCGGGAAAAGCTTCGCATCCCGGAAAACGAAGAAATCATGTCCGTCATTGCGGTTGGCAAACGCAGCGCGGAACCGTCTGTGCGGCCTCGCAAGGAGTTGGATGAAGTCGTCCGTTTTTTCTGACGGAATGAAACAGTTTAATCTGCCTTGTTCTGTGCTATAATTCCTTCCGGTATAGTTTGTCATCAACTTGATTATACCAAAAAAACGGAAATCTCCCAAGTACTTTCCCTTGAGAGATTTCTGTTTTTTTGTCCGTTTTTCCAGAGGACTTTTTTCAAAGCCCCCGATTTTGGCTTTTTTGGATTACAGGGCCTTGCCCAGCGCGTCGTTGACAGCTTCCTTGTAGCCGTCCAGGCTGACGGTGCAGCCGGTAATCACGTCGATGTCCAGGCCGTTCTTTTCCACGGTCTGCGCGGCATACTGGGGCAGCGCCACGCCGCCGAGGCCCTCGGTCTCGGAATGGCTGACGATCTCCACATCCGCGATCTTGCCGTCCTTGATGGTGACCTTCACCTTGATCTTGCCGTTGATGCCGGTGCCTTCGCCTTCGTATTCGCCATCCTTGAAGGTGCCGGTCACGTTTTCGCCCGCGCCCTTCACTTCGCTGGCGGGACGGGTGGTGCCGGGAGCGTAGATATCGCCCACCCAGGTGGTGACGGGGGTGGCTTCGCTTTTGAATTCGCCCTTGGCGCGCTTGGCGGCGTTGGTGCCGGAGATGCGGCCGAACACCATGGTCTCGCCCAAGTTGCCGGAGCCGTTGTACATGTCGCAGAAGATGGAACCCATTTCACCGGCCTCGAACAGGCCTTCGATGGGCATGCCGTCGGTGTTGATGACCTGGCCGTACTTGTTCTTCCTGGGGCCGCCCTGGGTGTTGAAGTAGGTGGGGCCGATCTTGGTGGCGTAGAAGGGGCCTTTCTTCACGGGCACCATGGTGCTGAAGGGACGGCCATAGTCGGCGTCCTCGCCCGCGTCATAGCGCTTGTTGTAGCTTTCCACCGCTTTCACGAAGCGTTCGGTGCTGAAATCGGGCGCGTCCTTGCCGCCCTCGGACTTGCGGATGGCTTCGGCCAGGTCTTCCAGGGTTTCGCCCATCAGCACTTCGCCGGTAGCCAATTCGTCCACATAGCCGTCGGAGAAGGCGCTCACCAGCTTGTTGCCAGCGGCCAGCTGATCGGCGTCCTGCACCAGGTAGGCGGGCAGGGGCATGGGGGTGGAGATCCAGCGGCCGCCGATGTAGATGCGGCCATGGCGGGTAGCGGCGGATTCATCCATGAAGCGGTCGCCGCCTAAGCCCACGTAAATGCCGCACTTGGCGTTGGGGCCGCCGAACAGGCTCACGGCGTCCAGGTGGGGCCGCTTGTGGGTCCAGGTGAAACCGGCGGAGTTGGACATATGCCACAGGTCCGCGCCTGCGCCCAAGGCCATCTTGATGCCGTCGCCGTCGTTGTACAGGCCGCCCTGCTGATGCACATAGGGCATCTGCAGATAGCTGGCGATCATTTCCTGGTTATGCTCGAAGCCGCCGCAGGCCAGCACCACGCCGCCGTTGACCTTGATTTTCAGGTCCTTGCCGTCCTTGTTGATGATTACGCCGATGACGCAGCCGTCCGCGTCGGTGATCAGCTTTTTGCCGGGCGCGGAGAACCACACGTCGATGGGACGGGCTTTCACGGCGTTCTGGCACAGGTTGTAATAGCCGCGGTCAAAGCGGGTGCCGGTGGCGGTCAGGCACAGGCAGTGCTTGCTGGAGGGGATTTCGGGGAACTCGGCCCAGTTGTAATACCAATAATCGTTCTTGCCCAGCTTGTAGGGGTCGTTCAGGTTGCCTTCGCTGCCAGCCAGCTTCCAGTCGCTGTTGTTGGCTTCCATACCGGCGGAGGGATGATCCACAGGGGAAATAATAGAGGGATCGCCGCCCATGGGGCCGGTCATCCAGGCGTAGTTTTCGGCGCAGCCCTCGCAGTAAGCGCGAACGGCTTCGGGATCCCAGTTCTGGAACTTGCCCATCAGGGTGGTCAGGTAATCATACAGGCCGTCGGGATCGTCCGTCGCCATGACGAACTGACCGGAAACGGCGGTGTTCCCGCCCTCGGCGCCTTCGGGCGCTTTTTCAGCCAGCAGCACCTTCGCGCCGTTCTCATAGGCCGCAACCGCCGCGTTGGCGCCCGCGCCGCCGTAGCCCAGCACCACCACGTCATATTCTTCGTCCCAGGCGATGGCTTCTTCCGCCCGGCCGTTGGAAACGTTCAGTCCGGCGCCCGCGATGGTCAGCCCGGCAGCGCCGATTGCCGCGCCCTTGAGGAAGGAACGGCGGGAAATGTTTTTCTCCATGACAAAATTACCCCTTTCTTATTCGGCCGAAAACCGGCTTTTCTCACACGCAGATTATAAATCTTCCGGGCTTGCATTAGAAGAATATTTCTGGTATGATAGTGAAAAGGGAAACCTTTTTACCCTGATGATAGAGAAGGCAGACCATGAACACCAAGAATTTAGACACCTTTATCGCCGTATCAAAATACACCAGCATCAACGCCGCCGCCGAAGCCCTGTTCATTTCTCCCCCCGCCCTGCAGCAGCAGCTGAACCGGCTGGAGAGTGAAATCGGCTTCCGCCTTCTGGACAGGCATCCGGGCGGCATCCGCCTGACCCCCGCCGGGACGACCTTTCTGGACGGCGTCGAAAAAATGCGCTCCGGCATGGAGCTGCTGTTGGGCCATTGCCGGGAACTGGATTCCCTGAGCAGCTGCATCCGCATCGGGGCGATTTTGGGCCTGCAGCCCGACCTGTTTCCCCGGGTCAGCGGCCTGTTTTACCAGAAATACCCCGAGGTGATCCAAAAACCGGTGATGGAGAGCGAGGATCAGCTTTTCAGCGACCTGGACAGCGGTGCGCTGGACGCCATCGAATATTTCGACTGCCCCAAGGCCCACGCCGCCGGGCGCGATTTTGAAGCGCTGATCTGGGAGGGCCGTGACTGCCTGATGTCGCCCAACCATCCCCTGGCCGCCCGAAAAGAGCTGACCATGGACGATTTGAAGGGGCAGCATATCATCGTGTACCGGTTCGACCGCATTCCTGGCTTCCGGGAATACGTGGAGGAATGCTATCCCGATATCCGGCTCAGCGAGGACACCCGCACGGTAGATTTTTATACCATGGTGCGCTCCTTTGAGGACGGGCACGTGGGCCTGATCCCGCCCCACTGCGCCAGCCAGTTCCTTCCCCTCCGGGCCGTGCCCCTGGTGCTGGATATGCGCTGGGCCGTGGGCCTGGTGTACCGGGAACCCCGCTCCGCCCTGCTGGAGCAGTTCATCCAGGTGGCCCGGCAGGTGTTCCGAAGCCCGGCGGAGTAAAACAGGTAGGAGGTAGGAGGTAGGAAGTAGGAGGTA
>JAFSNT010000226.1 GCA_017443295.1 Clostridia bacterium
ATGATCATCAGCCGCATCAACGGCTTCACCTATGTGCAGACCAAGTATGATTACCTGTCTGCCGACGTGAAGGAAGACCACGCCCTGACCATCGTGAGCAAGACCGCTTACTCCGACGGCCCCCGCGCGAAGGTGAACTGCTACGGCGCGGACGACGTGCGCGAAGGCGTTGCCATCATGTGGCACGAGGGCGCGGACATCTCCATCACCGGCAACTCCACCAACCCCACCCGCTTCCAGCATCCCGTGGCGGGCACCTATAAGAAGGAACGCTGGGAAGCCGGCAAGAAGTACTTCTCCGTGGCTTCCGGCGGCGGCACCGGCCGCACCCTGCATCCCGACAACATGGCCGCCGGCCCCGCCTCCTACGGCATGACCGACACCATGGGCCGCATGCACAGCGACGCGCAGTTCGCCGGTTCCTCCTCCGTGCCTGCCCACGTGGAAATGATGGGCTTCTTAGGCGCGGGCAACAACCCCATGGTGGGCATGACCGTGGCCGTGGCCGTGGCTGTGCAGCAGGCCATGAATAAGTAAAAATTCGATTTGAAAAGGCTCCCGGGGGAAACTTCGGGAGCGCTTTTATTTCGAGGCAGGAGGTAGAAAGTAGGAGGTTTTATCTTGCTCCGCTATTTTCTGTCACTCTGGCCATACGATTACGCAAAACGGCAAAATAAACTTCCTACCTCCTACCTCCTACTTCCTACCTTATTCCAATCCGGAGGTTTTTATGGATCACGCATCGGAAGCAAAACGTCTTTTCCTGGAGGGCTACAACTGCGCCCAGGCGGTGTTCTGCGCCTTTCGGGATTTGACCGGGATGGAGATCGAAACTGCGGCGCGGCTGTCTTCCTCCTTCGGCGGCGGCATGGGCAGGATGCGGGAGGTGTGCGGCGCGGTCAGCGGCGCGCTGCTGGCCTTAGGCATGCTGCGGGGCTACGACGACCCCAAGGATCCCGAAGCAAAAAAGGCTCATTACGCGCTGGTGCAGGAATTTGCCCGGCGCTTCCGGGAAAAGAACGGCACCATCATCTGCCGGGAGCTGCTGGAAAACGTGCCCGTCACCCCCGGCGGCACCCCGGAGGAAAGAACGCCGGAATTTTACGACCGCCGCCCCTGCCTGCAGCTGGTTTGCGACGCGGCGGCGATGCTGGATGAAATGCTGTCGGAAACGCAGGCAGACGACAGAGAGTTAAGAGTTGAGAGTTGAGATGATATAGTCTGCGCGCTGTTGAATCCTTATTGTTCGGCTAAATGCATCTCCACTCTCCACTCTTCGTTTCCCATAAACGACCATCGAAAGAAGGAGGCCCCTATGATTCGACATATTGTGCTGTTCAAAATCAAGGATGAATATAAGGAAGAAATTCCGCAGTTAGTCAAAAATTTTTACGGCATGAAGGGCAAAATCGAAGGCATGCTGGACCTGGAGGCGGGGCAGGACGTGCTGCACAGCGAACGGTCCTATGACTTGGCGCTGATCACCGTGTTCGACGGCATGGAATCCTTTCAGGCGTACCAGACCCACCCGGTACACCTGCCCGTGAAAAAGCGGATGCACGAGGTGCGCAGCGCGTCGGTGGCCTGCGATTTTGAATTCTGATTTCCGACCGTATCGAACCGAAAAAGAACGAAAAAAATCTTATTGCTCCTGAAATCGTTTGACTTTTTACGGCACAGCGGATATAATAGCCTTGAAGCCGAAAAACGTGTCTTTACGCGTTTTTAGGTTATTTGCGTTTCGCTGCGCATCCGCTTCACGTTGAGAAAAGTCGGCGGAAGCGCCGGTTTTTCAGAATATTGCGCGCAGGGAAGCGGAGGTGGCGCGTTGAACAGACGATCCCGGCTGCGAAAGCGGGATGTACTCGCGATCATGAGCGCGGTGCTGGCGGTGCTGGCGGGGCTGTACTTCGGCGCTCGATGGCTGGAAAATGAAAGCGCAAGCCCCGAGCCGCGCGGCGACTATCAGCTCCGGCATGAGGATACGCTGCTGACGGTCAACGGGCACACCTACCAGCAGCGAAGCAATCTGACCACGATCCTCTTTATGGGGGTCGACCAGGAGGACGTTTCCGACAGCGTACCCGCTTACCTCAAGTATCTCAGCGGCGGTCAGGCGGACTTCCTGCGGCTGGTGGTGATCGACCCCCAGGAAAAAACCGTCGCGCAAATTGAGATCGACCGCGACACCATGACGCCCATCACTATGCTGAACACCTTGGGTGAAAAGCTGGGTTACCGCACGGCGCAGATTTGTCTTTCCCACAGCTATGGCGACGGAAAGGAACAAAGCTGCGGGTTCACGGTGGAAGCCGTGTCCAATCTCCTGTATAATCTGCCTATCAAGTATTACGTGGCTATGAACCTGGACGGCATATCCACGCTCAACGACGCTGTGGGCGGCGTGACGGTAACGCTGGCGGACGATTTTTCCCACATTGATCCCGCCATGACCAAGGGAACCACCCTGACCCTGGCAGGCAATCAGGCGGAAATCTTCGTGCGCAGCCGTATGACCGTAGGGACAGGCACCAACGAAGCCCGTATGGCGCGTCAGCGGCAATACGTGAGCCAAATGATGGAACTGCTGCATCAGAAGATTCAGGAAAGCAGCGATTACATCGGAACCCTGTTTGACAGCTTGGCCCCCCATCTGTGTACGAATATGAGCCGGGCTCAACTGATGAACCAGGCGTGGGCAGCCAGGAATTATACTCGCCTTTCCCCGCTGTCCATCAGCGGCACGCATCAGGAAGGCGACTATGGATATATCCAGTTCCTTCCCGACGACGCGTCGCTGGAGCAGGTGATCTTGGATGTGTTCTACCAAAAAATGAAGTAAAACCCGAGAGGGGATTTACGATAACTGAGGCGGCAGCGTCCGCCTGACCGTATGAAAGGAGAAAACCCATGAAGAAACTGATTCGTTTCATCCTTGTTCTTGCCATGGTGTTGACCGCCGTTTCCGCGTTTGCCGCAAATTCCAGCCCCACGCCTATTGCCTTCGAGATGTCCTGGGAACATGCCGTAACCAGCAGCGTCGGCCTTGCGCTGATCAAGCCCATCCCTGAGAAAAGCAAAGAAGCGGTGAACACGTTGGTCAAGGCCGGCGATCTTGCCACCAATCTCTATGGCAACAGCATCTTTATTGATGAAGATGCGAACACGATTCCCTCTCCCTTCCAGGATCAGCGCCCGCAGAGCAAGGCCATCATTCCCATGGTCGGCATCAAGATCGACAAGGACAAGGTGGAGGGCAAGTTCGTCCGCATCTCTACCCCCATTCCCGACGAAATGCATGACGTGCTGAGCGCCAGCGGTGTGAAAGCGGTCTTTACCTTCGTCAGGACGGCGGAAGACGGAACGCAGCAATACGTTTCCCACGTCCTGGACAGCTTTGGATTTGAGCAGCTGACCCAGGCGGAACAGAACGAATTGAAGTGCAAGAACCAGATCGTCTACAGTTTCCCCGTCCCGGTTCTGGAAGCGGGCGAAGATTGCCCCTCTTTCCTGTCCTTTGTTCAGGTGTAAGCACAGCCGCGTAAATACGAAAGGCTTTTCCTTGCATTGCTGATCAAACCGCGTTCGGGGAATGGGAGCGCGTTCCCACTTTCATTCCCCGTTTTCTTGTTGCGCTGCCCACTTTGAGCTGAGATCGGAGATAGGAACATGTCAGAACAACTAAAGACACAAAACGGTATTGTGCCAGTCCCGCCCCCGGCCCCGCAGCAGTCCGACGACGAAGCCACCATTGACGTGGTGGACGTGTTTTACCGGCTGCTGGCCAGTTGGAAGCTGATCCTGTGCTTGGCATTGGTGTTCGCTGTCGCCGCGGGAGCTTATACCGTGTACTTTGTCACCCCCCTGTACCGTGCCACCTCCATCATCTACGTATTAAGCCCCGAGTCCATCGTCAACGTATCCTCCCTGCAGCTGGGTACGGCGCTGGCCAACGACTATATCAAGGTTTTTGATATGTGGGAGGTTCACGAACAGGTCATATCCAACCTTAAGCTGAATTATTCCTACTCCGACATAGCAAAAATGCTTTCCGTCACGAATACCTCCGGCACCCGCATGCTGGATATTTCCGTCACGTCCCCCGACCGGGAGGAAGCGGCCGCCATTGCCAACGAGTACGCCAAGGTGGCCAGCGAGTACATCCACGAAACCATGGTGATCGACAAGCCCAACATCATGTCCGTGGCGCTGGTACCCACCAACCCCATCAGCCCCAGCAAGGTGAAAAACGTGGCGGTGGGCTTTGTTTTGGGCGCTCTGCTGGCCTGCGCCATCGTACTGCTGCGCTACCTCATGGACGATAAGCTGAAAACGCCGGAGGATATTCGGCAGTACACCGGCCTGCCCACCCTGGCCGTGGTGCCCGTGGAAAACGACGCCGAACCCAAAGCCAAAAAGAAGAACAAAATACAGGGGAGGAAAACATGAACCATCTGAGCATCAACAAATTTCTCCCTCTGAATTACGCCGGCGCCGAAGCGGTGAACATGCTGTGTACCAACCTTTCCTTTTCCGGGGAAAATGTGAAAAAAATCATGCTCACCAGCTGCCATTCCTCCGAAGGGAAAAGCTATCTGTCCATGAACATCATGCGCAACATGGCAAAGCTTGGCAAGGGCGTGGTGCTGGTGGACGCCGACCTGCGCCGTTCCATGATCGTGCAGAACTACGATATTCAGTTTGACGCGGGAAAAAAGGCGATGGGGCTGTCCCATTATCTGGCGGGCATGGCGGACGAAGCCGACGTGGTATATGAAACGAATCTGCCCGGCGCGTATATCGTGCCCGCGGGCAGAAACGTTACCAATTCTCTGCCGCTGCTGAATTCCCAGCGGTTTCAAAAGCTGCTGGACGACCTGGCCGCGAGCTTCGATTATGTGATCATCGACGCGCCGCCCATCGGGCTGCTGATCGACGCGGCGCAGATCGCCAAATTCTGCGACGGCACCGTGCTGGTGGTGGAATATAACATGGTGCGCCGCCAGGAACTGAACGACGCCAAGGAACAGATCCTGCAGGCCGGATGCCCGATCTTAGGCGCGGTGCTGAATCTGACGGAATACGACAGCTATATCAGCAAGAAATATTCCTATAAATCCTACTATTCGCATTACGGGTACTACGCCCCGGACGGAAACGATCGCAAACGTTAAGGGAAGTCGTCTTCAGGCCGAGATTGCCCGAAAAAAGGCCGCGTTCTTTCCTCTCGCGAGGGAAAAAGCGCGGCCTTTTTGCATGACGCGTTCTGGACGGGCATAAAAAATCACGCTTTGGTTAAAAGCGTGATCGGAGAGGCGCCATCCGGATTCGGACCGGAGAGTAAAGGTTTTGCAGACCTTCGCCTTACCACTTGGCTATGGCGCCGGGAAAAAATGGAGCGGTAGACGAGTCTCGGACTCGCGACCTCCACCTTGGCAAGGTGGCGCTCTACCAACTGAGCTACTACCGCATAAAAGGTGCCTTGGGGCGGAATTGAACCACCGACACTGTGATTTTCAGTCACATGCTCTACCGACTGAGCTACCAAGGCA
>JAFSNT010000227.1 GCA_017443295.1 Clostridia bacterium
CGCACGATGTTCTTGAAGTTCACGAAAATGCCCTGGGCCGTTTCGGGGCGCAGGTAGATTTCGTTGGCGCTGTCCTCGGTGACGCCCTGGTGGGTCTTGAACATCAGGTTGAACTTGCGGATGCCGGTAAAATCCTTCTTGCCGCAGGTGGGGCACACGATGTCGTGTTCGGCGATGAAGCTTTCATACTGCTCGTTGGTCCAGCCGTCGGCCTGGATTTCTTCGCCATGGGCCTTGCCCCAGTCCTCGATCAGCTTGTCCGCCCGGAAGCGGGCCTTGCAGGCGCGGCAGTCCATGAGGGGGTCGTTGAAGGTGCCCACGTGGCCGGAAGCCACCCACACCATGCGGTTCATGAGGATGGCGCTGTCCAGGCCCACGTTGGTCTTGCTCTCCTGCACGAACTTTTTCAGCCACGCCTTTTTCACGTTGTTCTTGAATTCCACGCCTAAGGGGCCGTAGTCCCAGGAGTTGGCCAGGCCGCCGTAAATTTCGCTGCCCGGAAAAATAAAGCCCCGCACCTTGCACAGAGCCACTAACTTGTCCATCGTAAGCTGACCCATTTCAAATCATTCCTTCCTTCAAATGTACGCTTCATTATCGCCATTTCGGGGGGTTTTGTCAAGGAAAAGTTTGCTTTTCCAACATATATTCACGTTCTCCGCTTTCTTTTTGCCCGCCACCGCAGCCACAGCGTCACCAGCAGCACGGCGGCAAGCACCCCGGCGCTGTCGATGCACACGTCCTGCCACATGGCCCCCCGGCCTTCCACAAACATTTGATGCACCTCGTCGGTGCAGGCGTACAGGGTGCCCGCGCCCCAGGCGATCAGGACGGGCCGCCGCAGGGCCAGGGCGTGGAACAGCAGCCGCAGGGAGGCCCCCAACATGGCGAACTCCGTAAAATGGGCGGCTTTGCGCACGAAATGGGCGACTTGCTGGAGAATCGCCCCTTTCTCCCTGGCGCTCAGGCCGTCATAGCCCGGAATCACCAGCCGCAGCACAAAAACGGTCAGGCCGGTGCTGGTCTGCATGGATTCTTCGCTGTTCTCGGAGGAAAAATAAAAAATCATCGCCGCCACAGCGATCACCAGCAGCCACAGAAAGGCGATCAGCCTCTTTCTTCTCGATTTCAAAGGATCCTTCCTTCCATCCGGGGTTCGCTTGGGATTTCCAAATGCCAGACTTTATTTGTTCGACGGGAAAAGCGCGTTTCCTGCCGCTCTTCACTTTTTTCTCCACGGCTCCGTCAGCTCCCGCATCCAGGCGTAAACGTCCATTTCATATACGTCCTTCAGGCGCGCCGGGGTAAGCACCGCGTCCATTTCCCCCTGGGCCACGCATTTTCCCCGGTGCATCAGCAGCACCCCCGTGCCGTAGCGCCGGGCCAGGCTCAAATCATGCACCACGGAAAGCACGGCCCGGCTTTCCCGCTGCCGCCAGGCGGAAATCAGATCGAAAATATGCTGCTGATACTTTAAATCCAAATGGTTGGCCGGTTCGTCCAGCACCAAAATGCGGGGATTCTGGGCGAACACCTGGGCCAGGAACACCCGCTGCAATTCGCCGCCGGACAGGGTGAGGGTATTGGAACGGCGCAAATGGGTCAGCCCCGTCAATTCAAGCGCTTTTTCTATCGCTTCCCGGCCTTCGCCGTCCCGGTGGGAAAGAAAGCCCTTTTCATGGGCGTACCGGCCCAAGCCCACGATTTCCTCCACCGTGTAGGCGTATTCCACCCGGTTGCGCTGGCTGAGGACGCCGATTTCCCGGGCCAGGGCGGCGGGCCTCAGAACACGGATATCCTTTCCCTCCAGCAAAAATCGCCCGGTATAGGGCACGGTCTGCGCCAGGGCGTTCACCAGCGTGCTTTTGCCCGCGCCGTTGGGGCCGGCCAGCATGAGCCAGTCCCCGCCGTGAAGGGAAAAGGACACGTCCTCCACAGCGGTATAATGGCCAAAGGACACGGTAATATGCTCCGCGTTCAGCATGCGTTTCCCCCGCCTTTCCGTGTACTGCGGAAAATGATCACGAAGGCCACCGCCCCCACCAAACTGGTGACCACGCCGATGGACAGCTCAATGGGCCGCAGCACCGTGCGCGCCGCCAAATCGGACAAAAGCAGGAACACGGCCCCCGCGAACAGGGAGGCGGGCAGCAGCCGCCTGTGGTTCGGCCCCACCAGCATGCGGGCCATGTGGGGCGTAACCAGCCCCACAAAGCTGATGGTGCCCCCGATGGACACGCACACGCCGATGAGTACCGAAACGGCGATGAGCAGGGTGAGCTTCACCCGCTTCACGTTCACGCCCACGTGGCGGGCGTTGTCCTCCCCCACAGCGAAGGCGTTCAGCTCCCGGGCATGGGACAGCATCACGCCGCCGCACAGCACCAGCGCGCCCAGCAGGATCAGGGCGTAAACATAGGTGCTGCCGGAGAGAGAACCCATGGTCCAGAAGGTGATGGACTTGATCTTGTCCCCGGAAAAGGAGATCACCAAACTCATGAGCGCCGAGGCGAACATGGAAAAAATCACGCCGATCAGGATGATGGAGTGGGTGGAGAAGGAACGATCCAGGGCGTAGGCCAGGGCTAAGATCATCATGAGCGACCCGAAGGCGAAGGCCATGGCCATGCCCATGGTGCCCGCGTAGGGCAGGCCGGGGATGGACACGCCGAAGGCCAGGGCGATCACCGCGCCCAAAGATGCCCCCGCCGACACGCCTAAGGTGGAGCCGTCGGCCAGGGGGTTGCGCAGCAGCCCCTGCATCACCGCGCCGCACAGGGAAAGCGCCGCCCCCGCCAGGGCCACGCACAGCACCCGGGGCAGCCGCACCGACAGGATGATGGCCTTGGGCACCCCTTCCGGCACGGGCAGGCCGAACAGGCTGTTCCAGATGGCCGTCAGCGTGCCGCCCACGGGCAGGGACACGCTGCCCACGCACACGCACAGCAGCATCACAGAAAGCAGCGCCAGGGAAAACAGCAGGTATTCCACTGCGGAAAATCGCTCTCTTTTCATAGCTTTTTCGTCAAATAGGCACTGTGAAATTCCATGCCGTTCTGTTCCGCGTAAAAACGCAGCACCCGCTTGTAATCCTTGGTGGAGGTGGCCAGGGTGAGATACTCCCCCTGGGTTTTGGCGTAGGCTTCGATCGCCTGAAACAGCCGCCCGCCGATGCCCTGGGATCGGTAAGCGGGCAGCACGTAAAGCTCATCCACATCGAAGCACCGACTGCCCACAGGGACGGAATCGGTTTTCTTTTCCTTCACGTAGGCGTGGCCGAAAGCGTAGCCCACGATTTTCTCCCCCTCCAGGGCGGCGAAAACCGGTTCTTTGATGTCCTCCCGTTCGTTGGCGCGCATGCCGTGGGAGATGTTTTCGTCCACCCACGCTTGGGACAGGGCGATCAATTGCCGCACCCTGTCCTCCGTTAAAGTAATTTCTCGAATTTCGATCATTTTTGATTGATAGCGGGAAGGGCCGCTGCCAGCCCTTCCCGGCGCCGGAAATGTTGTCAGGCGGCGGGTTCCTGAACGTCGTCGCTGACGAAGGTGTACAGGGTTTCAGCCGCGTCCATCAGGCGGGGGCCGGGACGGGACATTTCGTTGTAATCAGCGTTCAGAATATCGTCGTTCTGCACGGCCTTCAGGGTGTCCCAGCCGACGCGGCCCTTGATTTCCTCCACGGGGGTGGGGCCTTCGCCGTAGTACATGGTGATGGTCACGATGTAGTCCGGGTCGCGGGCCAGCACCTGTTCCTCGGAAATTTCGGCCCAGCCGTCCAGATCCGCAAAGGCGTTGGTCAGGCCGCACAGGGTGGCCAGCTCGTCCATGAAGGTGCCCTTACCGGCGGTCCACAGGCCCCACTGGAGGGGAGACACTTCAAAGTACACGGTTTTGCCCGTGTTTTCCGCCTTATCGGCGATCCCGGCGAAGGCGGCCTGCATATCGGCCACCAGGGCTTCCGCTTCCGCGTCCTTGCCCATGAGCGCGCCGATCAGGCGAATGGCGGTATACACCCCTTCGATATCCTGGGCGTCGCTGACGACCACCTTCACGCCCGCGTCTTCCAGGGCCTTCACCTGTTCTTCGGTCTGGGCCATGGTGGACATCAGCACCACCTGGGGCTGCAGGGCGATGATCTGCTCGATGTTGGTTTCATAGCCGCTCTGCACGGAGGGCTTGTCCAGCACGGAGGCGGGATAATCGCAGTATTCGCCGCGGCCCACCAGGGCGTCTTCACACCCTAAGGCGCAGAGGATCTCGCAGTCGGAGGCGGTGAGGGCCACGATGCGGGTGGCGGGTTCGATCAGGGTGATGACCCGATCCTTCATGTCGGTCACGGTGACGCCGCCGTCCGCCAGCGCGGGGCAGAGGGACAGGGTCAGCAGCGCGGCCAGCAGCAGCGCAGCAAGTTTCTTGGTCATGGTTTGTCCTCCTTGAATACATTTGCCAAATGAACCAGCGAGGACGCCGCCCGTCGCCGAACGGCATCCCCCCAGAGGAACACCAAAAGACCGTGCGTTTTTGTACGCATGGATCAATAGCGTTTCCCATCCCCAGGGGCACGTAACGATGTAAACAGGTCTCCCGGCTTGACTTCATCCTACTTGCGCACCTTCCCACAGGCCGGGGAGCAAAGCGAAAATCGGCCCTGCCCCGCCCGCGCCCGCAGTGGCATCCTCGCGCGTTCGTCCGCTTCACGGTTACTGGGATAGCCCGGAAATCTCATCCGCGTTCCCATGACGGCAAAGGGAAACGCCGGCAGCAGCGTTTGCCCCGTGCCGCCGCGCATTGCTGCGCAGATACACCGGCTATTCATTTGTCGCTTTGAATTATACGCGCTTTTTGGCTGTGCGTCAAATCCTCCCCCGGAGACAGGGTTCACGCAGGCGTTACAAATTGGGATTTGTGAGAGAGCGAGAACCCCTGGGGCCTCCGCGGCCCCAGTTCCGCAGCCTCAATCGGCGCAACTCGCCTTCATGGCGAGATTGCTTGTTTCGGCTGATCTCACCGCCGATGAGATTCCCGCCACAGGCGGTCATCGGCGGTTCGTCCCTGCGGCAGGGGATGATCCCCTGCACCCTCTATTGCGGAAATTTCTCAATGCGTTGAGACAGCTTGGTTCCCGCTGTTGCATTGAAAAGGATAGCAAAACTTGGCGGTCTTCTGCTTCTGGCCCG
>JAFSNT010000228.1 GCA_017443295.1 Clostridia bacterium
AATTCATGATGAACGGCGCGGTCACGATGGGGACCATGGACGGGGCCAACGTGGAAATCCACGATCAGGTGGGCCTGGACAACATTTACATCTTCGGCATGCGGGCCGACACCGTGGCCGACCTGTACCGGGAAGGCACCTACTCTCCCATGCATATTTACGAGAACAACACCGAACTGCGCAAGGCGCTGACCCAGATCATCGACGGCACGCTGTTCCCGGATAACCCCGCCGCCGTGCAGGATGTATACCATAACCTGCTGTTCAGCGACCCGTACTTCGTGCTGAAGGACTTCGGTTCCTACTCCATGGCCCAGCGCCGCGTGGACGTGGACTACCAGAACCGGGAAAAGTGGCTGCGCATGGCGATCACCAACACCGCCCTCTCCGGCGTCTTCTCCTCCGACCGCACCATCAAGGAATACAACGACCTGATCTGGCACCTGAAATAATGCCGCGAAAAGCGGAGGGCCTGCATCCACGCTTGGGATGCAGGCCCATTTCGTTGAAAAAGAGTTGAGAGTGGAGAGCTGAGAGCGGAGATTATATAATGACTTGTCAAAATACGAAATGAACAGATATTATTATCTCAACTCTCAACTCTGTGCTTTCTTCACACCAAACTTATAAGGAGGGCGTACCATGCCCACAATCATGGACTTGTCCGGCATTTGGCAATGCGAGATCCCCGGCCAAAGCGGCCCCCTGCGCCTGCCGGGCACACTGGACGAAAGCGGCATCGGCTTTCCCGACGACCCGAAGAAGCAATGGAAGGTGGACGAGGTGGCCCGTATCGGGTTTTACCGGGAGGGGGACCCCATCGTCACCCGCCTGACCCGGAAGCACACCTTCGAGGGCCAGGCGAAGATCAGCCGCGTCATCAACCTGAAAGTGCCGGAGGGGAAGCGCCTGTTCATTGATGTGGAGCGCGCCCGGCATCTGCGCCTGCTGGTGAACGGGGAGGAAATTCCGCCTTACAATCCCCCTTCTATCAGCACACCTTACGTGTTCGAGGTCACGGGCAAGCTGACCGGGGACGATCAAATCATTTTCCTGTCGGACAACAGCTATCCCGGCTGGCCTCGGGACGCCATCGTGTATTCCTCCGCCGCCTCCGACGAAACGCAGACCAACTGGAACGGGCTGTTAGGATATTTCCGGCTGCGGGCAGAGGAACCGAATTTTATTGAGCGCGTGCGGGTATATCCGGATGGCGAGGTCGTAAGCGTATGCGTGGAAGTGGACGCGGCGAGGGATTGGGAAGGAGAAGTACGTCTGTCTTCCGACGCGCTGGAGGACGGAACAGTTCAAGCCTGTGAACACGTAAAAGCTGGCAGGCATGAATTAGTATATTTCCGTCTTAACCTTCGGCACGACTGGAAAGAATGGGACATCGAGGAAGGAAATTTGTATGATTTGACCGTTTCCCTGAATGGCAAGGAGAGCAAAACTGTTTCGTTCGGCGCACGGGATTTTGAGGCGTGGGACGGGCATTTGACCTTAAATGGCCGCCAGTTCTTCCTGCGGGGGGAGGCCAACTGCGCCGTGTTCCCGGAAACGGGTTATCCGCCCATGGACAAGGATTCCTGGAAGGTCATTTTGCAGAAATACCGGGATTACGGGGTCAACTGCATGCGCTTCCACAGCCATTGCCCGCCGGAAGCCGCCTTTGCCGCCGCCGACGAGATGGGCATGCTCATGCAGCCAGAGCTTTCCCATTGGGATCCGGAACACGCCTTTGCCACGGAGGAAGCCCGCGCCTATTACAAAGCGGAGTTTTTGGGCATTCTGGATATGCTGGCGAATCATCCTTCCTTCGTGATGCTCACCTTCGGTAACGAATTGCAAACGGACGAGGCGGGCCGCGCTTTTATGGACGAATTGCTGGCGTTGGGCAGAAAAAAAGATTATACCCGCCTGTATGCCAATGCCTCCAACTGCCATTACGGCGCTTTGGGTCCCGACCCACAGAGCGATTTCTTCACCACCACCGATATTCCCGGTCATCACCTGCGGGCCACCTCCGCCGAATGCCGGGGTTGGCTGAACCAGGAAGGGCCGGACTTCCGGGTGGATTATCAGGCGGGGGCCGAAAAGATCAAAGAACAATCCGGCCAGCCCTTCTTCTCCTTCGAGGTGGGGCAGTACGAGGTGCTGCCGGACTTTGACGAAATCAGCTTGTATCAGGGCGTCACCAGCCCGGAGAATTTGAAGCACATTCAAAAGAAGGTACGGACTGCCGGGATGGAGGCGGACTGGAAGAAACAGGTGGAAGCCACCGGCGAGCTTTCCCTGCTTTGCTACCGGGCCGAGGTGGAAGCTGCTCTGCGCACGGCGGGGTACAGCGGCATTTCCCTGCTGGGCTTGCAGGATTTCCCCGGCCAGGGCACGGCCCTGGTGGGCATGATGAACGCCCATTTGCAGCCCAAGCCCTACGCTTTCGCCAAACCCGAACGCTTCCGCGCCTTCTTCCGGGATTCCCTGCCGTTGGCTTTGCTGCCCCGGTTCACCTATACCGTGGGGGAGACGCTGGAAGCCCAAATCAAAATGGCCCACTACGGAAAAAGCGCCCTCTCCGGCACGCCGGAATGGACGCTGCAAGGCGAAACGTTTTTGCAGGAAGGGAAGCTGCCCTTTGCTGAAATCCAGCCGGGCACACTGACGAGCTTTGGCGTGCTGTCCGTGCCTTTGACGGGCTTGGAAAAGGCGGAAAAGCTAACCCTAACGCTGAAATTCTGCGGCATTGAGAATCAGTATTCCCTTTGGGTATACCCCGACGAACGGCCCGTATGCCCGGAAACCGTATACGAGTGCCGAACGCTGGACGAGCGTGCAAAGGAAGTATTGGCGAGCGGGGGAAACGTGTTCCTGGCCCCGGACGCCACGCCGGAAGCCCTGCCCCGTTCCATCAAAACCCAGTTCAGCACCGATTTCTGGTCGGTGTGTACCTTCCCCACCCAGGCGGGGGGCATGGGCCAGCTGATCGACGCAGCCCATCCCATCTTCCGGGATTTCCCCACGGACAGCCATACCGACTGGCAGTGGTGGCATATGGCGGTGCAGCGGGCGGTGATCCTGCCGGAGCGTATTCAGGCCATTATCACCGAAATGGATTCCTACGCTTTCCTGCGGCCCATGGCGAAGCTGTTCGAGTGCCGGTGCGGGGGCGGCAGGCTGCTGTTTTCCACCCTGAACCTGCACCGTTTGCAGCGGCATCCCGAGGCCCGGGCGCTGCTCCAATCCATTTATTGGTATATGGATTCAGAGGCATTCCGGCCTGATCAGGTTCTTTCCCCGGAAAGCGTGGCGGAGCTGGTATCCATGCCCAAGTAGCGTTTCAATTCCGCCACGTAGCGCTCCCCCGCGGCGGACAGCGGATGGTTTTTCCGGGTGACGAGGCAAAGCTCCATCACGCTTTCCGGCATGCCCGGCTCTTCCCTGTAGGGCACGGCCACGTAATCGCCGCCGTTCAGCTCCTCGCAGATAATGCCGCTGCACAGGGTGTAGCCGTTCACGCCCACCATCAGGTTCAGCACCGTCGCCCGGTCGCAGCATTTGATGATGCGGGGGTATTCGTTGGCGGCCAGCAATTCTTCCGCCAGATAAAAGCTGCTGTTTTCCCCCTGCTCAAAGGACAGGCAGGGATAAGGGGCCAGATCGTGAAACGAGATGGCCTCTTTTCGCGCCAGGGGATGGCGCTTCCACAGGTACACAAAGGCGTGGCAGGCGATCAGGGGCGTCACCTGCAAATTCCCGGCGGAAAGCAGCTTCATGATGGCCCGGCGATTGAAATCGTTCAGGTACAGGATGCCGATTTCACTGCGGGAGGCGGCCACGTCGTCGATCACGTCCCGGGTGCGGGTCTCCCGGATGGCGAACTCGTATTCCGCCACGTCGAAGGCCCGGGTCAGCTCCACGAAGGCCTTCACCGCGAAGGAATAATGCTGGGTGGACACAGCAAATTTCTGCTTCCGCGCCCCCTGTTTGCCGTACACGTCCATCAGGCTTTGGTATTGATCCACCACCGACCGGGCGTAGGGCAGAAAATCCGTCCCCTCCGCCGTCAGGGTCACGCCCTTTCCGGAACGGTTGAAAATGGTGATGCCGATTTCCTTTTCCAGCTCCTTCACCGCCGCCGTCAGGGAGGGCTGGGCCATGAACAGGCTTTCCGCCGCCCGGTTGAAGGAACCCGTTTCCGTGATCCGGATCACATAAAGCAATTGCTGGATGGTCATATCTGCCTCCCGTATTTGTTTGGGTGAAGAAGTTAAAGAACAGTTTAAAACAGGTAGGAGGTAGGAAGTAGGAGGTAGGAGGTTTTATCTTGTTCATCAAGATGCATGCTCCCGTCCTTTTTGTGCACTATAGACACTTCCTACTTCCTACCTCCTACTTCCTACCTAAAATGTTTTATAAAGAGCGCCCCGACTTCGGACAGCCAGGGCGGGGAATTACCTTACCGTGTTCATCTTGGGCAGCGGCACGGTGGTCACGGCGGCGGAATTGCCGTTGCGGGCGATGTTCAGCACCAGGGCCACGGCGGCGATGTTGGAAATGAAGTTGGAGCCGCCGTAGCTTAGGAACGGCAGGGGGATGCCCGTAATGGGCATGATGCCCATGGACATGGCCACGTTCTGGAACACGTGGAACAGCAGCATGGAAACCACGCCCACGATCACCAGCCGGCAGAATTTATCATCCGTGAACCGGGCCAGGAAGATCATGCGCAGAATGATGAACAGATAGGTCAGCAGCACGCCCGCGCAGCCCACGAAGCCGAAGCATTCACCCACCACGGTGAAAATAGCGTCCGTGGAGCTTTCGGGCACGAAGCCTAAGGTGGTCCAGGAGCCGGGCAGGAAGGTGCCCACGCCGGTCATCTGGCCCGCGCCGATGGCTTTTTGGGACATGAGGATCTGATAGCCGCCGGTCTGCCGGTATTTTTCCGGATCCATGAAGGCCAGCAGGCGCAGGATGCGGTAATCGGTGGTTTCCGACAGCATGCCGTAGGCCACGATGGCCCCCACGCCCAGCATCCCCAGCACGATAAAGGTGAGGATGATGCGGATATCCACTCCAGCGAAATAGATCATGGCCATGAACATGAACGCGATCACGATGACGGTGCCCGTTTCGCCCTGGGCCAGCACGGCCAGGGCGGGCACGCCCACGATGATCATGGTGCGCATGAAATCCTTGAATTTGCTCATGGGCTTTTCGGAACGGGCCAGCTGCCGCGCCAGCATCAGCAAAACGGTCAGCTTGGAGAACTCGCTCACCTGAATGGACCGGCCCAGCAGGTCGGATCTCAGCCAGCCCCTCAGGCCGTTGCTCACCTGGCCCGCCACCAGCGTGACCACCAGCAGGCCCAGGATGCCCAAATAGGCGAGGCGGACGCGGGCGCGGATGATCTCTGTGGGCAGGGCGTAGATCACGCCGATCACGATGGGGGAAACCGCAAGGAAAATGGACTGCCACATGCCAGAACGGGAGGCTAAGATTTTGTTCAGCAGCGGCAAATCTTCGCTGACGGAAGGCACATAGGTGGCCATGGTGATGCACAGAATGCCGAAAACGGACAGGGCGTACACCGCGACCACCAGCGGCCAGTCGAACCGGCCTTCCCGGTTGTGCCGGGTTTCGGACATCATTTCAGGCTTCGCCTCCTTCCATGAAAAAGCTGAGGAAAGCGCTGGGCTTGTAGCGCTCCAGGGGCACGTCCTCGCCCATGAGCCGGGCGGCGATATGCTCGATGGCCGATACCACCTTGTCGTCGCCGCAGTGCAGCGCGCCCCGGTGATGCAGCAGCGCCCGGTATACCTTGGGGCTGTCCGGCACCGCGCCCATGAGGGGCATATCCAGGGTGGCCGCCATTTGGGCGGGGGTGCGCATTTCGCCTAAGCGCACAAGCCGCCTGTTCACCCGGTTGAATACCACCACGGGCCGGGGTTCTTCCCGCTGGGTCAAAAGCAGGGAAAGCCGTTCCGCGTCCCGCAGGCACACGTCGTCCGGGGTGGCCACGATCACCGGCTCCGCCGCCGCGCCCAGCAGATTTTTGAGATTTCTGCCGATCCCGGCGGGGGCGTCGATGATCAGCACGTCCGAAGCGTCCGAAAGCTGGGTGATCACGCGGCCCATGTCCTTGCGCTTCAGGTCGGAGGCGCTCATCATCTGCGGCGCGGCCACCAGGGAAAGGGAGGACAGGCTCGGATGGCGCACCATGGCCTGCTCCAGGGGGCAGTTTTTTTCCACCAGGTCGCCCAAATCGTAAATCATCCGATCCTGCATGCCCAGCAAAAGATCGGCGCAGCGCAGGCCCACGTCGCCGTCCAGCAGCACAGTGCGCATTTCCTGGCGGGCATAGCATTCCGCCAGCGCCGCGGCCAGGGTGCTTTTGCCCACCCCGCCCTTGCCGGACATGATCGCAAAGATTCGGCCCATTTTGAATGCCTCCTTATACGGAGTGAGGAAGAAAAGGTAGGAAGTAGAAAGTAGGAGGTAGGAGGTAGGAGGTA
>JAFSNT010000229.1 GCA_017443295.1 Clostridia bacterium
GGTAGTCAACTCTGCATGACAAACTGACACTTTTATCGATTGTTTTCATTTCCACTTTCCACTTGTCACTTTTCACTTGTCACTTTCTGTTTTCAGCGTCATTTCAAACCGCATCTTCATGCTGTCCGGCTGGCTGATCCGGGCGGGGTAGATCACCCGCAGGGTGCGGGCGTCGAGCTTCCGCACGGTGGGCCGGGGAGCATGGGCGTTCATCGCCACCGTCAGGCCGGGCAGACGCCATTCGTTTTCGGCGATCACAGCGGCGTCGGCGTTATCGCATTCGATTTCAAAGAAAATATCCACATCCCGCCTTACCTGGGCGTTCACGTCCATGGTCAGGCGGTTTTTTTCCATTTCGCCGTGAAAGAAAACGGTGTGCAGGTGGGTCATTTGCCCGTCCGGCAGGCAGCGCAGCAGCTTGATCGTCCCTAAGCCCGTTTTCTGCCGCCAGAACACCACCAGGGGATGCAATTGGTGGCTGGGGTTTTCGCTGCCCCGCATGACCCCCGCCATCAAATTCGGAGTGATCCAGGCTTCCGCCGTACACAGGGCGCTGTTGTTCTCCGGGTCGCCCCGTTCGGAAAGCTCCCGGAAGGTACGGTAAACCGTCATTTCTTTTTTGGACGTCAGAAAGGCCCGCTTCACGTCCTCGGGCATGCGGATATCCCCCAGAAGCATCAGGGGATTGATCACGCTTTCGACGGAGAAGGGATGCCAGGGGAAATCCTTCTCCCCCAGCGCCCAGTACAGCATATCGCAGAAGCAGGTATGCGCCCCCATCTCCAGCTCGTAAGCCCGGGAATAGGGGCCGCAGAAATTGCGCATGGCGGGGTTATAAAAGTCCGCCATGTCGTGCCAGATGCCGCTTTCCAGCTCTTCCGCCAGGGCGATGAGCGTCTGGTTATCGCTGTACCGCCGCACGAAGCCCAAAGTGGACAAATCCACCCCGCAGTAGGTGGGGGAATTGAATTCGGCGCAGGCGTGATGCTCCCGGTAGCGGGCAAGCATCCCCCCGGCGTAGGAAACGGCGTACTCCCGCCAGGCGGGTTCGTTCAGCAGCGCCCCGAAATAGTCCAGCAGGAAAATGTGCATGCATTGGATATTGGTATTCAGGGGCGTGAAATTGGTTCGGCTCCGGGTGATGCTGCCCTCCATGGCCAGGCGCGCGCTGTGAAGCAGGTCGTTTTTCAAACCAGCGCTCATGCGCCCTTCCCCGTGGCGCAGCAGCATGGAAAAGCACATGAGCAGAAATTCCCGGAGGTTGGGTTCGTAGGTGTCCCACACCACGGGCACGGCGTCCGTCAGGGCCTTGCGCAGCAGGCTTTCGATTGCCCCGGCCTCTTTGCTCAACGCGGGATGGGCAATCAGCTTTTGATGAAAGCCGTCCGTCACCCGTTCCCAGGCGCAGTCCGCCCAATAGCGCCCGTACAGGCTCAGCCGCTGATAATCCAGCGCCCCGGCGGGGGGAAAGGCTTCGCCGGGATTATGGCGGAACACGCCGTGGAAGATTTCTCCCGGCGCGTCGATCTGCAAAGCCAGCACCGCCCGGCAAATGGCCTCGATGATGTCCCAGGCTCCCGCTTCATCCCGGATCATGAGGGCCAGGGCGTAGTACAGGGACGCGCGCAGGCTGACCTCCCTTTCCTCGTCGAACCGCCAGGAAACCAAATGCAAAGCGGGATCGTAAGCCGCCGCCAGCCGCTTTTCGGCTTCGTACAGCAGGTTTTTTCCTTCCTGGGAGAGCTGATCGTATAAGGTCATGGGGACGCGCCTCCTTCTTTCCAGTCCGTTCCATTATACGGTCTGCGAGCGGCCTTTGCAATCCTATTTTTGCCGTCATGGGGTTTACTGTGTGAAAGGTCGATGATATAATGGTTCACAAAGAAACACAAGGAGCGATTTTTATGAACGATTGGCAGAAGCAGCATCCTATGGGCACGGTGTTAGGCGACGCCCTGCCCGGCGCGCCGGTGCTGGCCCCCCGGGGAAACACGGTGACGGGTGTGCGCACGATCACATTGACCGACCCCAATCAGGCGGACGTGCTGGCCGGGAAGCAGAACGGGCGCTATCCCCGATACGACCGGCCCCTGACGGTGGAGGTATGGTACCCCGCCCTGCCGGGCGCGGATGATACGCGGGCGGTGTATACCGATTATATGGGCCGGGCGGATTTAAACAATCTGACGCCCTTTTCCATCGAAGGCCGGGCTTTCCGGGACGCGGAACCGGATCCCGCCGCAGGCCCCTGCCCGGTGGTGGTGATTTCCCACGGCTATCCCGGCTCCCGCATCCTGCTGGTCAATTTGGCGGAAAACCTGTCCAGCAAGGGTTATGTGGTGCTTTCCATCGGGCACACGGACAACACGTATCCCGATTTCCCGGCCCAGGGCGCCATTGAAAGCGCCGTGATTCACCGTTCCCTGGATCAGCGGTTCGTCATCTCTCAATTGAAAAAACTGAACAGCGAAGGCTTCCTGCGGGGCCTGCTGCTGCCCGACGCGGTGGGCCTGATCGGCTTTTCCATGGGGGGCTACGGCGCGCTGCGCACCGTGGGGGCGCGGATCAGCGAAAAAGTGCTGGCAGACGTTTTCGCTCCCGTGGCGGAGGAAGTGCGGGAAGCGCCCGACTGGCACGGCGATAAAACTGTGAAGGCCGCCGTACTGTTCGCCCCGGCCACCTTCTGGTTCGATTTCGCCCGGTCCGAAGATATCGACGTTCCTACCCTCTGGTTCTGCGGCACCAGCGACAAAACCGTGGGCTATGACGCCGTGCGGCAGTGCTGTGAAGGAGCGGCGAATTCCGACCGGTTTTTTATCAGCTACGAGCGCTGCGGCCACAACGTGGCCAACAACCCCGCCCCGGTGGAGGCGCTGTCCGCCCCCTGGGAGATCATCAAGCGCTGGTCCGATCCCGTATGGGACACGCGGCGGCTGAACGACCTGAACTGCCACTTCGTCACCGCGTTTCTGGACAGCCTCCTGAAAGGCGACGCGGAAAAGGCAAAGTATTTCAACGTGCCCACCCCCTGCGGCAAGGACGCGGACAGCAAGGCGGGCACAGGCTGGCCGGGCTTCCCGGAAGCCGCGCCAGCGGGCGTGATTTTGGAACACATGCCGCCGCAGGCATGAAGCCATCACATAAAGTGGAAAGTGAAAAGTGGAAAGTGGAAATCAATCATGATGCCGCAATTCCCATGAATTTGGAGCATATTTCATTTTCACTTTTCACTCTCCACTTTTCACTTTTTTGCCGCAAACCGCATACAGCAAAAGCGCCGGGCGTTCCGGCGCTTTTGCATATATAAAACTGATAGAATCAGGTGTTCTGATATTTCCGGGCGCATTCCCGCACGATGGCGTTCATGGCGTCCTGCTTTTCCAGCATGTCCTTGGCTAAGGCGATCTGGCAGCGGGTGCGGATCAGGTTGTGCTTGGGCTTTTTCACGTTGAAATACTTGTCGCCGTTGATGTAGTCGTCTAAGAAGCGGGTGGCAAGCTCGCAGGCCAGCACGAAGCTGGACATGCCTAAGGTTTCCACCTCCAGGGGCGTCAGGGTCTTGGCCGTCTTTTTCAGGAAGCCCTCGGCGAAGGCCCAGAAAATGTTCAGGTTCACGCCCGCTTTGCCGTAATCCTCCCAGTCCTCCTCCACGAAGTTGGCGGCGAAACGGATGGCGTCGCCGAAATCGTGGCCCACCAGACCGGGCATCACGGTGTCCAGGTCCACCACCACCAGGGCCTCGTGGGTGTTTTCGTCAAACAGCACGTTGTTGATCTTGGTGTCGTTGTGGGTCACGCGCAGGGGCAGCTTGCCCTGGTTGAACAGATCGGTCAGGCGGCAGGCCTGATCCTGCACGGACAGCAGCCAGTCGATTTCTTCCCTGACCTCGGCCACCCGGCCGCACTCGTCCCGGGCCACGTCCTTGATCATGGTCTCATAGCGCTTGCGGGTGTCGTGGAAATCGGGGATGGTGTAATAGAGCTGGGTGGCGTCAAAATCGCTGAGCAGCATTTGGAATTCGCCGAAGGCTTCCCCGGCGTTGCGCACCACGCGGATGTCGTCGCAGGAATCGAAAGTGACGGAGGGCACATAGTTGCAGATGCGCCAGAAGCTCTCGTCCTCGTCCATCAGGTAGGTTTTTCTGTCGCCGGAGGCGTCCACGGTGTGATGGTAATGCAGGCTGATCTTATCCGGCACTTTCTTGTGAATATATTCCGTCACCTTGTCGATGTTTTCCATCAGCTGGATGGGGTTTTTGAAGGCGTAGGTGTTCACCCGCTGCACCAGATAAGGCTTGATCACCGCCATGCCGGTGCCATCGTCCCGGATATAGTTCACTTTGTAGGTCCTGTTTACGTTGCCCTGGCTCACTTCCTCATAATTGAAAAAGGGGCCCTTGATGCGAAACGCTTCCCCAACCTTGAGAAGCTTGCGCGCGATATCCTGATCCATGTCGATCCCCCGTTTATTTCTTGCGTCCTTCCGCCTGGCAGCGGCGGAAATTTCATCTGTATAATAATGGATTTCGTGGCTTTTGTCAATCAAAACATGGGATTCTTCCATCCCCAACCAGATTTTTGCTTTGCTTCCGAGCGCGAATCATAGTATAATACCGGAAGAAAACAGGGAAGGGAGGGAGCGCGGATCATGACGGCGGAAAAAGTGCTGGCGGCGTTGGCGGCCATTCGCGCGCCACAGGCGCGGGACGAGTACGACCTGCACGGCCTGACGGCGGACGCCTTGCAGCGGGCGGATATTCCCTTCCGCCACGAAGCGCCCCTGGCCCCCCGGTGCCGCATTGATTTTCTGTGCGATACGGTGGGCGTCGAGATCAAGCGGGGCAGGCCGGACAAAACGCCGGTGGAAAAGCAATTGCGGCGTTACGCCGAAACGGGCAAGCTCACCGCCCTGATCCTGCTTTCCGAAAAAGCCCTGCCCTCCCTGCCGGGGTTCGTGTGCGGGGTTCCTGTGTACCCGGTCAGCCTGTACAAGCTGTGGGGCGTCGCCACGGACACGGCGGGCGAAAAGAAAACCGAAACAGTGCCCGAACCGCTCCCGGACGCGCCCGTGGAAATAACCGAAGAAGCCCCGCCGGAAAGCGCCCCGCCCCTTTCCCTGGAGGACGGCATCCTGCGGGAGCTGTCCCAGGAGGATATTCCCCCCTTCCTGCGGGACGGGGAACCGGCTTCCTATTATTACGGCGTGCTGTCCTACAACGCCCGGCGGAAATGCTGGGTCATCAAGGGCGACCCCAGCGTGACGGAGCTTTGCAAGCGCCTGTTTCCCGGCAGCGACGCCAAGCGGGGGGAGGCCCGCTTCACCGCCCACCGGCGCATTATCGGGGACGTGAGCTGGCTGATGCAGCGCTATCCCCTGGAAATCGCCCCCCGGGATCGGGAGCGCTGGCGGCAGGCTTTGAATCAGGCCCGGGATTATTACCGGGAGCGGGAACGCGCCCGCATCCTGCTGCCCGCCCCCCAGCCCGCCCCCGCCGTGTTCGCGGGGGAGCTTCGGCCCTTCCAGCAAATCGGCCTGCGCTGGCTGCTGCTGACCCCCCGGGCGCTGCTGGCCGATGAAATGGGCTTAGGCAAAACGGTGCAGGCCCTGGCCTGCGCGGCGCAGGAGGGGATTTTCCCCCTGCTCATCGTGCCGCCGCCCCACCTGTGCCGCAACTGGCTGGCGGAAACCCTGCGTTTTCTGCGCATCAAGGGCCGCCCGCCCCGGGTACACATCGTGAAGGGCCTGACGCCTTATCCGCTGCCGGAAGCGGACGTATACATCCTGCATTATCTGCTGCTGCGGGGCTGGAAGCAGGCCTTGCCCGCCATGGGCTTCCATACGGTGATCTTTGACGAGATTCAGGAGCTTCGCCGGGCCGGAACGGAAAAATACAGCGCGGCCAGCCTGCTGTCCGAAAGCTGCCAACGGGTGATCGGCCTGTCCGGCACGCCCATCTACAATTACGGCAGTGAAATCTGGAACGTCATCAACATTTTGGACTTTCATTTTTTGGGCGATTTTGAAACCTTCACCCGGGAATGGTGCGCCGGGTACGGCAACCGCATCGTCGCCAAACCCGAACTGTTGGGCGACCACCTGCGGCGGGAGGGCCTGATGCTGCGCCGAACCAAGCAGGAGGTGCTGCCCGAGCTGCCGGAAAAGCGGCGGCTGGTGCAGGAAATCGACGCGGACGACGCCCTGTATACCCGGCTCATGGCCCCGGTGTGGGAAAAGCTGTACCGCTGGCGGCAGGATCAGGCCCTTTCACCCTCCGCCCGCGCCCTGCTGGAGGATCAGATTTCCCAGGAGGCCCGGCAGGCCACGGGCCTGGCGAAGGCCCCCTACGTATGCCAGTTCGTCAAGGCCCTGGTGAACGCCGGGGAAAAGGTGCTGCTGTTTGCCCATCATCACGCCGTGATGGATTTTTTCAAAACGGAGCTGAAAAATGAACGTCCCGTGTTCATCACGGGCCGGGAGGCCGCTAACCGGAAGGAGGAAGCGGCGGATCGGTTCATGACGGGCAAAACGGATTTATGCGTCGTCTCCATGCGGGCGGCCAGCGGCCTGAATCTCCAGCGGGCCACCTGCGTGGTGTTCGGGGAGTTGGACTGGAGTCCCGCCGTGCATGCCCAGGCGGAGGATCGCGCCCACCGCATGGGCCAAAAGGATTCCCTGCTGTGCTATTATCTGGTGGCTCCCAAGGGCAGCGACCAGGATATGCGGGAGGCGCTGGGCCTGAAGGTCAGCCAATTCCAGCTGCTCATGGGCGACCGGGCGGAAAGCCAGGATCACGCCCAGGCGGGGGCCAATTTCGCCCGGCGGCACGTGGAAAAGCTGGTGGCCGGTCTGGAAAAAAAGGCGGATTGAAGCCGCCGAAGCCTTCCCTTTTTTCCTCCGCGAAAAAAATTTAAAATAATTTTTGTAAATAGCAGGAAAAAGGGAAAGGACGGCGAAAAAGGATAAAATGCTCGTAGTATGGGGTGGTCTTCATGCCGTACACCATCGCACGCCACGCGGGCTATTGCGCCGGGGTGCGCAAGGCCATGGAGCTGGCGTTCAGCGCCGCGCGGGAGGCGAAGGAACTGGGTATCCCCTGCTATTCCTTAGGGGAGCTGATTCACAATCCCGAAGCGGTGAGCGCCCTTCGGCAGGAAGGGGTCATCCCCGTGGAGCGGGTGGAGGACGCCAAAGGCGGCATGATCCTGCTGCGCAGCCACGGCGTGCCGCCCCAGGTGGAGGAGCAGTGCCGCAGGCAGGGTCTGATCGTTCGGGACTGCACCTGCGCGTCCGTCCGTGCCCTGCACAACATCGTGCGGGAGAGCGGCGAACAGGGCATCCCGGTCATTCTGGTCGGGGAGCCGGATCATCCCGAGGTACAGGGCACCGCCGCCTGGTGTCCCGGCAAGTGCTACATCGTGCGCACGGAAGCGGACGTGGACGCCCTGCCGGAGATGGAAAAAGCCCTGGCCGTTTCCCAAACCACCTTTTCCTTAAGCGCGTGGGAAAAGATTTTAAAGCGGCTGAACGGGCGGTTCAAAAACTTGGACGCGCGCTGCACCATCTGCCCCGCCACCCAAATGCGCCAGCAGGAAGCCAAAGCCCTGGCCGCGCAGGTGGACGCCATGATCGTGGTGGGCGGCAGGAGCAGCGCCAACACGCGCAAATTGTATGAAGAATGCCGGGCCATCTGCCCGCGCACCATTTTGGTGGAACGTGCGGAGGAAATTCCTTCACACTTTGCAAATATCCACAATCATCACATAGGAATAGCCGCCGGCGCATCCACACCGGATTGGTCATTTAAGGAGGTTGTCACACGCATGAACGAACAGGAACGCATCGACCAGGAAACCCAGGAACCCGTCGCCAATGTTGAACAGGAAGTTCAGGAGAATCAGGCCCTGACCATGGAAGACATTGAAAAGACCGTGGTTCGCATCCGCACGGGCCAGACCGTAACCGGCACCGTGGTGCAAATCAACGATGACGAAGTGTGCGTCAACATCGGTTATAAGTCCGATGGTTTGATCAAGCGCTCCGAATTGGTTGATCAGGACGTGAAGCTCAACGACGAGATCGAGGTCGAGGTCGTTAAGGTGAACGACGGCGAAGGCAACGTCCTGCTTTCCCAGCGCAACATCGTGAACCGCAAGGCTTGGGACGCGCTGATGGAAAAATACGAAAACAACGAATACATCGACGCCGTGGGCAAGGAAGCCGTCAAGGGCGGCCTGCTGGCCAGCGTCGAGGGCGGCATCCGCGCCTTCGTGCCCGCTTCCCAGCTGGCCCAGCGCTACGTGGAAAAGATCGGCCAGTTCGTGGGCCAGCCCATGAAGCTGAAGATCATCGACGTGGACAAGCAGAAGAAGCGCATCGTGGCCAGCCGCAAGCAGGTCATTGAAGAAGAAAGCGCCGCCAAGAAGGCCGCCGCTTGGGACAAGCTGGAAGAGGGCGCTGTGGTGAAGGGCATCGTTCGCCGCTTTGCCGATTTCGGCGCGTTCGTCGACCTGGACGGCGTGGACGGCCTGATCCACATCACCGACCTGGCCTGGAACCGCGTGAACCATCCCAGCGACGTGCTGCAGGTGAACCAGGAAGTGGAAGTTAAGGTGCTGAAGCTGGACCGCGAACGGGAACGCATTCAGCTGGGCTACAAGCAGCTGCAGCCCATGCCCTGGGACAACATCGAAGAAAAATACCCCGTGGGCGCGATTTTAGAGCGCAACGTGGTGCGCATCCGTCCCTTCGGCGCGTTCATCGAGCTGGAACCCGGTGTGGACGGCCTGGTGCATATCTCCCAGTGCGCCCTCACCCGCATCGCCAAGGTGGAAGACGTGCTGCAGGTGGGTCAGCCCGTGCGGGTCAAGGTGCTGGCCGTTGATCCCGAAGCCAAGCGCATCAGCCTGAGCATCCGCGAAGCCCTGGCCGACGAAGCCTCCCTGGAAGAGGCGGAGCTGGAAATCCCCGGCGAAGCCGAGGAAGCGCCCGTCGACGCCGAATAATCCATCGGAAATCCATCGCCGCGTCCCAATTCCATAGGACGCGGCATTTTTCTGTAAATAACTCCCCGGAGGTTCTTCCATGAAAAAAACTCTGCTGATTTCCCTTTTGCTCCTGCTGCTGTGCATGGTGCCCGCCCTGGCGGAGGAAGCGCCGGACATTACCGACCAGTGCAAAATTGCCGCGTCCGCCGGAAAATTCAAGCTGAATCGCATGTACGACCGGGACTACCGCACCGCCTACATGAGCAATAAACTGAAAACCCCCTATGTGGAGCTGACGGCCCCCAAGGGCAGCCCCATTTACAGCCTGTATGTGTGCTTTGCCCACAAGACCCTGACCCCCTGGGAATTGCAGGCCAAGCGCGGCGGGAAATGGGAAACGGTGTACGAAAGCGCGGGAACCTACGCCCACGAATACGTGACGCTGCCCGAGGGGGAAAGCGCCCTGCGGGTGCAGTCCAAGGCGGCAAAGCAGACCCAGCTGATCGTGAACGAGATTTTTGCCTTCGGCCCCGGCGAAAAGCCCGCCTTCGTGCAGGTATGGGAGCCGACCCCGGAAAAGGCCGACCTGATGGTGATCGCCGCCCATCCCGACGACGAAATCCTGTTTTTCGGCGGTGCCATCCCCACTTACGCGGTGGAGCGGGGCCTCAACGTGGTGGTGGTTTACATGACCAACGGCACCACCAAGGACGGCATCACCTCCCGCCGCAGCGAGCTGCTCAACGGCCTGTGGGAAATGGGCGTGCGGCAGTACCCGGTCATCGGCGCCTTTGACGACCTGTACTCCGCCAAGCTGGACAAGGGCTACAACGTTTGGAACAAAACCAAAACCTGGCAGTACATCACGGCGCTGTTCCGGCAGTACAAGCCCGAAGCGGTGATCACCCACGACGTGAACGGCGAATACGGCCACGGGGCGCATCGGGTGTGCGCCGACGCGGCCCAGCGCTGCGTCGCCCTGGCGGCGGATGCCAGTACCTACCCCGACACGGCGGCCCAGTGGGGCGTGTGGCAGGTGAAAAAACTGTACCTGCACCTGTACAAGGAAAACGCCATCGAAATGGACTGGGATCAGCCCCTTGCCGCCGTGAACGGGCGCACGGGCTATGAAGCGGCGCTGGACGCCTACAAATGGCACGTTTCCCAGCACGACGCCGCCCAGAAGAACCCCAAAACCGGCAAGTACGAACCCTTCACCGTGGAACCCCGGGACAGCGATTACAGCTGCTACCGCTTCGGCCTGGCGTATACCGCCGTGGGACCCGACGTGGAGAAAAACGATTTCCTTGAAAATATTCCCGGCTATTGACCGGAACGCAAAGGGCTGCCCCATGAACGGAGGCGGCCCTTTTTTGAGTTGAGAGTTGGGAGTTGAGAGTTGAGAGTTGAGAGTTGAGATAATATGTGCATTTCATTCCGGATACCCTAAATTGCCAACTACATAAATCTCAACTCTCCACTCTCAGCTCTCCTCTCTGTTCCGTCCCACCACCAGCCTGTCCAGCGCCGCCAGCAGGCCGGGGAGCAGCAGCAGGATCACCAAAATGGCGGATAAGGCCCCGGTGGAAATGGTGCGGCAGATTTCGGCGATGGTGGGGTCGGCGTAGGTATAGCCGATGATGCCCGTGACCAGCACCAAAATCAGCCCGGAGGTCATGATGGCGTGAACCGATCCGTCATAGGCGGCTTGCAGCGATTCCGCCACGCTCCGTTCTTTCCGGTTTTCCCGGTAATAGCTGGCATACAGGATGCCGTAGTCGATGGTCGCGCCCATGAGGATGCATTCTACCACCAGCAGGGCCAGGAAATAGATGCTGTACCCCTGCCAGCCCACCACCGTCACCGTGATATATACCCCGCACTGCACGATCAGCACCAGCAGCGCCGGAATGATGAAGGACCGGGCGGTGATCAGCACGATCAGGAAAATGGCGGCGGCGGTGAGCAGTGTGATGGTGCGCAGTTCGTCGCCGAAAGACGCCTGCATTTCCCGGCTCATGGCCGAATTGCCGATCAGGTAATAGTCCCCGGTCAGATCCTTTGCCGCGTCTTCGATCACGGCCAGCAGCGCGTCCGTTTCCGCCCCTTCCACGGGCAGGTAGGTATACACGATCATGCGGGAATACCGGTCCGATTTCAGCATGCGCATGCCGTCCTCCAGCTGTTCCTTGGCCCCGGCCACGGTTTCCCGCATCCCGGCGGGGATCATGCCGGAGAGAAGCGGGTTTTTCAGCAGTTTGTCGTGAACGTAATCAAACAATTGCGGAATGGTCAGCTTTTGTTCTTCGGCGGGGGTGGACGTGCCCGCGAAATACAGGCTGTACACCGTGTTCAGCAGCGAGGGGTCGAAGCTGATCCCCGCCGCGCCCGTATCCACGCCCATGCCGCCCGCCAAGCCGTCCAGGGCGTCCGCCAGCTCCGTCGCCCCGTAGGCTTTGCCGAAAATGGAGGGGTAGCCCATCGCCTGGGTCACGTCGGGATGCTTTTCCAGCGCGTCCGAAAGGGCCGCCATCTTTTCCTCGTCCTTGTTTTCATACACGATCACCAGAATGTTTTCCGGCGGAAAAATATCCACGATGGGGTCCACCTTGGTCAGCGTATAGGCGATCAGGGTGTTGCCCTGCAGGAAGTAAAAGGCCCCGAACATCACTACGAACAGCGCGGACAGGAAATACCGGCGCTTGAAGCTGAACCGGGCCAGCCCGTCCAGGGAGAGATGGGGCGTTTTTTTCGCGGTCTTTTCGATCAGCCCGTCCCCCAAAAGCACGATACCGGGCAGCACCGTCAGCACGCACAGCAGGCTGATCAGCACGCCTTTTGCCAGCGCCACGCCCAAATCCAGCCCGATTTTGAACTGCATGAACGCCAGGGCAAGCAGGCCCGCGGCGGTGGTCAGGGCGCTGCCCGTCACCGGGGACACGCAGTTGCACAGCGCCGCCGCCATGGCCTCCCGCTTTTCCAGGCCCCGGGCTTTTTCCTGCCGGTAGCGGTTCATGAGCATCACCGAATAGTCGATGGACAGCACCAGCTGCAAAACTGAGGCGATGGAGGACGTAACGTAGGACACCTGGCCCATTACCAGGTTGGTGCCCTCGTTGATCATGATGGCCGCGCCGATATTGACCAGGAACAGCAGCGGTTCAAACCAGCTTTGGCACATGGCCGCCAAAATCGCCACTAAAATCACGATGGCCCCGCCCAGCAGCCAGGGAGAAACCCCGTCCGCCCCCGGATTGTCGTTGCGGTAAACGGTGCGGTATTGCTGAAAATCCTTTGCAAGGGCGCTTTCAATGGCCCGCTCCTCCGGGGAGCCGTATTCGTAGGCCGTGCTGATCACGAACAGGGAATAATCGCCCTTGTGATACTTTTCGCTGCCGTCGTGGGCCACGCTTTCCACATAGGGGAGGGCTTTCAGCTTTTCAAGCAGCTCCGCCTGCTTTTCTTCGTCCAGTCCCTCCGCCATCACGCGGATGCTCTTGTCCGCGCCCATGGAGGGAAACTCCGCGTTCATGATGTCCATGCCCTTTTTCATGGCGGACTGATCCGGCAGGTACTTCGTCATATCGTAATTGACGCCCACCCGCAGGGAAAGAAGCATGCAGACCAGCGTCAGGCACGCCGCCGCCGCTAATATCCAATTTCGCCGGGATACGATGAAGCCTGCCGCTTTTTTCATAGAATAACCCCCTGTGTTCTCGCGTTGGCCTATGATTCCAATTTCATTATACAGGAAAAGACGCGTTTGCACAATGGCACGGTTCACGCGTGAAAAAGAAATTGAGCTTTGTCGGGGACAGGGAACCCCTGGGGCCTGCGCGGCCCCAGTTCCGCAGCCTCAATCGGCGCAACTCCCCACAGGGGAGATTGCTTGTTTCGGCTGATCTCACCGCCGATGAAATTCTGCCCGCAACCTCAAAGGTCGCAACTCTCCACAGGAGAGATTGCTTCCTTTCGGTTGATCTCACCTCGGACGGAATTTCCGCCACAGGCGGCCGTCCGAGGTTCGTCCACAGGCGGTCATCGGCGGTTCGTCCCCGCGGCAGGGGATGATCCCCTGCACCCTCTATTGCGGAAATTACTCGATGCTTTGAGACGCCTTGGTTCCCGCTGTTGCATGAACAAGGATAGCAAAACTTGACGGCTTTGTGCTTCTGGCCCGGCCGCCTTTGGCGGCCAACCCGGATGCGAAGCATCCGGGGAAAGCCAGGGAATAATCCCGAGGAAAAAGCGAGCTTTTTCCCTGGGATTTTCCCGGCTTTCTTGGGCCAGAAGCCATCATGCTTTCGTAAACCCCAGCGCGGCAGGCGGAGGCCGTTTGTTTTTTCAACGTTGTAACTTCGCTTAGGGGGAGTCCAGAGGCCGACGGCCTTTGGTCGGGGGATTGGGGGTGGAGAACCCCCAACGTCTCCTTTGCATATCCCGGTTTGCATTTCATGCGTAAGCCCCATTCTGCGCCGCGTTTTTGCTTGCGCGCGCTGGGGGCTTGCGCTATAATGGAAGCAGCATTCGGCTGTTTTCCGGGGCACGCCCGGAAAGCGGCAGGAGGGGAGAGGCGCTTATGCCCATCGTGGAGATTCAGGATTTATGCACTCCGGAAACGGCGCTGTTCAGCCAACTGACCGACGCGCAGCTCCGCAGCAGGCAGGAGCCGGAAAAGGGGATTTTTATTGCCGAGGGGCCGAAAGTCACCTGGGCGGCTCTGAACGCGGGCTGCCAGCCGGTGGCGCTGCTCATGCGCCGGAAATTCCTGGACGGCTTGGGCGAGGAAATCATACGCCGATGCGGGGACATTCCCGTTTACACCGGCGACGACGAGGCGCTGGCGGAGCTTACGGGCTTTCGCCTGCAGCGCTCCTGGGTGCTGTGCGCCATGCGCCGCCCGGCCCCGCAGCGTTTGGACGCGGTGATCAAAGGCGCCCGGCGTGTGGCGCTGCTGGAGGGCATCACGGAGCCGTCCAACGTGGGCGCGATTTTCCGTTCCGCCGCCGCGCTGGGGGCCGACGCGGTGCTGCTGTCGCCCACCTGCTGCGACCCGCTGCACCGCAGGGCCGTGCGGGTGTGCATGGGCGCGGTGTTCCAGGTGCCTTGGGCGCGGCTGGAAAGCGGCGATTTGACGGCCCTGAAAAGCGCGGGCTTCCAAATCGCCGGGCTGGCCCTGCGGGATAACTGCCTTTCCCTGGACGATCCCCTGCTGCCCTGCCTGCCCAAGCTGGCGATTGCCTTAGGCACGGAGGACACGGGCCTCACCGAAGAAACCATCCGCCAGTGCGACCATATCGTGAAAATCCCCATGGCCGCCGGAATTGATTCCCTGAACGTGGCGGCTGCCGCCGCCGTGGCCTTCTGGCAGCTTCGGCGAAGAGATTGAGCTGGAACGCCGTTAGAAATATGAACATCCCTGGAATGAGAAAGCCGAAGGGAGAATCGTTGGATGAATAAGCGTCAGGTGATCCAGCACGCGAAAAATTACCTGGATATGCTGGCGGCGGGCACCGATCCCATCAGCAGGGAAAGCATCGGCGGGGATTCCGTCGCGTCCAGGCCGCAAATGCAAAAATGCTTTCAGTTCGTTTCCGATATCTTGCGGGAGGTGCTGGAAAACAACGGCCTCGTTTTGCTGGATGCGGAAGACGCTTCGCCGCAGACGCCCGCATCCGTGCCGGTCACCGTGAACGGAAACAGCTATGAGCTGGTGCGCAAAAAGGCCGCGTTCAGCATCACGGCGGAGCAGCGGCGCGAAGTGCTGATTTCCCGACTGCCCATTACGCCAAACGAGTTTTTGAAAAATGTCAACCGCATGGTGAATCCCAGCGCCATGGAAAAGCTGTCCATTACATCCGTAAACGCCTGGCTGCGAAAGGGCGGCTATATCGCGGAGGGCAAAACGCAGACGGTGATCAATAAGACCGTTTGGAAGCCCACCCATTTTGCGGAAGAAATCGGCATTTCGGAAATGGACGTTTCGGACGCGAAAACGGGCGAGATCAAACGCCAGCTCATGTTTTCCGCCCGGGCGCAGGAATATCTGCTGGAGCATTTGGAGGAAATCACAGCGGAAACAAAATAGCCCGGCGCAAAGCACGATGCGCGGCGATTCTCTTTTTGAGGCAAAAAAACGGCCCCCGGGATTCCCGGGGGTCAAAACGATGATGGGTTTTATTCCGCCGCTTTGCGGATGAATTTCAGGGCGTTTTTCAGGGCGGGCAGGTTTTGTTCGTGGCCCTCAAACTCGTAGGACACCACGCCCTGGTAGCCCGCGTCTTTCAGGATGGACAGGCATTTGCGAATGGGCACCACGCCGTGGCCCGCCACGGTGCCCCGGATGTAATTGCCGTTGCGGGTGTGAATCCAGCCGTCGCCGGGATCATCGTCCGCCCAGGATTTAAAGATAAAGTCCTTCACATGGGCGTGGAACGCGTAGGGCGCGGCGATGGGCACGGCCCGCAGGGGATTGTCGTCGGCGCAGAGGAAATTGCCCATGTCCACCAGCCACCCGTAGTTGGGATGGTTCACCGTGCGAATCAGGGTTTCCACCCGCTCCGCGTCCTGCAAAATCAGGCCGTGGTTTTCGGTGCAGGTGCGGATGCCCTTTGCCGCCGCGTATTCCGTCACTTCCCGGATGAGGGGGGCCGCCTTTTCCACGCCCTGCCGCCAAGTCATGCCCTCCGGCAGACTCCAGAAGGCGTCGTGGCGCATGACGGGCGCGCCGAGGATTTCCGCGATGTCCGCCTGGCCCTTGATGCGCTCCGCTTCGTTTTCGTGGTTCAGGAAATCCGCGCCCACGGTGTAGGCGGCGATGGGCAGGTTTTTGCTTTCGCAGTACGCCCGGATGTCCTTCGCCAGGGCGGAAAGGCTTTCGGCGGGCTGCACCTCTAACTTTAAGTCGATGAACTCGATTGCGTCGAAGCCCATTTCCTTGGCAAGGTCGATGATCTGAAAGTAGTTAGCTTTGGTTTCGCCCATGTATTGGGCGAAGCTGTAAGACGATACGCCGATTTTCATTGCGTTACGCTCCTTTGTTTGGACGGTTGGGCTGTTTTTTCGCTTGTGGGAACGTGATCAGTATACCATAAACCCGCGCCGATGGAAAGCGCCGCGGGAAATTATATCACGCCCAAATGCTCCAGCAGGGTTTTGACGCCCAGCAGGATCAGGATCACGCCGCCCAAGATTTCGGCCTTTTTTTCATACTTCGCGCCGAACAGGCTGCCCGCCTTCACGCCGAGCATGGAAAGGATCAGGGTGGTGACGCCGATGAGCGTGACGGAAGGGACGATCCGCACGTCCAAAAACGCGAAGGTCACGCCCACGGCCAAGGCGTCGATGCTGGTAGCCACCGCCAGGGGCAGCATGGAGCGGAAGGACAGCGCGCCGTCCGTTTCCGCTTCCTCCTTTTCAAACACGGCCTCCCTTATCATGTTGCCGCCGATCAGCGCCAGCAGAATGAAGGCGATCCAATGGTCGTAAGCGGCGATGGCGTCCGTGAACTGGGCCGCCAGCAGATAGCCCAGCAGGGGCATCAGCGCCTGAAAAATGCCGAACCACAGGCCCACGGTGAGGGCGTGGCGGAAGGCGATTTTTTTCAGGGCCAGGCCCTTGCACACGGCCACGGCAAAAGCGTCCATGCTCAGGCCCACGGCCAGGATGAAAAGAGACAGAAAATCCATATTGCCCGAAGCCTCCAATGGAAAAGACCCGCAGTTTTCCAGCGGGTCTTATCGTTCGCAAAGAATCGGTGGAGATCAGTTCAGCACTTCGCCGTCGTTCTCCACGGACACTTCTTCCACCTGACGGATGGCCCAGCGCGCCACGGTCATCTCGTAGGGCTGGCCGCCCTTCTGGCCCACGGCCAGGGTGATGGTATCGTCCTTGATGCCCATGATGGTGCCGTAGATGCCGCCAATGGTGGTGATCCGGTCGCCATGCTTGAGGTTATTGAGCATTTCCTTGACTTTCTTGTCCTTCTTTCGCTGGGGACGGATGAGCATAAAATAGAACACCGCGCCCATCAGCACCAGGGGCAGCACCAATTGCAGCAGCGCCGCCGCGGGGGACATTTCAGCCGCCTCGGCCGCGTCGGCAGCCGCAGTCGTAGCCGCAGTGCCCGTTTCTTCCGCCAGGGCGGAGGTGATTCCAAACAGCCAATTTTCAATCATGGGTAAAGTACCGCCTTTCAACCGTAAATGTGTACTCGGTTATTATATAATGAAATTCCCTCCCTGTAAACCCCATGGACGGAGGAAAATTTGCGGGAAAAGCGGCGGAAAAGAGGCAGGAGGGGGAAAAGACTGAAAAAACACAGGGAAAGAGTTGAGAGTGAAGAGTTGAGAGTTGAGATTTATATAACAGTTGTGAAAGGAAATCCAGACAGTCGGTAAAACAACATATCAGACTAACTATATCTCAACTCTCAACTCTCAACTCTTTTTCAGGGCAGGGATTCCAGCAGCTCGCCTTTGATTTCTTCCAGGCGCTCATAATCCATGGCGTCGATATAGTATCTTTCCAGAGCGTCGTGCTTTTGCTTGGCCTGGGACAGCGCTTCCACCGCCTGGGTTTGCAGCAGGTCGCAGGCGGCGCGGTCAAAGGCCAGCCGGGATGCCTCCTCCCGCAGCATGCTTTCGTCCATGTCGGGGGCGAACACCACGCCGTCCATGAGCATGGCGGTGGTGAACACCGTGCCGCCCGCCGTCACGTGGTTCAGCTTGCCCGCGTCCAGGGGGTCGTGCCAGGCGAAGCGGGCCATGCCCTGCCGCCCGGCGGCATCCCACACGGGACGCAGCAGCATATCGACGTCAAAGCCCCAGGGCACGTCGATGCAGCAGGCCGTTTCGGCGATCAGGGCGTCGGTTTCCTGCACCACGCCCTTCCAGGTGATGGCCTGGCAGAAGGCGTGGCCCTCTCCGCCCGGCCCAGCGGCGGGCAGCAGGGCCGCCAGCTCCCGCTGGAGCGCCCGTTTTTCTTTTTCCGGCAGGGCGGCGTCGTACACCGCCGCCGCGTCCTGGCGCACGGCCAAAGCGGCCCGAAGATAGCGGTACGCCTGGGCGTAGCATGCGGCGATTTCCCGGTTCAGGGCGGCGATTTCCTCCCCCTGGCGGTCGAGCTGTTCTTCGTCCAAGCACACGCCGAGGTTCAGAATGCCGTCCCGCGCGCCGGGCAGGGCGGGATCCACGATGTGGGGGGCCGTGCCGTCTAAGATCAGGAAGCCAACGGCTGGCACGGCCACCGCGTCCAAGCTGTCCGGGTCGCCGGAGCAGTGGTAGTAATCCGTTTCCAGGCCTAAGCGCTCGTAATGCTTTCCCACCTTGCCCATGAGGGTGCTTTTGCCCACGCCGGGGCCGCCTTTCAGGATCACCGTGCGAAGAGCCCCGCCGCGCAGCGATTCAAAGAAGCCCACGAAGCCCGCGGCCGTGTTGCCGCCGGGGAACAAATGCCGGGTACGCGCCATGCATTTTCCTTCCTTTCCGCCGGGGAAGCGGCTGCCCGCCGCTGTGCCCGGACAGACCACAGTATGCGCGGAAAAGAGGATTCATGCCGGGCAAGGCGCGTGATTTGCCCAATTCAGGAAAATATGGTATACTGAACAACATCCCAAAACCGAGGGGGAGGAGGGAAGGAGCATTCCATGAAAAGGCGGATGGATTTTCTGCGGCGGGCGCTTTGCGTGCTGCTGGCGGCCGTTTTGTCGGCGGCCTGTATTCCCGCGCTGGGGGAAACCGCCATCTATCCCTGGATCAATTCCGACGTGGAGGGCAGCGTGACGCTGCTGACCCAGGCCCGGCTCCGGGACGATTTTCATGTGGCGGTGAACCGGAAATGGCTGATGCAGACGAGCGTGCCTTACGGCGGCACGGAAGCCAGCTCATTTGGGGAGCTGTCCTACGACGTGATGGAGAAAAAAATATCCCTCATGCTGGACGGGAGCCTCGCCGGCCACGACGCGGAGCTGGTGCGTACCCTGTACGATTTGACCGCGGACTGGGAAACGCGCAACGCCCTGGGCGTGGAACCCCTTCGGCCCTACGTGGAGGATATGGCGAGCATCCGTACGCTGAACGACCTCAGGGATTATTTGACCACGGACCGGAACGCGTTCCAGCTGGATCCTTCCAGCTATGACGTGATCGCCGACCTGAAGGACGCAGACCGGTATGTGGCCATTTTGCAGCCGACGCCCCTGATTTTGGGCGACAGCGCGGAATACGAAACGCGCACTGCCTACGGCGAGCTTTTGTATGAGATCGGCCGGAAATCCACGGTGCTGGTGCTGAAAAAGTTGGGCTACACGGAGGGGGAAGCCCAGGCGGTGTTCGACGGGGCCATGGCCTTTGACGCGTGGGTGGCCCGATACGTCCGGCCCCGGGCGGATCACGATCAATCGGATTTTGTGCAATCCGTGCTGCATTATTACACCCGGGAGGAGCTGACCGCCCTGTGCGGCGATTATCCCATCATGGGCATCCTGGACCTGACGGCCACCGGGCAAAGCGAAACCTTCCTGGTGACGGAGCCAGATTACTACCGGGCCTTGGGCGAAATGTACACCGAGGAAAACGTACCCCTGTTCCGGGATTGGCTTATCTATTTCCTGGTGAATTTTATGGGCCGGACGCTGGATCGGGACACCTATAACGCTCTGGAGGCCATCGAGGCGGAGGCCTTGGGCATTCGGGGCCTGCCGGACAGCATTGATATCGCTTACCGGACGCTGACGGCGTATTTGTCCGTGCCCATGGACAATTTGTATATTCAGGCATGCTGCACCGAAGAGGAAAAGCGGGACATCCTGAACATTGCCGATGAAGTGATCGGGCATTACCGCGCCATGCTGGAAAACGAAGCCTGGCTTTCGCCCGCCACCCGGGAAAAGGCGGTGGAAAAACTGGATCGGCTTCGGGTGAACGCCGTGTACCCAGATGAACTGGGCGACTGGTCCGGCCTGCATATCCGAAGCAAGGCGGAGGGCGGCACCCTGCTGGAAGCGGTGATCGAATTGTACCGCTTTTCGGTGAACCAGGTCTGCGACCGGGTGAATCAGCCGGTGATCCGGGGCGAATGGAACCAGCAGAACAGCCCCGCCAGCAAGGTAAACGCCTTCTACAGCAATACGGAAAACGCCATCACCATTTCCGCGGGCATTTTGGGCGGCATTTTCTACGATCCCCACATGACCTATGAAGAAAAGCTCGGCGGCATCGGCATGGTGATCGCCCACGAAATCAGCCACGCCTTTGACGACGACGGCGCGCTTTACGACGCCCAAGGCCGCATGAACAACTGGTGGGAAGCGGAGGATTCCGCCGCCTTCAAGGCCCGCGCGGAAAAGCTGACGGCGTATTACGACGGCTACGCGCCCTATCCCGGCGGCACGTACAGCGGCGCGAGGGTGCAAAGCGAGGCCATTGCCGATATGGCCGCCATGAAATGTCTGCTGGCCATCGCGGCGGAAAAGGAGGGCTTTGACTACGACGCGTTCTTCCGCCAGTACGCCACCGTGTGGCGCACCAAAATGCTGCGCAGCGCCCTGATCGTTACCCTGGCCACCGATTCCCATCCCCTGGGCTGCCTGCGTACCAACGTAACGGTGCAGCAGTTCGATGAATTTTACGAAACCTACGGCGTGAAGCCGGGGGACGGCATGTATCTGGCCCCGGAGAACCGCGTTTCTGTTTGGTGAAGCACGGCGCACGCATGAACTACAAATTGGGATTTGTCGGGGTACGCTGGGCGCTCCGCGCGCCCAGTTCCGCAGGCTCAATAGTCGCAACTCCCCTTCATGGGGAGATTGCTCCTTTTCGCCTGATCTCACCGCCGATGAGATTCCCGCCACAGGCGGTCATCGGCGGTTCGTCCTGCGCCAGGGGCGTGACGCCCCTGAACCCCCACTCGGCGAAGCAGCTTGCAAGGATATATCGAACAAGCGCCGCCTGCGGCGCCGGGGTTTACGAAAGTTTGATGGCTTCTGGCCCAAGAAAGCCGGGAAAACCCCAAGGGAAA
>JAFSNT010000230.1 GCA_017443295.1 Clostridia bacterium
AGGGATCGGAGCGGGGCCATGGTTCGGGCCTTTTGCAACACAAACCATGTCTTCAACTTCCTTCGTGTATTGCATGTGACTGTTCTCCTCCTGTTCAGTTCATATTCTTGAAAACCAATTCAGTATACCATATCCGGGCGGCTGTCCGCAACTGTTTTTTTACCCAGCACGACCGGAAAATGGCAGAAATGGACGGGGATTTTCCGTTTTTGCATAAAAACCCGTTTTTCCGCCGAATATAAAAAGGGAAAACGCGTCTGTCCATCGAATGATACATCTATCCCAGGGCCGCCGGGGGACGGCGGCAAAGAAAAGGAGGAACCGACATGGAATTGAAAGGCAGCAAAACCGAACAGAACCTGCGCGACGCGTTCGCGGGAGAGAGCCAGGCCCGCAACAAGTACACCTATTTTGCCTCCAAGGCCAAGAAGGAAGGCTATGTGCAGATTTCCAACCTGTTTTTGGAAACGGCGGACAACGAGAAGGAACACGCTAAAATCTGGTTCAAGCTCTTGGGCGGCATTGGCACCACGGCGGAAAACCTGCTGGCGGCGGCGGAGGGTGAAAACTTTGAATGGACGGATATGTACGCCCGCTTCGCAAAGGAAGCCCGGGAAGAAGGCTTTGAGGATATCGCAAAGCTGTTCGAGGGCGTAGGGGCCATCGAAAAGGAGCATGAGGAACGCTACCGCAAGCTGCTCGCCAACGTGCAGGGCGGCCTGGTGTTCTCCAAGGACGGGGACATGATCTGGCAGTGCGCCAACTGCGGCCACATCGTGGTGGGCAAACAGGCCCCCGATGTGTGCCCCGTGTGCGCCCATCCCCAGGCGTATTTCCAGGTGAAGGCGGAAAATTATTGAGCCGCCCCTCCATTGCCGGGTGAAACGTTCGTCTTCCGTCAGCTTGGATTTATCCGATGCGTTAGGAATACGACCGTAGGGGCGGATAACCCGTCACAGGCATTGTGATGGCTGTCCTCAAAAACGCAATTCCCCCGTGCGGTTCAAAACTGCACAGGGGAATCGTTTTATCCGGCCCAACCGGGGCGGGGCGTTATTCACGGTTTACTTGGGCGCGTTCTGCTTCTGGATGGGGAACACGCCGTTATTGATGATGCCGCTCAGCTTGGTGCTGGGGAAGGTGGCGGTGAAGGTTTCGCCGTTGGACAGGGTGATTTCCAGGGCGCCCTTGCCGTCCTCGTCCACCGCCACTTCGGTTTCCACGCCGTCCGCGTTGGTCAGGATCAGCTTGCCATCCTCAACCCGGAAATTGAAGTATTCCTTCTCGCCGTTCAGCGTCACCACGCACTTGCGGGTGGAAACGAACTTGATTTCGCCTTCTCCCTCGCCGCTGGTGGGAATGCTGATGTACCTGGAAGTATTGATCCGGAATATTAATTTGCAGTCCATACACCCATACACGAGCATGCCATTAGATTCATACAGGAACAGTGTTGTGGTAGACCCGCAATTGGTACATTTCGCCCCGTCCGGCGCGTCGGTGATGGCCAGCGCGGCGGTGGCGGACAGGAGCAGGGTCAGGCCAGCAGGACGGCCAGGATGGTGCGCAGATTCTTTTTCATGGAAAAATTCTCCTTTCAATTAGCAAAAATTGCTCTTTTCTTTATCATATCATACCCCCTCTCCGTAAAATCAATAAAGAAATCAACATTTTTCAAAATTATTCAAATAAAATTCTTTCCCGCACAAAGTTGCCCATTTTCAAGGCCGCATGGGCATATTGTCCCTTCCCGGCGTCTTCCGTATCAGTCGGCCAGCGTACCGGCCCGTTCAAGCAGGGTGAGCAGGTACACGAATTCCTCTTTGTAGGGGTCGCCGGTCACCAAGCCGCTGGAACGGGCCAGGGCCAGGGCGCTGGTCCAGGAAGCGCTGCCCGCGTAGGAGCTTTGCCGCAGCAGCATGCCCGCTTCCGCCACGGCGGCGGCGAACTTCATCTGATCGGACAGGTCGGTTTTCGCCTCCCCCGTCAGGGGGTAGGACCACAATTGGCTCTCTTTGGCGTCGGGCTGCTTGGCGCGAATGTTCAGCGTCAGCCATTCGTCGCTGCCCTCGGCGGCGGCGGGCTGCTGATATTTGCTCTGGGGCGCGTCCACGGAAAAGGCGCTGCCCACGGGCACGATCTCATACAGCGCCGTGACCCGGTGCCCGCTGCCGATCTCGCCGCCGTCCACGGTATCGTCGGCAAAATCCTCCGCCGCCAGCAGCCGGTCTTCATAGCCGATGAGCCGGTAGGCGCTGACCTTGGCGGGGTTGAAGTCCAATTGGAGCTTCACGTCCTTCGCCACCTCCAGGAAGGTGCCGCCCGCTTCCGTGACCAGCGCGCGCCGCGCTTCATAGACGGAATCCAGATAATAATAGTTGCCGTCGCCGTAATCCGCCAGGGCCTCCAGCTTGTTGTCCTTGTAATTGCCGTAGCCCACGCCGAGCATGGTGAGGCGCACGCCGCTTTGCTTCTTTTCCATCACCAGCCGGGCCAAATCGCCCTCGCTGGTCATACCCACGTTAAAGTCACCGTCCGTAGCCATGAGGATGCGGTTGACGCCGCCCTCCACGGCGTATTCCTCCGCCAGCTGATACGCCGTCTGAATACCGGCGGCGCTGTTGGTGCTGCCCCTGGCCTGCAGGCCCGAAATGGCCTCCATGATGCGCACCTTGTCCGCGGCGGGTACGCCGGAAAGCACCACCTCGTCCCGGGAGGCGTAGGTCACGATGGATACGGTGTCCTGGGGCTGCAATTCGTCCAGCAGCAGCAGGAACGCCCGCTTCACCAGATCCAGCCGGTTTGAGCCGAACATGGAACCCGATACGTCGATGAGGAACACCAGATTGTGCCGGGGCCTGTCTTCCGCCATGACCGTTTTGGCCTGGAGGCCCACCTGCAAAAGCAGGGTATCTTCATTCCACGGACAGGGAGCCAGCTCCAGAAATACGCCGAAGGGGTCGCCGTCCTGGGGCTGGGGATAATCGTATTGGAAATAATTGAGCATTTCCTCGATGCGCACCGCGTCGGCGGGCGCCGCTTTGCCCGTCAGGAGCATGGAACGCAATTGAGCGTAGGACGCGGTGTCCACGTCGGCGGCGAAGGTGGAAAAGGGCGAAACGGACACGCTCTGGAAGCCGTTCTCCCGGATATAGGCGTACTCGTTAGTATTCCAATCGTAGCTGTTTCCCAGCCCTCTGCTCGCCCCAAGGGCGGCGGGCATGGAAGTGGCCATGGGGGCCATCATGTAATACGCGCCGCTTTCCTCCGCCTCTTCATAGTATTTCATCTCTGTGACGGGGTTGTTCTTTTTTGCGTTTTCGCTGAACAGGGCCTCCAGGGTGAGCCTGTCCCCCATGCCGGTGACCAGCAGGCCGTTATTCCGCTGGAAGGCCATGAGGGCGTTTTCCGTGGCTTCGTCAAAAACGCCGTGGGCGTCGCCCGTCAGATACGCTAATTCGATCAGCCGCGCCTGCAAAGCGGCCACTTCTTCCCCCGTATCGCCCTTTTGCAGCGTTTTGCCCTCCGCCAGGACGGGCAGCGCGGCGGTCAATAGCAGCACTATCGTCAGCAGCGCGGCCAGCAATTTTTTCCCTGTCATTTTTCCTTCCTCCTTTTTCCTGTGAAGTCCTTTCACTGTATTGGACGAACCGGAGGAAAAAAAGTTCCGGGAAAAAGAAAAAAATTTTGCGCAAAAAACGCCGGAAGCTTTTGGATTCCGGCGCATCAATATCATTTTGAAATTCAGTCGTCCGCTTCCCGGGATTCCGCGCCGTTGGCCAGGGCCTTGGCGTATTTCTCGGTCATGAGGTCGATGGAATAGAGGTACGGTTCGCCGTTGATGGCGGCCTCGCATTCCCGGATATCCTGATAGGCGGGATCGGTCTTCATCTGGGCGATGATGGCGCCCATGCGCTCCTTGTCCAGGTAGAAGGGCTGGCGGGCGAAGTAGTACACGGGGGTGGGGGTGGGGAAAGCCTTGCAGTTGAAGCGCACCATTTCCGCCACAGTGCGGGCGTCGTCCTTTTCCAGGGTCAGCACGGCGATTTTGGCGTAATTGTTCGCCATCAGTTCGTCGGAATAGAAGTATTCGTCCTTCTGGCCCTTTACGGACTGAATGTCCTTGCAGCTTTCGTCCGCTTTGAGCTGGGCCAGCAGGGCGTCAACGTCCTCCTCGTCCTTGGCGATGAGGGCCTTGGGGGTGATGAGGGCCGATTTGCAGCGCTCCCGAATGAATTCGGCCAACAGCTGGGCCTTGGTCTTTTCCGGCTCCGGGGGCTGCTCCGGTTCCGGCGCGGAGGGCGGGAAGGGGTCTTCCACGTCGGGCAGGGACTGCATGTAATCGAAGATATCCGGCTTTTCCGCCGGGGCGGCGGGCTGAGTTTCCCCGGCAGCCTCCATGGCCTGCTGCTGCATGACCCGTTTTTCCAGCTTGGGGTTGTCCAGCTCCTTGTTCACGGCGGGGTCCAGCGCGTCGCTGAATTCGCCGGGGATCTCGCTGGGCTTGAGCTCCACTTCCTTGGAGAAGCCGGGCTTGCGGCGTCCGAATAATGCCATTTCCATGACCTCCTTATGCGTTGTCAAAGGTGATGGTCTGCCGTCCCGCGTCCACCGCAGCCTGCACCCCGAAAGGCAGGATGCACCGAGGCCGGGCGTGGCCGATGTTCAGGTTGCACAGGATGGGTAAGTCCGGCTTGCCAATCACTTCCGTCAGCAGCTTTTTATATTCCGTGTGGTAGGTTTCGTCCATGGGCTTGCCTGCCAGCACGCCGCTGATCGCGTCAAAGACGCCGGTGCTTTTCAGTTTCAGCAGCGCCTGTTCGTATTTTTCCGGCGGCATCTTTTCTTCGCAGGATTCCAGCAGCAGGATGCGGCCCCGCCAATCCTCCAGGGACGGGAACAGCCCGTATTTTTTGCACAGAACGGGCATATCCCCGTACCGTTCGCCGTCAAAGAAATCATACAGGGAATCGATGCAGCCGCCGAGGATTTTCCCTGAAAACCGTTCCGGCCCTTGCAGCAGTTCAAAGCCCTGATTGGGATGATCGGGGGTCGGTTTTCCGACCTGATCCGGGCCGAAATTGGTTCTTTCCTCGTACCAAATATCGCTGGGCGTCACTTGCCGGATGGTGCCGGTTTCGATCAGTTCTTCAAAATACTTCCGGGTATACGGCAGCATTTCTTTGTCCATCTCGCACACGTCCGCCAGGAAGGACTGGCCGTAAAAGGACCTTGCGCCTACCTTGTGCAGCATCAAATGATTGATGGTTGTATCGGAAAAACCCAAAAACACCTTGTCCGTTACGGCTTTTTTTAATTCGTCATGGTCAAACAGGTACGGCAGCAGCCGGTAGGTATCGTCCCCACCGTTGGCGCACAGGATCATGTCCACCTCGGGATCCTGATAAGCTGCCAGCAGGTCCTCCGCCCGTTTTTCCGGGTGCTCCTTCACGTAATCGATCCCTTTCAGCGCATGGGGCATGAAACGCACCGATAAGCCGTAAGCCTCCAGGCGCTTGATCCCAATATCCAGTTCGTGTTTCACAAACGGCTCCCCGATGATGCCGCTGGACAGGCTGACAATGGCGACGGTTTTGATCTTTTGCATGTGCTCAACCCCTTTCCGGGAAGAATGTTCTTCATAACGGAAAAAAACTCCTGCACAGAGACTTGCACAGGAGTCACTTTTTACATTATTTGCTCAAATTGCCCATTTTCATTGAAATATCAAGCCATCCCTTATAGCTTTCTCGGAAGGGGGGCTGGGGGAAACCGCTCTTTGGCTACAAAGAGCGGTTTCCCCCAGAAAATATCTCCTTAGATCAGGCCCAGCTCTTCCAGCTTATCCGCGCAGTCCTTGAGGTCGAACTTTTCCAGGGTCTCGCGGGTGGGGATGCCGGTTTCCTTGTTCCAGCCCATGGCCTCGTACCACATATCCAGGCTCTTTTCCCAGTCTTCCCGATCCAGCTTCACGGTGCCCTGCTCGAAGGGCTTGAAGTCCGGCTCCTTATCGAAGACCCAATCGGAGACCCGGTCATGATCCTTGCGCAGGTTGGTGCTGCCTAAGTTCAGCTTGAAGCTCACGGCGGTCATGACGCGGAGCAGCTGGCTGATGCGCTCGGAATCCCGTTCCTGATCGTCCCGGGTGTAGGTTTCGCCCAGCACAGCGGACATGTACTTGGCGTCCAGATCCAAATCGCCGATGTAATCGCGCTTCTTGCTGGTGGCGATGGTCATGGGGTACATCCAGTTGCACAGGGTGGCGCTGTCGTGCCACTGCTTGCCGATGAAGGCCCACTTCGCCAGCTTGATCTTGTTCTCGTTGATGGGGGTGTAGTTCTTCTGGGCGTCGGTGCAGCCTTCGCCGAAGAAATGCTCCAGCACGGGCTTGATGATCTCGTTGTATGGCGCGCCGGAGGAGCAGAAGTTGATCAGGTGATGAATCATGCAGTCACGGTTGTACATCATGCTGTACAGCGTGCCCGCCTGCCAGCAGTTTTCGGGGCCGTGATGGCGGGGATAGCCGTTGTGGCCGATGTTGAAGTTCTTGCCGTTGACGAAATCGTAGAAGCTGACGCCCGCCACGTTCTTTTCGGGATCGTCCATGCCCCACTTTTCGTAGAGGCGGTAGGTGCCAAGGCCCAGATCGGAGAACAGGCCCTTGCCTAAGGAAATGCGGCGGTAGACCTCCACGCACCAGCGCGGGTCGCCGGATTCCATGAGATCCCAGGGGATTTCGTCCCATTCGCCGGGATAGAGGCGATCCGCCACGTCCTTGAGGACGCCGGTGGTATAGGCCATGTTGAAGTCTTCGTAGAGGTTTCCGTAGTTGCACCACACGCCGTAATCGTCCGCCGCCCGGGAACCGGCGCCGCCCAAGATCATCTTGGCGTCGTTCTCGTCCACGAAGCTGTGGGTGGACTTGACCTTGTTGCCGTCGGCGTCCTTATGGTCGGGGTACCATTCCAGCATCTTGATGATGGGCATGCAGGTGTTGGAAACGTGGGTGGGCAGGTCGTAATCCGCCAGGGGATCCATATCGTATTCGGTGTAGCAGCGCACGGGGCAGGAGGAGCAGCCGCCCTGCTTCACGGTGTACTTTTCGGCGATTTCGCCAAAGTCGAACACGCCCTTGTTGCAGCGCAGGGCCGCCACGTTGATCTGGCCGCTGGGCTGCTCGCCCATGTCGATGGGACCCTTGGGGGCCTTGTCCCAGGTGATGCCGGGAGCGCCCTGCCAGCGGTTGTTGGTGGCCACGTATTCGCTCCAGCTCTGGGCGTGGCAGGGAACGGTGTGGTTGTTGTTGCCGCCCACCAGATCCTTGATCATGTAGTTGGACAGCAGGCGGACCTTCAGAGGTTCGGCGATCTTCACCGCGCCGGTGCCGCGAACCACCACGGCCTTAACCTTCTTGCTGCCCAGCAGCGCGCCGATGCCAGCGCCGCCGCTGTTGCCGAAGGAGGTGATGATGTTGCTCATGGGCACCAGGTTTTCACCGGCGGGGCCGATGGAGGCCACGTCGAATTCCGGGCCGTTTTCCTTGGACAGGGTGGCGTTGGTTTCAAAGGTGCCCTTGCCCCACACGTGGGAAGCGTCCTCGATGGTCACCTTATCGTCCTCGATTTTGATATAAACGGGCTTGCTGCTCTGGCCTTCCACGATCATGGCGTCATAACCCGCGTACTTGAAGGCGTGGGCGATATGGCCGCCCATGTGGGCGTCCACGATGGAATAGCCTTTGCTCCAGCAGGAAAGCAGGGTGATGTTCATGCGGCCGGAGCAGGGCACGCCGGAGGCCGTCAGGGGGCCGACGCCGAACACGCACTTGGCGTCTGGGCCAAGAGGATCGGTGTCCAGGGGCACTTCGTCCCAAATCACTTTATAGCCAAGGCCCATGCCGCCGATATAGGGCTTATACTTGGGCAGGGTGTCTTCCTTGGTAATCGCGCCGGTGGTCAGGTTCACGCGGACGATCGTACCCGCCCAGCCGTTGATGCCATTTTTCACAGACATGATGATGTCCCTCCTATTTTCTTATTGATAAAAGCGGGTACTGCGATCAGATCGCCTGGGAAACGGACACGATGGCGTCCCAGGGAACGATGGACAGCGCGCCGGAGGGGCAGCCCTCGGCACAGGCGCCGCACATGATGCACTTGGAGGATTTGTGGGTGACGGGGTTCACGGTGGGCATATGCCAGGGGCACGCCTGGGCGCACGCGCCGCAGCCGATGCACTTTTCGGTGTCCACCCGGCGGATGCCCAGGTCATCGGCGTAAATCGCGCCCATGGGGCAGGCGTTGCCGCAGGCCGGGTCTTCGCACTGGCGGCAGGTGTCCGGGAAGTACACCCAGTTGTTCTCGGTGTACAGGCCGTTGCCGTTGCGGCTGGAATACAGGTTGCGGGTCACCTTCACGCGGGAAATGTAGCTGGAGCAGCAGCCGTCGTTGGTGAGCGTGCAGTTGATTTCGCAGCGCTGGCAGCCCACGCACCGATCCTCATTCACCACCAGCAGGCCCTGGGGGAACGCCCACACCCGCACCTTGTCCTCGGCCACCGCTTCCTTTGTCACGCCCAGCACGCTGAGCAAGGAAGTGGAAATGGCCAGCCCGGCCAGACTCTTGCCCGACAGCTTCAGAAACTGGCGGCGGGTGTAGTCCTTGTCCAGGAAGCTCTTGCGATCCTTGGATTCAGTCATGTTCGATCTCCTCCTCACGATATGGATAGACTGGGAACGCCGGAGGCCCCTCCTCCCGGCGCAAACAAATACCCGCCGCACGCAAAACACGCGGATCATGCACCAAGAAAAGCACACCCTCGCGCGTTCCGTTCGACGGGCTCCTTCGCAAAAGGCAAGCGCTTCCGTTGCCGGAAACACTCATCGGTTTAGGCGGCCCCGTGGGTCATCCCAAACTCGGAGCATGTTTGAACTGGTTTCATTATAACAGATTAACACAGAATTGAAAAGAGTTTTTCAAAAAAACTATTTCGCCAGCCGCGCGATGATCTCCGCGCAGGCTTCCAGGCCCAGGGCGCCGCTGTCCAGGGCCAGGTGGTAATTGTTCAGATCGCCCCACTTGCGGTCGGTATACAATTGGTAGTACGCCTTGCGCTTTTTATCCTTGTCCTTGAGGCGCTGGAAGGGATCCTCGGCGCGTTCGCCGTACTGGTGTACGATGCGCTCCGCCCGCTTTTCCATGGAGGCGTGAATGAACACCTTGAGCAGGTCGTCCCGGTCGTCTAAGATGTAATCGGCGCAGCGGCCGATGAGTACGCAGGGGCCTTTGTCCGCGATTTCCCGGATCACCTTGGTCTGGGCGCGGGTCAAATCGTCCTGGAGGGAATGGCCGTAGAAATCCCGCCCGGCGGTGAAGGACAGCCAGCCCCCCGTCACGTTTTCGGAATTTTCCTCCACATAGGCCCGGATCAGGCCGCTTTCCTCGGCGATTTTGTCGATCAGCTCCTGATCGTAGCAGGGAACGCCCAATTTTTCCGCCGCCATGCGGCCGATGGTTCGCCCGCCGCTGCCAAATTCGCGGCTGATGGTAACGATTTTGCTCATAATAAAGCTCCCTTCTGGTCAGAGTTGAGAGTTGAAATTGTATGGCCTGATATATTCGGATTTTGAACGATTCGACTATCTAAATCTCAACTCTCAACTCTTTTTTTCATTTCGTTTCGCACAATACCTTCACCACGGCTTTCCGGCACACTGCCGGGCCTTTTTCCGGCAGGCCGGGGGCATGGGCCTCGCCGGGCAGGAAGATCACGAACTGATTTTCCCACAGGGTGAATTCCACCGCGTTCTCCACCTGGGTCACTTCCCGGAAATCCCCGTTCAGGGGACCCGGCACGCCTTTGCCCCACCGGAAGCGTTCGCTGCCCCGCAGGATCAGTTGGATATCGGCGTAGCGGTCGTGGGCCTCGAAGCCCGGCTCCTTCTCCTGCTGGGTGTATTCCTGCATGAGTACGAACACGTTTTCCCCGTCGATTTCGTGCTTTCCCACGGGCAGGGCGGCAAATTCGCCCGCCTCCAGGAATCGAACCGCGGCGGCGAAATGCTTCCCTAACCGGGCGTAATCAAAGGAAAACCCCTTTCCCTTTTCAGGCAACTGACCAATCAGCATAACAACCATCCTTTCATAAAAAGTGGAAATTGGAAAGTGAAAAGTGAAAATTTGAACAGCCGAATGTAAGGGCAAAATAAATCTTCACTTTCCACTTTTAACTTTTCACTTTTTTATAATTCTTCGTAGGAGTCCATCTTCAAATACTTCCCCGACGAGTAATGCGCCAGCATAGTCAGCACGAACGCCTGATAATCGTAGGCCTCCAGGGCGTCCACGATTTTTTCGTGCTTGGTGACGGTGCTGGCCAGATGGGGCATTTTGGCCTCCAGCTGGAAGCCCGCGTCCGCCGCCCATATAGCCTCCAGCATGGAATTCAGCACCATATTATTGAGGGAACGGAACAGGGCCATATGGAAGCGGCGGTCCGCGTCGGCGAACATTTCGCCCTTTTCCCACTGGCTTCTGATCTCCCCGGCGCAGGCGCGCATTTCGGCGATATCTTCCTTTGTAATGGAAAGAAACGCCTCCCGCATGAAGCTCAGCTCCAGCGCCCGGCGGATGGCGAACATTTCCCGCACCGGCTTGTCCTGGCCGTCCATATGGAAAAACAGCACGTTCTGGAAGATGAAATCCAGGCTGAATTCCTGCACCTCCGTGCCCCGGCCCGGGCAGGCCCGCACCATGCCCATCAGCTCCATGCTTTTGATGGCTTCCCGAAGCACGTTGCGGCTCACCCCTAACTGGGTACACAGCTGCTGCTCCGTGGGCAGCAAGTCCCCCGCCGCCAGATGATTTTCCATGATATAGCTGCGAACCTCCCGGAACGCCTGGATGTACAGCTTTTCGTTCTTTCCAATGTCTGTCACGGACGATCCCACCCCCGCAAGCAGAATGGTATTTGTAGGATATTTTGCAAGTTCATTATATTATAAGTTCCGCCAGTTTGTCAATAAAAAGTCGTTATTGGTAAAAATTTTGTCTGCCTGTCTATTTTTTTAAAAAAGCTATTGACAAGCAGGATCATTTGTAGTACATTTAGTGCAGAAGCAGCCGGGACCGGGGCACAAAGCCCGCCGCGCCGCAAAAAAACGATTATCTAAAAGGAGGAACCATTCATGAAGAAACTGCTTGCTCTCCTTCTGTGCCTGATCCTGGCCCTGCCCGTTCTGGCGCTGGCCGAGGAAACCGAAATTACCCTGTGGACCTATCCCATCGGCAAATGGGGCAATGAAGAGACTGTGAACGAGATCATTGCCAACTTTAACGCCGTGCATCCCGAAATCAAGGTGAAGGTGCAGTATCTGGACTACACCTCCGGCGACGATCAGGTGACCACCGCCATCGAAGCCCACACCACCCCCGACATCGTGATGGAAGGCCCGGAACGCCTGGTTGCCAACTGGGGCGCCGCCGGCAAGATGCTGGACATCTCCGACCTGTGGGATGACGCCGTGAAAGCGGACATCATCGCCGCCAGCCCCGCCGTGGAAGCGGCCTGCCGGAATGACGCGGGCATCTATTATGAATATCCCCTGTGCATGACCACCCACTGCATGGTCATCAACTACAACGACTTTGAAAAGGCGGGCGCTCTCCAGTACATCGACGAAGCCACCCATACCTGGACCACCGACGGCTTCCTGAAAGCTTTGGAAGCGCTGAATGCGGCGGGCTTCCAGCCTGCCGGTGTGGTGTACTGCGGCGGCCAGGGCGGCGACCAGGGCACCCGCGCGCTGGTGACCAACCTGTACTCCGGCCAGTTCACCAATGCTGATCACAGCGCCTACACCATGAACACCGAAGAAAACATCAAGGCCCTGAAGCTGCTCCAGACCCTGACCAGCGACGGCCAGCTGGATGCTGATCCCAGTATCGTAGCCAGCGGCGAAATCGCCCTGTTCTGCAACAGCACCACCTCCATCGGCTTCTGCTGGAACGCTTCCGCCGCCGTGTCCAATAAGGCCAGTCTGGCGGACGATGTGAAGGTGTTCCCCATGGCTTTCCCCTCTGATGACGGCGTGCCCGAGCTGCAGGGCGGCATTTGGGGCTTCGGCCTGTTCGATAACGGCGACGAGGCCAAGGTGGCCGCCGCCAAGGCTTTCATCAAGTTCGTTTGCGACGATCCTTCCCAGGCCGCTGCCAGCGTGTACGCTTCCGGCTTCTTCCCCACCCGCGCTTCCCTGGGCGATGTGTACGCGGGCACCGAAATGGCTGAAAACGGCGATTATGCCATCTTCATGCCGTACTTGGGCGACTATTATCAGGTCACGCCCAACTGGGCTGCGCAGCGCACCGAATGGTGGAACCTGCTCCAGCGCATCTTCGCGGGCGGCGACGTGGAAGCCGAAGTGGCTGTGTACGAAGCCAACGCCAATAAATAATCTGCTCTGAATCACTGATCCAACCGGGTTTTGCGCCCCCATTCCCTCGCGGGGTGGGGGCGCTTGATTTCCGAAAGGAGGTTATTCCCCCGTGCAAAAAACCGCTGTCGCGCCCATCAGGAAGCCCAGCGTGAGCATGAAGCAGGCCCGCAGGCGGGAAAACGTCGCCGGGTATCTGTTCATGGCCCCCAGCCTGATCTTCTTCCTGGGCTTCGTGATTTTTCCCATGGTCATGTGTCTGGTGTACAGCTTTACGGATTACACCATGTCCAGCTTCAGCTTTTCGGGTCTGAACAACTACAAGACCATGATCCAGGACGCCATTTTCGGCAAAGCCCTGTGGAACACCATCATCCTGGTGCTAGTCAGCGTGCCCATCACCTGCTTCTTTTCCCTGTGGGCGGCGTCCATTATTTCCAAGCTGCATGACCGCACCACGTCTTTCTTCCGCTGCGTGTTCTATCTGCCGGTGGTCACGGGTTCCGTGGCCGTGACGGTGGTATGGCGGTGGATCTTCAACCGGTACTACGGCGTGCTGAATTATGTGTGCATGAACCTGGGGCTGATCTCCCGGAACATGAACTGGTTAGGCGACGCCAGCACCGCCTTAGGCTGCATCATCACCATCCTGCTCACCACCTCCGTGGGCCAGCCCATCGTGCTGTACGTGTCGGCCCTCAACAACGTGGATCAATCCCTGGTGGAAGCCGCCAGCGTGGACGGCGCCACCAACATGCAGACCTTCTGGCGCATCAAATGGCCCCAGATCATGCCCACCACTCTGTATATCCTGGTCATCACCACCATCAACTCCTTCCAGTGCTTCGCCCTCATCCAGCTATTGACCTCCGGCGGCCCCAACCACGCCACGGAAACCATCATGTACTATATTTATTACAACGCCTTCAAGCTGCAAAATTACGGCTACGGCAGCGCTATGGGCATCATCCTGGCCCTGATCATCGCGGCGTTCAGCGCGCTGCAGTTCAAGCTGGCCAAGACCGATAACGGCTGAGAAAGGAGGGACGGACATGAGCAATAATATCGCGGCCATCCAGAAACGCATGCAGCGCAAGCAGGAAAACACCGGCGGCGACCACAGCGTACACCAGATCACGCCCTATGAAATCGCGGCGCTGGTCGTGCTGATCATCATCGCCATCCTGTTCATTTTCCCGCTGTACTGGATCATTACCGGCTCCTTCAAGAACGCCCAGGACGTGATCGCCAAGGTACCCGTATGGTTCCCCCTGGCTCCCACCGTGGACAATTACGCCCGCCTGTTCGCCCGCCCCGCCTTCCGCTGGCTGTGGAACACGGTGTTCCTGTGCGCCATGAGCATGGCGCTCACCTGCGTTTCCGCCTCCATGGGCGGCTATGCCCTGGCAAAGAAGAAATTCGTGGGCCGGGGGCTGGTGTTCTCCATCTTCGTGTGCGCCATGGCCCTGCCCAAGCAGGTCATTTTGATCCCGCTGCTCAAGGAAATGGCGTTCCTCAAGCTGCATAACACCCTCTGGGCCGTCATTCTGCCCACCGTGGGCTGGCCCTTCGGCGTGTTCCTGATGAAGCAGTTCTCCGAAAACATTCCGGAATCCCTGCTGGAAGCCGCCCGCATCGACGGCGCCGGTGAAGCCCGCACCTTCATTGAAATCGTGCTGCCCATCATCAAACCCGGCATCGGCGCTCTGGCCATCTTCACCTTCATCACCACCTGGAACGATTATTTCCTCCAGCTGATTATGCTCAACGATACCGACGTACTCACCATCTCCCTGGGCATCGCCAAGCTGCAAAGCGAGCTGAGCAACGATTTCGGCCTCATCATGGCCGGCGCGGCTTTAGGCTCCATCCCCATCATCGTTATCTTCCTCATGTTCCAGAAATTCTTCACCCGCGGCATCACCATGGGCGCGGTGAAGGGGTAACGGGAGAAAATATCTGGGGGAAACCATTCTTTGCCGTCCGGGGCCTTCCGGCCCGGTCTCCGCTGAAAACCGGCCCAAGGGCAGGTTTTCCGGGCGCTTCGACCCCAAAGAATGGTTTCCCCCAGACCCCCTTCCAAGAAAGCCATAAGGGAGATGTTATTATGATTATCCTGTTTGAATCAGTAACAAAGGAGTGATTTCTATGAGCCTTGAAAAATATTGCGGCATCATTCCCGCCTTTTACGCCTGCTACGACGAGCAGAACGAAGTGAGCGAAAAGGCCGTCCGCGCCCTGGCCCGGCATATGGTGAACAAGGGCGTGAAAGGCCTCTATGTGGGCGGCTCCTCCGGCGAATGCATCTACCTGGAAAAGGAAGAGCGCATGAAGAACTTAGAAGCCGTCATGGCCGAAGTGAAAAGCGAATGCACCATCATCGCCCACGTGGGCTGCAACAACACCCGGGAATCCATGCAGCTGGCCGCCCACGCTGAAAGCCTTGGGGTAGATGCCATCGCCTCCATCCCGCCCATTTACTTCCACCTGCCGGAATACTCCATCGCCCAGTATTGGAACGATATTTCCTCCGCCGCGCCCAACACGGATTTCATCATCTACAACATTCCCCAGCTGGCGGGCGTGGCCCTCACCGCCCCCCTCTTCAAGGAAATGCTGAAAAATCCCAAGGTGGTCGGCGTGAAAAATTCCTCCATGCCCACCCAGGACATCGACACCTTCGTGCGCATCGGCGGCGAGCGCTGCGTGGTCTTTAACGGCCCCGACGAGCAGTTCCTTTCGGGCCGCGCCATCGGCGCGGGCGGCGGCATCGGCGGCACCTACGGGGCCATGCCCGAGCTGTTCCTGAAAATGGACGCCCTGGTGAAGGAAGGCCGCTACAAGGAAGCCGAACCCATCCAGCACGAGGTGAACGCCATCATCACCGAGCTGTGTTCCTGCAAGGGCAACATGTACGCCGTCATCAAGGCCGTGCTGAAAATCAACGAGGGCTTAGAGCTTGGCTCCGTCCGCAAGCCCCTCACCGGCCTCCAGGACGGCGATATGCCCAAGGCGGAAATCGCCGCCAAGCACATCCGGGAAGCCATCAGGAAGTTCTGCTAAATGATTCTCTGTCGGCAGCGCCGTTTCCGCACGGTGCTGCCGATTTTTTGGAAAAGTGAAAAGTGGAGAGTGAAAAGTGAAAATTTGAATAGAAAATGCCTTGTGTCTGCCGATTATTTTCGGCCATATCTATTTCCACTTTCCACTTTTCACTTTCCACTTTCAGCCAGCGAATCCTTCCTTCGCCGAGGCTGTACAAACCCAAATTATTATGATATAATCACCAATGTGTTGCGAAAGATTTACGAACGCGGGAGGGACACATGAAGCGGGGATGGGGGATCCGGCTGATAGAGCTGATGGCGGCGGCGGTGCTGATGCTGTCCGTCCTGTTCCCTGTTGCCCTGGCGGACGAATACGATAAGAATTATCCCGAGCTGCTGGCCGAAGGCCACCTGACCGCCTCCTCGGTCATCCTGATCGAAGCGGAAACGGATCAGGTGATTTTTGAAAAGAACCCGGATCAGCGCATGTACCCCGCCTCCACCACCAAGATTCTGACCGTGTGGCTGGCCCTGACCCTGGGCGAATCCTTGGAAAACGGCCTGGAAACCAAAATCACCCTGAGCGAAAACGCGGTGAACCTGGCCCCGGACGAATCCTCCGCCAAGTTCGCGGCGGGAGAAAACGTCAGGCTTATCGACCTGTGCTACGCCGCCATCCTCGTATCGGGCAACGACGCCGCCACCGCCATCGCAGAGGGCCTGGGCGGCTCGGTGGAATCCTACGCGGGCATGATGAACGAAGCGGCCTATGCTCTGGGCTGTTACAGCACCCATTTCGTGAACGCCAACGGCCTGCACGACGAAAACCATTATACCACCGCCCGGGATCTGGCCACCCTGTCCCGCATTGCCATGGAGAACGAAGACTTCCGCATGATCGTCAGCGCCCCGGAATACAAGCTGCCCAAGGACAACATTTACCGCGCCCGTTCCCTGATCAACGGCAACAATTTCGTGGCCGAATCCAAGGACGAAAACAAAAAAAGCCGCTATTATCCCGATTCCACCGGCATCAAAACCGGCACCACCTCGGCGGCGGGCAACTGTCTGGTGGCCTCCGCCACCCGGGACGGGGTGAGCCTGATCGCCGTGGTGCTGGGCGCCACCTCGGACACCAGCCGCTACGAGGACGCCATCAAGCTGATGGATTACGGCTTTTCCCAGTTTTTGAGTACCAGCATCGCCGAAATCTACCTGCGCAATCCCCGAATCGTGGATATTCGGGGCTTCGATCTGGACGACCCCCAGGTGGGGCGGCTGACCCTGGAAATCCGCCTGCAATCCACCGGCGTGTCCGACGTGATCGTGACCAGCCGGGAAGAAATGGAATACTGGGTGCAGAATTTTTCCAGCTACACCGTCACTGAATTTACCCGGGAGTTGAAAGCCCCCATCTCCCAGGGCGAGGTCATGGGCACCCTGACCTATTACGGCGACGCCGGCCAGCCGGTGGTATACGATCTGGTGGCCTCCCGCTCCATCGCCGCCCGGGAACAGCTTTTCCCCTCGCTGGAGCAGCTCATTTCCGAGGCGGAAAACGACCCCAACCCCTTCCCCCGCATCACCGTGGAGCTGGTGGTGCTGTACCTGATTCTGCCCGTCCTTTCCGTGATCGTCGCGGTGCGCCTGCTGAAAGCCCTGTTCCGCCTCGGCCGAAAACGCAAAAAAGTAAAGGCCTTCAAGCCCACCAGCCGGTATTACCGGTAAAAGGCATATATATGGGGGCTTCTTCAGCCCCCAAACCCCCGAACCAGGGAGGTGACCTCCCTGGACCCTCACTCATGTCGTAAATTACCGCTCCTGGGCAGGCGGCAAAGCCGCCTACGGTGCGCGAAGCGCACCTGAAAAACGAGGATATGACCAGGAAAAAGCTCGCTTTTTCCCTGGCATATGCCTCGTTTTTCTTTGCCCAGGAGCTTGCAATATTTCTTTTCCAAACAGGCGCAAACTGTTTGTTTTCGTGCGTTTGCTGTTCGCCTGATGGGGCGCAGGGGGCGAAGTCCCCTGCCGCACAGACGAACCGCCGATGACCGCCTGTGGCGGAAATTTCATCGGCGGTGAGATCAGCCGAAAGGGAGCAATCTCCCCATGAAGGGGAGTTGCGACCTTTGAGGCTGCGGAATCAGGGGCCGCGGAGGCCCCTGACCTCATTTACCACAACGCCTTTTCCGCGTCTTTACCATCGGCAAAGGGGCCGGGCAGGGCGGAAAGGCCCCGGTGATTGCCGAAATAGTCCCGATCGAACAGGATATCGGTGCCGTCGGGGTTCTCGAAGCGCTGTTCCGGCTCGAACGCCTTGCCCAGGGTGTCGCTGGAAACCAGGCCCACCCGGAAATCCTTGATGATGTCGTAGACGTTGGTGTTCAGGCAGGGCTTCCCGTCCTTTTCGGTCAGTTCCACGGTAGCGGGCAGTTTTTCGTCCGCCACGAAGCCCTGATCCTCATGCTTGCTGACGGTGGCCCCGGCCAAATAGGCGTTGCCATGCACCCTCACAGGCAGATGACCGAAGTGGTACTGCGCCAGCGCGCCCATATCCGGCTCCCGATCCATCATGAAATGGGAAATCCACTCATCGTAGGAGGGGAAAATGTCCATGGGCGCGGTGCCCACCCGTTCATAATCGCTGGCCGTGGGCTGGCGGTCGGGGTCGGTGATGGGATAGTGCTGCACGAAAATGTTGTTGTAAATGCGGTCGTCGCCGTGGAGGATGGTCATGAACCCGGCCACCTCCGTGCGGTGGCGGATGTGGTAGGGGGTATAGCGGGGTTCCCGCTGACCGTTCACCACGCTGTCCACGCCGGAATTCACCAGGCCGAAGCCGCCGAGCATCAGGTTATGCACGCAGGCCAGGCCCTCGCTGGGCATGACCACGGAGACCTTGGAAAGCAGCACGTTGTTGTCGATCAAGGTCGGGCCGTGGCCCACCTCGATGAACACGTCGCAGTTGAACATGGCCCCCTGGGCCTTGCTCCGGCCTTCGGGCATCATGTTATCGTGCATCAGGTTCTGGGAAATGCGCGCGCCCTGGGCCTGCCAGTCGCACCACACGCCCATGATGCAGTGGTGAATGTGGTTGCGGCGGATGGTCACGTCGATGGCGGCGTGCAGCTTGATCCCGGCGGTTTCCGCACCGCCTAACTGCTGGGAATTGCAGACGTGGTGAATGTGGCAGTCCTCAATGGTGGAGAACACACCGCCCATGCGGCCCACGATGCCAGTCTGCTCGCAATGGTGTACCTCGCAGCGGCGGATGATGTGGCCGCCCACCTTTTCCTTGAGCCAGCCGTGATACTGGCCCCGGCACACGGCGTCCCGCTCCATCTGGGTGGGGGATTTCACGTGCTTGGTGTAGAAGTACATATCGTTTTCCGGGTCGAGATATTTGCCCAGGGAAATGCCGCAGCACTTGCTGTTGCTGATCTCGCAGTCCTCGATGATCCAGCCACGGCTCCAGTGGGGGCCGATCATGCCGTCCTGGTACGCGGCGGGCGGCGCCCAGGTGGTGGCCGCCTTGTCGATTTTAAAACCGCTGACGGTGATATAGCCCACGCCGGTTTTGTCCGGCATGAAACAGTTGCGCCGCACGGTGATTTCCACCTTTTCCCGGTTGGGGTCCTTGCCCTGGAAATTGGCGTACAATACGGTTTCGCCGCCGTCCTGCTCGGTGTACCAGAGGTACTTGGCTTCCTCCTGGTTCCAGGCGCAGGGGTCGGGCTTTCCGGCCATACATTCTTCCAAACTGACGGTTTCATACAGCATCCGGTCGTTCAGGAACACCGCGCCGGTATGCCGCACGGTGGGGGCGAAGTACCAGTCGCCGCAGACCATAGTAGTGTAAGGATTGTAGTTGGCAAACACGCCGTTGTCCACCCGGTTCACCCACACGGTGCCCTGATAGGGCTTCCAGCCGGTGAGCGTTTCCGCGCCGGTGATCACCGCGCCTAAGGGCTGTTCCGAACGGTACACGATGCGCATTTCTTCCGTGCCGGCGTTCTGGGGATTCACATATTCCCGGTAAATGCCTGGGGCCACGATGATTTCATCCCCGGGCAGGGCAATTTGCGCCGCGTCGTTGATGCGGCGGAAGGGGGTTTCCTTGCTGCCGTTGCCCTCTTTGGGCGCGGCGGTGTTGACATAATAAAGCATGGATAGAACTCCTTTTCATTGTCATTTCATTGGCGGAAAACCGTCTATTTCGCCGGAGGGCATTTTTCTTTCAAAAACGCGAGCAGGGCGTCCTTTTCATCGCCTAAGCAGCGAACCGGAAGGATGTATGCCCGATAAAGGCCGTCGTACAAGTACAGGCGGAAGGGCGTTTCCACGATGCGGATGATGTCGCCATAGGCGACCCGCCGCATGGATTTTTCCGTTGTTTGGATCATTTCCGTATCGGTGAATTCTATATCCGCCTCCGGTTCATAAGGCAGTTTGCCTTCCTTCGCGGCACGCTCGATCTTCCTGCGGACACCCCTTTCCCGCATGCTGGGAAAACGGAAAAAGGATACCGCCGAAAAGTACGCCAAAATGATCCCGCCAATCACCAAAACCGTTTCCGACGCTCGAAACGCCAGCAGTACCAGCATGACAAACGCGGAAAGAAACAATGCTGTCAGCCTGCCGAGCAGCAGGTTCTTTTTTGCATCCGAGTGATGGCGCATAGCGTCCAGGTTAAAAGCAATATAATCTTCTTCCGTTACAGTAACATGAAACTTCATGGCGTTCTCTTTCTTTAATTACAATTCAATTGACCGATCATGCGGCGTGAAGCTAAAAGTTCGTCCAGAAGAAAGCTTTCAGCTTGAGGACGGCTTCGTATTCGTCCTCGCCCTCCAAGGTCACCTTCACCGTGTCGCCCTGACGGATGCCCAGGCCCATGAGCCCTAAGATGTTCTTGGCGTCGGCTGTTTTTTCATCCTTGGCAACGGAAACGGCGCAGGCGTACTGCCGCGCTTCCTTCACCAAAATCCCCGCGTGGCGGGCGTGCATCCCCACGGGGGCCTTGATGGTGTACATGAAGGACTGCATAGGACGCCCCCTTTCACGTGAACCCGTTATAGTAGAGTTGAGAGTTAAGAGTTGAGAGTTGAGATCATATAGTGGTCATCATGGAAGAATCGCATTTGATGCACTATATACATCTCAACTCTCCGCTCTCAACTCTCAACTCTATTTGACCCAATCAGATTTCCAAGAGATTACTAAACGCCTTTAACGCCCCGTCGGTATCGTGGGCCAGGACGCGCTTGGCCAGCACCTTGCCTAACTGCACGCCCTCCTGGTCGAAGCTGTTCAGGTTCCACACAAAGCCTTGGAACATGACCTTGTTTTCAAAATGGCTGAGCAGCGCGCCAAGGGCTTCCGGGGTGAGCTGTTTGCCGATGATGATGGAGGAGGGCCGTCCGCCCGCAAAATTCTTGTTGGGATTGGCGTCGGTCTTGCCGCAGGCGAAGGCCATGATCTGGGCCGCTACGTTGGCGCACAGCTTCTGCTGGCTGGTGCTGCCCTGGATATCCACGTCCATGCCCGCCTGATTCTGGCTGAAGCCCACGAACTGGAGCGGCACGATGTCGGTGCCCTGGTGCAAAAGCTGATAGAAAGAGTGCTGGCCATTGGTGCCCGGTTCGCCGAAGATGATGGGGCCGGTCACGCAGGACACGGGCTCGCCGAAGCGGTTCACGCTCTTGCCGTTGCTCTCCATATCCAGCTGCTGCAAGTGGGCGGGGAAGCGGGAAAGGGCCTGGGAGTAGGGCAGCACGGCGGTGGCGGGATAACCCTGCACGTTGCGCTCGTACACGCCGATGAGGGCGTCCAGCATGGCGGGGTTCTGTTTGATGTCGGCGTTCTTGGCGAGGGCATCTTCTTCCGCCGCGCCGCTTAAGAACCGGGCGAACACCTCCGGCCCAAAGGCCAGGGACAGCACCGCGCCGCCTACGCAGGAGGTGGAGGAATAGCGGCCGCCGATGTAATCGTCCATGAAGAAAGCGGCCAGGTAATCACTGCTGCTGGCCAGGGGGCTGGTTTCGCTGGTGACGGCCACCATATGATTGGCAGGATCCAACCCGGCGTTTTTCAGCGCGTCCTTCACGAAGGCTTCGTTGGTCAGGGTTTCCAGGGTGGTGCCGGATTTGCTCACCAGCACGAACAGGGAATGGGGCAGGTCGATGGACTTTAACACGCTGGCCGCGTCGTCGGGGTCCACGTTGCTGATGAACCGGGCTTCCATTTTGAAGCACCCGTTCTGCTTAGCCCAGTTTTCCAGCGCCAGATACATGGCACGGGGGCCCAAATCGCTGCCGCCGATGCCGATCTGCACCACGGTGGTGAACTTTTCACCGGCCGCGTTGGTGATTTCCCCCGCGTGTACCTTCTTGGCGAATTCCGCCGCTTTCTGCTGCTGGGCCACGTAGAAGTCCCGCTTGTTCACACCGTCGGCAGTCACGTCGCTGCCAAGCTGACCACGGGTCAATTGATGCAGCACCAGGCGCTTTTCGCCGGTGTTGATCACCGCGCCGTCGTACAGCGCTTCGTACTTTTGCGTGAGCTGGGCTTCGTCGGCCAGGGCCTGCAGTGCGGACAGCACTTCATCGTCCACCTGCTTGGCGGCGTAATGGTAGGTCAGCCCTGCGGCCATGGGCGCGGCGTATTCCGCAACGCGCTTGGCCCCGTTTTCCCCGGCCATGGCTTCTTGCAGGTTCACATGGTTTTTCAGTTCGTTCAGCTTGCCGTAGGCGGGCAGCATATCAAGATTTTTCCAGGAAATCATAGCGCACTTTCCTTTCTTTTCGCCCGCCGGAACCTCGCCCGGCAGAACGTTTATTTCCCTTCCATTATTGCATAAAAACCTCATACTTGCAACAGAAAAAAAGGCGATATTTCCTCATTGTATTTTATTTGTTTTCCTCTTGACTTTAATGCTTTTATGCGCTAAAGTGTAAATCGTTAAAGCGAAAGCCGCATTTGCGCGGAGAAGGAAGGACAAACAATGATTCTCAAAATCCTGCTGCTGATCGTATTCTTTGGGCTGATGGTGGGCATCGGCCTGTACTGCCGCCGCAACGCCACCGACGTGAACGGCTTCGTACTGGGCGGCCGGGCGGTAGGCCCGTGGCTGACGGCCTTCGCCTATGGCACCTCATATTTTTCCGCCGTTATTTTTGTCGGCTATGCGGGCCAGTTCGGCTGGAAGTTCGGCATTGCCGCCACGTGGATCGGCATCGGCAACGCGGTGATCGGGTCGCTAATGGCCTGGGCGGTGCTGGGGCGCCGCACCCGGATCATGACCCAGCACCTGCAAAGCGCCACCATGCCGGATTTCTTTGCAAAGCGGTTCAATTCCCAGTCCCTTAAAATCATTTCCGCCGTGGTGATCTTCGTTTTCCTCATCCCCTACACCGCCAGTTTGTACAATGGCCTGAGCCGCCTGTTTGAAATGGCTTTCGGCATCCCCTACATCTGGTGCGTCATAGCCATGTCTGTACTGACGGCCATTTACGTGATCGCCGGCGGCTATATGGCCACCGCCATCAACGATTTCATTCAGGGCATCATCATGATCTTCGGCATCATCGCCGTGATCGCCGCGGTGCTGGGCTACAAAGGCGGGTTCATGGGCGCCCTGGAGGGCCTGGCCAACGCCAAGGTGACGGAAGCGGAAGTGGCTGCCACCCCGGCCGTGGGCATCAAGGGCATCTTCAATTCCTTCTTCGGCCCCGATCCCCTGGGGCTGCTGGGTGTGGTGATCCTCACCTCCCTGGGCACCTGGGGCCTGCCCCAGATGGTGGGCAAGTTCTACGCCATCAAGCGCGAAGGCGATATCCATAAGGGCACCATCATTTCAACCGCCTTCGCGGTGATCGTGGCCGGCGGGTGCTATTTCCTGGGCGGCTTCGGGCGGCTGTTCACCGGGGATCCCGGCATCCAGTTCAACGACAAGGGCGGCATCATTTATGACTCCATCGTTCCCGCCATGCTCCAGTCCAGTTTGGGAGACCTGCTCATCGCGGTGGTGATCATCCTGGTGCTGTCCGCCTCCATGAGTACCCTGTCCTCCCTGGTACTCACCTCCTCCTCTACCCTGACGCTGGACCTGCTCAAGGGCCACGCGGTCAAGAAAATGGATGAAAAGAACCAACTGCTGACTATGCGCGTACTCATCGTGGTGTTCATCGCCATTTCCGCCGTCATCGCCATCATTCAGGTCAAATCCCCGGTGGCCTTCATCGCCCAGGCCATGGGCGTCAGCTGGGGGGCCATGGCCGGTGCGTTCCTTGCGCCCTTCCTGTACGGGCTGTACTGGAAAAGGGCCACGGCCCTTTCCTGCTGGGCATCCATTCTGTTCTCCAGCATTTTCATGACCCTGGTAATGTTCAACCAGCTGGGCGTACTGACGCTGAATCTGGGGCTGCTTGCCTCCCCCATCAATTCCGGCGCGTTCTGCATGCTGGCCGGTTTGGTGCTGGTGCCGCTGGTCAGCCTCATCACCCCCGCTCCGGACAAGAAGTTGGTGGACAATGCCTTCTCCTGCTACAGCCAGAAGGTGCTGGTCAAGCAGAGCGAAGCCCTGGCCGACCCCGAATAAACAGTTTTCAGAGTACAGAGTGCAGAGTTCAGATTATTTAGTCAATATCATCAGCGTACCTGCAATAATGTAAACTATCTTCATCTGAACTCTGTACTCTGAACTCTCTATCTCCCATCACATGGTATTCTTTCCCCTCCAGTGTCTTCCACCGGAACACGCCGTCCTTCAGCGTCATATAGCCGCGGGCGGTGTTTTCTTTTGGGATAGATACTGAGCCGGGGTTCAGATACCAGTATTCCCCCCGGTTTTCCCAGGCGGGCACGTGGGTGTGGCCGTGGAGCAGGATATCCCCCTTTTTCAGGGGCGGCGGGTTTTGCGTGTTGAAATGGTGCCCGTGGGTGGCAAACAGCACCCGGCCCTCCACCTCCAGCAGAGCGTAATCCGCCATTATAGGAAATTGCAGCACCATCTGGTCCACCTCCGTGTCGCAATTGCCGCGCACGCACAGGATATCCTGCCTGCGCTCGTTCAGCAGGGCGATCACTTCCTTGGGCGCGTACCCTTCCGGCAGATCGTTCCGGGGGCCATGATACAGCACGTCGCCCAACAACAGCAGCCGATCCGCCTTTTCCCGATCATAGGCTTCCAGCATTTCCCTGCAAAATACCGCCGATCCGTGAATATCCGACGCGATAAACAGCTTCATATTCCTTTTCCCCCTTCTGAATAACCCTTCGTTCCGCGTCTTTTTATTGTAACCGGATCGGAATAAACCGTCAAGCGTTCGGCTGAAAACAACCGTCGGCGGCAAACGTGAATCGTTGATTCTTTTTCCCCATCCCGTCATTTGGGACTGGGCAGGAGAGGCAAAATGTGGTATACTGGGGATGTTCATTCCACCCCGCATTATCACCGGATGAGGAGCGATCATTTTGAGGAGCATAGAAAAAGGACTCGTCTACACCAACGACAAATGCATCGGCTGCAACAAGTGCATCCGCGCGTGCAGCTGCATCGGGGCCTGCGTATCCACGGAGCCGGACGAAAACGGTAATTCAAGGATCATGGTGGACGGCAGCCTCTGCGTGGCCTGCGGCGCCTGCTTTGATATCTGCGAGCATAACGCCCGCGATTTTGTGGACGATACCGAACGGTTCTTTGACGATCTGAAAAAAGGCGAAAAGATTTCGCTGCTGGTTGCTCCCGCCTTCCCCGCCAATTATCCGGATACCTGCGCCAGGGTTTTGGGCAAGCTGAAAGAATTGGGCGTGAACCGCATCATCAGCGTTTCCTTCGGCGCGGACATCACCACCTGGGGATATATCAATTACATTCAGCAGCATGATTTTTCAGGCGGCATTTCCCAGCCCTGCCCGGCGGTGGTGGGCTATATCGAGCGGTATTTGCCGGAGCTGCTGCCCAAGCTCTTCCCCGTGCAAAGCCCCCTCATGTGCGCCGCTATTTACGCGAAAAAGGAATTAGGCGTCACGGATAAGCTGGCCTTTATCAGCCCGTGCATCGCCAAAAAGTTAGAAATCGACGACCCCAACAATCACGGGTACGTCAGCTATAACGTGACCTTCAAGCACCTGATGGATTACGCCGAAAAATTCAATTTGTACGGGGAACCCTGCCGGGATGAAATGGAATACGGCCTCGGCTCCATCTATCCCATGCCGGGGGGGCTCAAGGAAAACGTGCTGTGGCTCCTGGGCCAGGACGCGTTCATCCGTCAGGTGGAGGGCGAAAAAAGGCTGTTCCACTACCTGGAAAAAAACAAGGAGCTGCTGCGGGACGGAAAGACGCCCTTCCTGTTCGTGGACGCGCTCAACTGCGAAAAGGGCTGCATCTGCGGCACGGGCACCGATATGGCCCTGGCCGTCACCGATCATTCGCTGTACCATCTGCACGACATCAAGGAGGCCGTGGAAAAGGATACGGCCGGCAGCGCCTGGTCCCGGAACGCCGCGCCGGAGGAAAGGCTGGCCTGCCTCAACAAACAGTTTGAACACCTGAACCTGGAAGACTATCTGCGCTCCTATACGGACCGGTCGGCCCAATGCACCCTGCGCATTCCCGATCCCGAAGAGCTGGAAGCCATCTTCCTGGAAATGAACAAGACCGACGAAGCCTCCCGGCACATCAACTGCTCCTGCTGCGGCTATGACACCTGCACGGAAATGGCGACGGCGATCCACAACGGCTTCAATCACAAGGAAAACTGCATCCATTACTTGAAGGACATGTATGTGAAGAAGGCCGCCGAAACCGACATCATGACCGGCCTGCCCAACGCCGCCGGGTTCAGAACCTTCGTCAACAGAATGTGGGCGGCGGGAAAGCTCACGTCCTACAACGCGTTCTACCTGAACGTAAAGAGCTTCGGCCTGATCAATAAAAAGTACGGAAAGCAGGAGGCGGACCATATCATCATCCGCTTCGCGGAGCTGCTTTTATCGTATACCGACGATGACGAGTGCGCGGGCCGCCTGTCCGGCGACACGTTCATCCTCATGGTGCATAAAGAAAAGACCGACGCCGTGCTGAAGCTGACCTCCGGCGTGGATATCCGCGCCTCCCTGAACGGCCAGGAAGAAATGGCGACCCTGCAGGCCATCGCGGGCTGCCTGGATATCGACGACGACGAAATGGACAGCGAGGGGATCATCGGCAGATGCTCCACGGCGCTGAACGTGGCAAGATACGACAAGCACGCGCCCTATTTATTCTCAACGCCTGAAATGCACAAAAAGGCCATTCATCAAAAGCAAATTCTTTCCGTGTTCGCCGAGGCTTTGGAAAAGGGCGAGTTCCAGCCCTACTATCAGCCTAAGGTCAACACCAAGACCAAGACCCTGGCCGGCGCGGAAGCCCTGGTGCGCTGGATCAGAGACGGAAAGACCATCACCCCCGGCGAATTTATTCCGATTCTGGAGACCGGCGACAGCATTTGCATGCTGGATTTCTATATTTTCGAGCAGGTGTGCAAGGATATCCGCCGGTGGATGGACGCGGGCATCGAGCCGGTGCGCGTGTCGACGAATTTCTCCCGCAAAAACTTGGCCGATCCCGAGTTTTCCCAAAAAATCAGGAAGATCCTGACCGCCTATAACATCCCCAAGCAGCTGATCGAGGTGGAAATCACCGAAACCATGAGCGAGGAAGACAACGAGCGGCTGAGAAGGTTCATCAGCGATATGCACGATTCCTCCATCGCCATGGCCATCGACGACTTTGGAACGGGGTATTCTTCTTTGAATATCCTGCGGGATTTCTCCGCCGACGTGCTGAAATTGGATAAATCCTTCATTGACGGCCACACGGGCACCAAACGCGACAGCGTGGTGGTTTCCAACGTGGCAAAAATGGCCAACGAGCTGAACATGAGCGTGATCACCGAGGGCGTGGAGAACTGGGATCAGGTCAACTTCCTGAAAAGCGTCAATATTGATATGGTGCAGGGCTTCCTGTTCGACAAACCCCTCCCGAAGGGAGATTTTGAACAGCGGCTGAGAAATAAAACGTATGACTGATTGAGGAAAAAGCATGGACGGCCGAATGAAGATCAGAGATACGCTGCGGCACGTGAGCGTGAAATCCATTGTATTGGCGATCATCGTGATTCTGTTCGCCAATATCACCGCCGCCTTTATTGGAAACAGCTTTTACGCGACGGAGAAAGAAACCCTGCGGCAGCAATGCGAGCTGAACGCCAAGGATTCCGCCAGGGAATACGACCATATTCTTCTGACGCGGGTGAACATCGTCACGCTGGTGGGGCGCACGGTGGATAGCATGCTGTCTTCCGGCACGGGCAGCAAAAAGATCGAAAAGTACCTGGTGGAGCAGACGAACAACATCGCCGCCACCCTGGATCCCACCACCACCGGCCTGTACGGCTGGGTGGGCGGCGTGTATCTCGACGGCGCGGGCTGGGTGCCTGAAGACGATTATGTGCCCACCGAACGGCCCTGGTATATCCAGACCATGGCATCCGACCAGGAAATCACCTTTGTGGAACCCTACCTGGATTTGCAGACGTATACGGTGATGATGACTGTGTCCGATCTTTTGAGCGACGGGCAAAGCGTGATCGCCATGAACGTGAGCCTCGACCCCTTGCAGGCCATTGTGGAGCGCATCGCCGCCGCCACGGAGGGCGGCCAGGCCCTCGTGCTGGACGGCAGCGGCATCGTGGTGGCCCATTCCGATAAGAATCAGCTGGGCCGGAACTATCTGAACGAACCGGAGAGCCTCGGCGGCGCCGTGGCACGCAAAATCCTTGCGGACGGGGAAAAGCAGTTTGATCTCAACGCCAAAGAGGGAAATTTCTCCGTTTATGTGGAACAGCTGGAAGGCAGCTGGTACAGCGTCAGCCTGATCAACGCCGACGTTTGGTACCGCCCCCTGCGATACACCATTCTTGCGTTTTCCGCCATTGTGGCGCTGGTCAGTCTTTTCCTGGTGGCGGTGTTTCTCCGCCTCAGCGCCAAAAACGTGGCGCTGCAGGCGCTTCATACGCGCATCGACCAGGAGGAGAAGCGGGGCGAGGCCCTGCAGGCGCTGTCCGAAACGGACCGCATGACCGGCCTGCTGGACCGCGTCAGCGGCCAAAACAAGGTGAACGAGCTGCTGGCCTCCGGCAGCGGCGGCATGTTCCTGGAGCTGGATATCGACCATTTCAAAACCATCAACGATACCTACGGGCATCAGACGGGCGATACCGTCATCATCGCCGTGGCCGATTCCATGCGCGGCATTTTCCGTTCCAACGATTTATGCATGCGGCTGGGCGGCGACGAGTTCGGCGTTTTCGCGGTGGGCATTGTGAAGCGGGAAATGGCCGAGGCCATTATCCGCCGGCTGTTTGAAAGGCTCGAAAAAACGGAGATACCGGAGTTGCGCGGGGAAAAAATCGCCGTCAGCGTGGGCGTAGCCCTGCACGCGGGAGAAAACGCGGCCTCCTTTGACGCGCTCTACGCCCGGGCGGACACCGCTATGTATGCAAGCAAAAAGATACCCGGCAACAGCATGACCTTCAGCGGCTGACCGAAAGGAGACGCCCATGCAGTATAAAACCGTGACCATCGTGATCCTGTCCGCCGTATTCCTGTACAACATGCTGCTCCGGCTGATCGAATACCGGTCGGCCCAAAATCCCATTCCCCTGAACGTGCTGGACGTGTACGACCTGGACACCTACAAAAAGTGGCGGGCCTATCACGGGGAAAAGTGCCGCTTAGGGGCGTTCAGCGCCCTGGCGGGATTCATGGTGGATCTCATTCTGATCCTGCCCAACCTCTACGCCGCCTTTGCCCGTCTGTTTCCCGATACGGCCTTTTGGCAGATGCTGGCCGTGATCCTGTTATCCATGGCGGGCCTCGTGACGGAGCTGCCCATCGAATACTACGACACCATGGTCATCGAGGAAAAGTACGGCTTCAACCGTTCCACCAAGAAAACCTTCTGGCTGGATCAATTGAAGGGTCTGCTGATCAATCTGGCCCTGGTGATCGCGGTAAGCTCCCTGCTGCTGGGGGCGCACACCTGGCTTGGGGACTGGCTGATCGTGGTCTTCGCCGGGGCCATGACGCTTTTGACCCTGGGTATTTCCTTCCTCTATCCCTTTTTCAGCCGGATCTTCAACAAGTTCACGCCCCTGGAGGACGGGGAGCTGAAGGACAAGCTCACCGGCCTGCTGGAAAAGCACGGCTTCAAGGTGCGCGCCATTCAGGTAATGGACGCCTCCCGGCGCTCCACCAAGTCCAACGCCTATTTTACGGGCTTCGGCAAAATGAAAACCATCGTGCTGTACGACAATATGGTGCAGGCCATGACGACGGATGAAATCTGCGCGGTGTTCGCCCATGAAATGGGCCACGGCCTGCATAAGGACACCCTGAAAAGCCAAATCTTTTCCTTTGTGCAAATGCTTTTCATAGGCGCGCTGGCCTGGCTGACCCTGCGCACGCCGGAAGTTTTCACCGCCTTCGGCTTTCCGGGTGTGAATTACGGCTTTGCCTTCTTCCTGATCACCAGCGTGGAATTTGCCCTGATCGCCCCGCTCTTCGGCCTGCTGGTGAACGGGCTTTCCCGGCGGGCGGAATACCGGGCGGACGCCCAGGCCGTTCAGGAGGGCTACGGCGAAGCGCTGATTTCGGGCCTGAAAAAGCTGAGGCGGGAAAACTTTGGGGAATTGGCCCCCTCTCCCCTGCTGGTGAAGCTGGAATATTCCCATCCCACCCTGAGCCAGCGCATTGCGGCCATTGAAAAATTGGGAGGTAAAGCGGAATGACCGTGGATTACAAGCTTTTGAACGAGCAAATGGAAGCCCTGGCCCAAGCGGAGGGCTGGTACGTGTCCCTGTTCGCCAACGCCTCGGCCCTGCTGTGGGAAATGCTGCCCGATATCAACTGGGCCGGGTTTTATACTGTGGAAGGCCCCGATCTGGTGCTGGGTCCCTTCCACGGCAAAGTGGCCTGCATTCGCATCCCCCGGGAAAAGGGCGTATGCGGCGCGGCCCTGCGGGAAGGACGCACCATGCTGGTGCCGGACGTACACGCTTTCCCCGGCCACATCGCCTGCGACAGCGCATCCCGTTCCGAACTCGTGATTCCCCTGCGGGATGGGCGGGGCCGGGTGGCCGCCGTGCTGGACATGGACAGCCCCATGCTCAACCGTTTTTCCGATCAGGACCGGCAAGGGCTGGAAGCCTTCGCCCATATCATCGAAAAAGCCATGAAAGGACTGTCCCCCATGGAAAAGACCGTTTATTTGGCGGGCGGCTGCTTCTGGGGCTGCCAGAAATATTTTGACCTGATGGACGGCGTGATCGAAACGGAGGTGGGCTACGCCAACGGCGAAGCCGAAAACCCCACCTACGAGCAGGTGAAGCACGGGGCGGGCCACGCGGAAACCGTTCGGGTAGTATATGATCCCGCTAAGCTTCCCCTGCGGGAGCTGCTGGAACGCTATTTCCAGGTGATCGACCCCACCGCCGTCAATCACCAGGGGGAGGATTTCGGCGTTCAGTACCGCACCGGCATTTATTTCGCCGACCCCGCCGACGCCCCCACCGTCGCCGCCGCCCTTCACGACCTGGCCCGCCGCTATGACAAGCCCCTGGCGGTGGAAAACCTGCCCTTGCAGAACTTCTATTCGGCGGAGGAATACCACCAGAAATACTTGGAAAAGCATCCGGGCGGCTACTGCCACATCCATTTTGACTGATTTCTTTCTTGGTTGACAAACGGCCGCGGACAAAATATAATGATTCCGTCGGGGTTTAATTCGTTTTTTCAATATGCAAGCAGCGCATCCCACGCAGCGAGGGAGGTTACGCCCATGAAGCACCACAAGAGGCCCCTGAACCGCAGCATCACCGTGGGATGCGTTCTGTTTATCCTCGCCCTGTGCGTGCTGCTGAGCTTCGCCAATCTGACGATGTATAAAAACTACGTTTATGAGGATTACCGCAATTATATCGACGATATCCTGAACTATACCCTGTCCGAAATCGACGGGGACGATCTGAAAGCCTGCATCGAAACGGGCGAGGAAAGCGAGCGGTACAAGAAAACCCTGCTTTTCATGGATCATATGATGGATCATTTCGACGATATCCATTATTTCTACGCCATCCTGCCCCTGAATACCGAGGAAACGGGCAACGTGATGAGCGTGCTTTCGGCGGAGCGGTATCAAGACCGGTATATCGACACGGAAGGAAATCTCTATTTGGGCTGGATCTCGGACGACGAATTCGACGCGGCCACCGCCGCCCAGTTTTTTGAGATCATGAAGGGCAAGGGCATCGTTTACTTTGAGGAAGCCACGGAATGGGGCATTGATTATACCGGCGCCGTGCCCATCCGGGACGCCAAGGGAAACAGCGTGGCCGTGCTGGCGGTGGATATTGATATTTCCTTCATCAACGGCATGGTTTGGCAGTACGCCGCCGTGAATATCCTGGTGATCCTGCTGGCGGGCGCGGTGTTCATCGCCATTTTCCTGTTCTGGTCCCGCAGGAACATCACCCAGCCCATCCTGCGCCTGGAGGAAAGCGCCGTGGGCTTTGCGGACCGCAGCCACGGCCAGCGGGACGTGAACGCCCTGACCTTCGACGCGCCTCCCATGAAAACGGACAACGAAATCAAATCCCTGTCCGACGCGGTGGTGAAAATGACCGAGGACATGCGGGATTACGTGACCGACATCATCACCGCCGAGAAAAAAGCCGCCAACATGCAGGAGCTGGCCAACCGGGACGCCCTCACCGGCATCCGCAACAAAACGGCCTACGACAACGAAATGAAGCGCGTGGCCGTGAAGTTAGAGGACGGGATTGCCCAGGTGGGCCTGGCCATCGTGGATCTGAACTTCCTGAAAAAAATCAACGATACTTACGGCCACGACATGGGCAATATCGCCATCCGCAAGCTCAGCCGCATGGTGTGCGTGATCTTCGACCACTCCCCCGTGTTCCGCATCGGCGGCGACGAATTCGCCGTGATCCTGCGCGGCACCGATTTCGACCATTACGGCGAGCTGGAAGCCCGCTTTAACGCGGAAATGGCCGCCCTGGCCCGGGATGATTCCCTGCCGCCCTGGGAAAAAGTGTCGGCGGCCATCGGCGCGGCGTTCTATGACCCGGAGCTGGACGACGGCGTGGACAGTCTGTTTAAGCGGGCAGACCATGTGATGTACGACCGCAAGAAGGAAATGAAAGCAACCCGAAAAGATTGACGCTTTGCACGGCAACAGCGCCCGCCAGCCGGTGTTTATCGGTTGGCGGGCGCTGTTTGCATCGGAACGTTTTTATTCCAGGGCGTAAGCTCCATTGCCTAAGCTGCGGATCTCCGTTTCATAGAAGGCCCGCATGCCGTCGATCATAGAAGCCACGTCCTTAGCCCCGGCGGTTTCGTAGCTGCTGTGCATGGCCAGCTGGGCCAGGCCGATATCCAGCGTGTTGACGGACACGTGGCTGCCGGAAATGTTGCCTAAAGTGCCGCCCCCCGGCAGATCGGACCGGTTGGCGTAATGCTGCACCGGCACCCCGGCCTTTTCGCAGATGTGATGGAATACCGCCTCGCTGACCCCGTCGGTGGTGTATTTCTGGTTGGCGTTGAACTTGATCACAATGCCCTTGTTCATTTCCGTCATATTCAGGGGATCGGAATATTCCGGATGATTGGGGTGCATGGCGTGGGCGTTGTCGGCGGACAGCATGAAGCTGTGGGCAAGCAGGGTGTAATAATCCTCCTCCTGGCGGCCCAGGGCCAGCACGACGCGGCGCAGCACGTCGGAAAGGAAGGTGGAATCCGCGCCCTGCTTGGTGGTGCTGCCTACTTCCTCGTTATCGAACACGCAGCACACGTTGGCGTGACTGCCGGGCTTGGCGGCTTTCATAGCTTCCACGGAGGCGAAGGCGCATTCCAAATCGTCCAGCCGGGGGGCGGAAATGAATTCCTCCTTCACGCCCCACACCTTACCCTCCATCCGGTTATACAGGAACAGGTCAGCCCCCAACAGGCCTTTTTCCGAAACCCCCGCCGCCTTTGCGATTTCCGCCCGGAAGGTATCTTTGGCTTCTCCCGTTCCCCACAGGGGATAGGTGTCCACCGCCGGATTGAACTTGTAGCCATCGTTCACCTGCCGGTTCATGTGAATGGCCACGTTGGGAATCACGCACGTATCCCGATCCAAATTCACCAGCACGGTGGCGACGCCCGTTTCTGTGCGCACCAGGGCGCGGCCCGCGATGGACAGGGGCCGATCGAACCAGCTGGACATGATCATGCCGCCGTAGCGTTCCGTGTCCAGCTGCACGTACTTGTCCCTGACCGCCACTTCGGCGTTTTCCTTGATCTTGAAGGTGGGGGAATCGGCGTGGCTGGCGACGATCTGGAAGCCGGTGCAATCCCCTTGTGGCAAGGTGAAGGCGATCACGCTGCTGCCGTTGCGGATCACAAGGTATTTCCCGCCCGGCTTAAGATTCCATTTTTCCCCCTCGTTCAGCAGGGTATAATCGCTGAACGCCCGCCGGATGGTATCAATGGCGTGGTAACAGGTGGGGCTTTGCCCGATGAATTCGATCAGCTTCTGCACACAGTTTTCTTTCATGGGAATCCTTTCTTACTGCAAATCGGTGCGGATCACGTATACGGTGACGGCCTGCATGCCCTCGGGGCGGAGATCGTAGCCCCCGTTCCGGGCCTGATCCCGGGTCTGCTCGTACAATTCAAGAATATGAAGCGCGTCGCGCTGCACGTAGGGCAGGGCCAGGGCGGCCAGCTGCTTTTCCGCGGTCTGCACGGTGGATTTCACCTTGGCGGTGCCGTTCTTTTGCAGCTTTTCCGCGTCCTTTTGCAGCGCCGCCGCGCTGTCCTTGAGGGCGATGAGACCGGCGTTCAGGGCGTCGGCGCTCTGGGCCGCCTGGGCCGCGGATTCGGTATAGGCTTTCAGGCTGTTCACGAGCTGCACGGTCTGCTCCAACTGGGCTTTCAGGGCGGCGAGCTTGGCGGTTGTGTTTTCATCCTGGCCCTGGGCGGCATTGTCCAGCGCCTGGGCGTAGTTTTCCGCCGTCAGCTCGGACACGGTGACGCCGAAAGCGGCCAATTGCGTTTGGGTAGACTGGAAAGCGGCGGAAAGCAGGGCATTGGCCTGGGCGTTCAGGGCGTCGCCGCTGGTCTGCAAGCCGTTCAGGGCGGTTTGCAGCGTTCCGGCGTTGGTCTTAGCTTCCCCGGCGCGGTTTGTCAATTCCTCCGCGCTGCCCTTGAGGGCCTGGGCGCTTTCGTCCAGCTTGACCACATTATGGTTAAAGTCGTTCACCTGGCCCAGCACGATATTGGTCTTCAGGTTTTTCAGGCCCGGCTGCATGGGCACGTCCTCCCCGTTTTTCAGGGCGGTGAGCAGGGATTCGGCCAGGGTCAGGGTGTCCCGCAGATCAATGGGCAGCCTTTCGTCGATTTCCTGGGCGGCCAGCCGGATGGGGTCGGCGGAAATCAGGGTCATCATCCAGCTCAGATCGGCGTGATCGGCGTGGAAGGACACGGTGAAGTGATCCGGCAGGCCCAAATCCGCGTCCACCCCCGGCGCGGCGTACCCCACCAGCACCCGCTGGCCCGCTTCGGACAGGATCATGGCGTTTTCCGCATGGATATTCGTCATGCCTGCGCCGTCCAGGGGCAGCAGGGTCACGGCCAGGGCGGGCAGGGCGCTTACGGAACGGTAGGAAACGGTGAGTACCGCTTCGCCGGTCTTGTTTTTCAATTCGGCGGCGGTGACCGTTTCTCCTTCCAGGGTCAGGGAGACTGTCGGCAGGATGGCCGGAGTCTGATCGGAGGTTCCCTGGTAAACGATATCGTTCCCCTGGGCCTGCCAGATCAGGGCGTCCCCGTCCCGGGTGAAGGCTTCGTCGCCGCTCATGTTTTCAATGCCGGTCAGCAGGGAAACGTCGGCGATTTCCGAAAGCCCCTCCTTGTTTTCCAGGCGGACGCTGTCGGTCAGGCTCCGGATTTCCCCGTCGGGTCCGGCCACGATATACACCCGTTCATGCTTGATGTTTTCCCCTAAGGCGGGCGCGCAGCAGCCCATCAGAAACGCGGCGGCCAGCAGCGCGGCAAGCAGCTTTTTCATCATTCAGTCCTTCTTTCTCAATCATTTCAAGGAAGCTTTACCGAAGGTAGGAGGTAGGAAGTAGGAGGTAGGAGGTTTTATTATGTTCATAAAAGTGCAGGGTTTCTTCCTTTTGTGGACTATATATGCTTCCTACCTCCTACTTCCTACCTGATTAAAGAGTTCTTTTCAGTGCATCTGCCAACAGTTACCTCGCGGCTTTCATGTCAAAAGTCGTATGAACGATCAGTTTATCCAGCAGCAGCAGCACGGCGGGCAGCAGCAGCAACACCACCGCCACAGAAATCAGCGCGCCCCGTGCGATGAGGCGGCACATGGTGGAAATGATCGCCACGTTGGAATACAGGCCCACGCCGTAGGTGGCGGCGAAGAACCCGATGCCGCTGACCAGCACGCTTTGGGCCGAGGACGCGGTGGCCTGGTTCACGGCTTCCGCCTTATTCATGCCATTCAGGCGGTTCTGCTTGTAGCGGGTGGTGAGCAGGATGGCGTAGTCCACCGTCGCGCCCAATTGAATGGTGGAAATCAGGATCGGCCCCACGAAGGGCAATTCCTCATGCAGATAGCAGGGCACGCACAGGTTGGCGGCGATAGCCAGCTCGATGATGGCCACCAGCAGCACCGGCAGGGTCAGGGATTTTTGCACCAGCAGGATAATGACGAAAATGGCGGCGATGGAAACGAGGCTGACCACCGTGAAATCGTGGTCGGTACAGGCGATCAGGTCCTTGGTGCAGGGAGCCTCGCCGATGAGCATGCCGCCCTGGTCGTATTTCTTCAAAATCCCGTTCAGCACGTCGATCTGGGCGTTCACCTCGTCGGTGGAAATGACGTAGGCGGAATTGATCAGCATGAGCTGATAGCGGTCGCTTTTGATAAGGGAAAGCACGTCCCCGGGCACGATGGATTCCGGGATGCCCGCGCCCAGCAGGCTGTCCACGCCGATCACGGCCTTCACCCCGTCCACCTGCCGCATTTCCTCCGTCATGGCCCGCACGTTCTTCTGGGACACGTCGGCGTCCACCAGCAGCAGGTGGGTGGTGGCCATATCGAAGGTTTCGGCCAGCTTTTTGTTGGCGATGATGGAGGGCAGCTCCTGGGGCATGACCTTGCTCATGTCGTAATACACGGGCGCGTTCATGTAGCCGTAAAACGCCGGAACGATCATCAGGGCCAGCACCGCGCACAGCGCCTTATAATGCTTGCTGACGAAGCTGCCTAAGAAATGCAGGTTGGGCAGCAGGGGCTTGTGGCTGGTTTTTTCGATGGCCCCGTCCAGGGCGCGAATCACGCAGGGCAGCAGCACCACCGTGCCCAGCACGCCCAGCACCACGCCCTTGCTCATGACCACGCCCAGATCCCGGCCTAAGGTGAAGCTCATGAAGCAGATGGAAATGAAGCCCGCCACGGTGGTCAGGCTGGAGCCGAGGATGGAGGTGAAGGTCAGGCGGATGGCGTTTGCCATGGCCTCGTCCTTATCGTTGGTCAATTGCTTTTGCTCCTTGTAGCTGTGCCACAGGAAAATGGAATAGTCCAACGTGACGCCCAGTTGCAGCACAGCGGCCACGGCCTTGGTGATGTAGCTGATTTCCCCGAAGAAGTAATTGGTGCCCATGTTGTACAGCACGGAAACGCCGATGCAGCACAGGAAAATCAGCGGCAGCAAGAAGGAATCCATGGTGAGCGTCAGCACCAGGGCGCACAGCGCCACGGCGATGCCCACGTAGATGGCTTCCTGATCCTCCACCAATTGCTTGGTATCCGTCACCACGGCGGACAGGCCGCACACGAAGCACTTTTCCCCCGCCACGGCCCGCACCCGCCGAATGGCCTCCATGGTTTCCTCGGCGGAGGAGCCCGAATCAAAGAACACGGCGGACAGCATGCAGTCCCCCCGCTGAAACAGCTCCCGGTAGTCGGTGGGAATGATTTCCACCGGCAGCGCGCCCTTTGTGATGGAGGCATAGCCGATCACCGATTCCACGTGGGGGATCTCCCGGATGGCGTTTTCCATTTGCTCCTGCTCCCGAAGGGGCATGCCCTCCGTGATCAGCAGGGAGAAAGCGCCCTTGCCGAAATCCTGCAACAGGATTTCCTGCCCCCGCACCGTTTCCAGCTCCTGGGGCAGATAATACAGCAGATCGTATTTGGTCTTGGTGGCGGCCATACCCAGCGCCGAGGGGATCATAAGCAGCAGGCATATCACGATCACCAGCGCGCGGCGTCGCACCAGCCATTTGGCAAAGCCCTTCACTTTGTTTTCCTCCCTTTCGAGTTACAAAACATTGTGTTGACTTTCTCAACGTTAAGTATTATAATATATCTCGCGGTGGAAATCAATAACCAATTTGATTATTGATCGTCCGATAAGCGGCATGCAGTTGGAATCGTGGCTGTTATCCGACACATATGCCGCGCATTGTTGAGAAAGAAGGCCAAACCATGGAGCAGGAAAAAAAGGAAGACAGGCGCGTGCGCCGCACCAAAAAGCTGCTGACCCAGGCCCTGACCCAGCTTTTGCAGGAAAAGCAGGCCAAGGAAATCACGGTCAAGGAGCTGACCGAGCTGGCGGACATGAACCGGGGCACCTTTTACCTATACTATAAAGACATTTTCGATATGCTGGAAAAAATCGAGGACAGCTTATTTGAAGCCCTGGACGCCATTGTGGCCCGCCACGAGGAAGAAGCCTTTTCCGCGAAAACCAAGCCCATGCTGCTGGACTTGTTCACCTTCGTTCAGGAAAACCAGGAAATGTGCCGGGTGCTGCTCAGCGCCAACGGCGATATGAATTTCCTGCACCGGCTGAACGAGGTGGTGCGGGAAAAATGCCGCAGCGTCTGGCTGGCCCTGCGCAAAGGCCGGGACGACGACGCTTTTGACTACCATTACAGCTTCGTCGTCTTCGGCTGCGCCGGGCTGATCCGCGCCTGGGTGAACCGGGGCTGCCCCGAAACGGCGGCGGAAATGGCTGAGCTGGCTGACCGCATGATCCAGCGCGGCAGCCTGACGGATATGGAATAAAACCTCCGGGGGCACGGCTCACGCACGAATGAGAAATTGAAATATGACGGGGATACGCTGGGCGCTCCGCGCGCCCAGACCTGCGTCAGGGGCGTGACGCCCCTGAACCCCCACCTGGCGAAGCAGCTTGCAAGACTATACCGAACAAGCGCCGCCTGCCGCGCTGGGGTTTACGAAAGCATGACGGCTTCTGGCCCAAGAAAGCCGGGAAAATCCCAGGGAAAAAGCTCGCTTTTTCCTCGGGATTATTCCCTGGCTTTCCCCGGATGCTTCGCATCCGGGTTGGCCGCCAAAGGCGGCCGGGCCAGAAGCACAAGACCGTCAAGTTTTGCTATCCTTTTCATGCAACAGCGGGAACCATGTTGTCTCTACCCATCGAGTAATTTCCGCAGGAGAAGGTGCAGGGGATCATCCCCTGCCGCCGGGTCTGGGGCCGCGGAGGCCCCAGCGGTTCCCTCTCTCCAACAAATCTCAACAGGCCGCGCCCGAAACGGACGCGGCCTGTTGTTTGCTGTAAAGAGCTTATTCGGCGGGCACGGTGAACACGGGGGCGAAGCCGCTGTCCACGATCAGATCGTACACTTTCTGGGTGTAAACGACCTTTTCCAGGGCCTTGACGAAATCGGCCTCGGCGTTTTCGGGCCGCACGGCGAAGATATTCACATAGGCTTCGGCAGCTTGGGAGCCGGGCTGTTCAAAGTACACGGCGTCCTTACCGGGGTTCAGGCCGTTCTGGGAGGCGTAGTTGCCGTTGATGACGGCGAAAGCGCCGCCTTCACGCAGACGGGGGGTCAGCTCGGCGTTCACATCCTGGAACTCCAGGCCCTTGGGGTTGCCCACGTCGTACTTGGTCACGGTGCTTTCCAGGGTGGTGCCTTCGGGCAGTTCCACCAGACCGGCGTCCGCCAGCAGAATGAAAGCGCGGGTCATGTTCACGGGATCGTTGGGCACATAGATGATGTCGCCTTCGGTCAGTTCGTCCAGGCTGGTCTTCTGGCCGGGATAGATGCCCATGGGTTCAAAGTGGGTGGGCACCACCATGACGAGCTGTTTGTCCGCTTCCACGGATTCATTGTAGCCGTTCAGATAGGGGATGTGCTGGAAGAAGTTGGCCAGGGTGTCGCCCGCGGCAGTGGAAGGATTCTCGGTGGTGTAGTCGTTGCAGGGCGCGCCCAGCTCCAGTTCAAAGCCCAGGGCAGCCAGATCGTCCCGCACCAGCTCCAGGATCTCATAGTGGGGGTTGGCGGTAGCGATAATGGGCAGGGTTTCCGCCACGGCGGACGCGGCGCCCAGCGCCAGGATCAGGGCCAGCAGGATGGCAAGAGTCTTTTTCATAGTCATATCCTCCTTAAATATTTATATTCAAGCTTGCGCTTAAATAACGGTTTATCGAATGCGGTGGTCGTGCTTGCGGGACAGTGACGTGCCCAGCATGGTGATGATCTGCACCAGCACCACCAGCAAAATACTGGCGGCATACATGATGTCGTACTGGCGGTAGGACAGGCCGTACACCACCGCCGTAGCGCCTAAGCCGCCGCCGGCGGCCACGCTGGCCATGGTGGTGTAGCCAAGGATGGTGGTCATGCAGATGGCAAAGCCGTTGATGAGGGAGGGCTTGGCCTCCGGCAGCAGCACCTTATGCACGATTTGCCACGTGCTGCTTCCCATGGCCTTGGCCGCCTCGATCACGCCGCCGTCCACCTCCATCAGGCTCCCTTCCACCATGCGCGCCACGTAGGGGAAGGCGGAAATGGTGAGGGGGAAGGAGATGGTGACGGTGCCGGTCATGCGGCCGGTGACCGCCAGGGTGGTATCCAGCAGCATCACCAAAAGGATAATGAACGGGATGGAGCGCAGGAAATTTACCACGGTGCCCAGCACCATATTCAGCCGGGGCATGGGCTTGATGCCGTTTTTCCGGGTGATCACCAGCACCACGCCCAAGGCCAGGCCGATGATGTAGGAAAGGATGGTGGAAAGCAGCATCATGTAAATGGTTTCGCCGAAGGCGGGCCACAGGATCTTCCAGGAGCGCTGATAGACGAAGCTGAACACCGTGCGGTACAGGAAATCGCCTAAGCCGTTCCAGCCGTCCATGCACACCTTGTAGGGCGCCTGCCAGAAAATGTGGGACCAGTTCATGCTTCCCCCACCTCCTTCACGGTCAGGCCCTGTTCCTTCAAATAGGAAATTACCTGATTTTTCACCACGGGATCGTCCGGCGATTCGATCAGCATTTGGCCGTAGGGCTTGCCGTTGATGGGCTTGATGTCGGCGGACAGGATGTTCACGTCCACCCCGCAGTTTTTCACCAGCCCGGCGATGATAGGCATGCCCTCCTGGCCGCCCTCAAACACGATGCGCAGGGCGGGCACGTCGGAAACGGCGTCGTCCTCCTGGGCGGGCAGGATGCCGAAGAGCCGCTTGCCCGCCGCGCTGCGGGTGTGAACGAACACGTCGTCCACCGTGCCTTCCTCGGCGATGCGGCCCCCGTCTAAGATCGCCACCCGGTTGCAGATTTGCCGGATGACCGCCATTTCATGGGTGATCAGCACCACGGTGATGCCCATGTTCCTGTTGATGTCCTGGAGCAGGGCTAAGATGGATTGGGTGGTCATGGGGTCCAGGGCGCTGGTGGCCTCGTCGCACAGCAGCACTTCGGGATCGGAGGCCAGGGCACGGGCGATGGCCACGCGCTGGCGCTGGCCGCCGGACAATTGGATGGGATAAGCGTCGGCCTTGCTTTCCAGCTCCACCAGGGAGAGAAGGGCCTTAACCCGGGTATTGGCTTTGGCCTTGGGCACTCCCGCCAAATCCAGGGGGTAACGCACGTTCTGGGCCACGGTTTTCTGCATCAGCAGATTGAAGGACTGGAAGATCATGCTCACCTTGCGGCGCATAGCCATGAGCTGTTTGCCGTTCATGGTCAGGATATTCTGGCCGTCGATGAGGATTTCGCCGTCGGTGGGCGTGTCCAGCCGGTTCAGGCACCGGATCAGGGTGCTTTTCCCCGCGCCGCTCATGCCGATGATGCCGTAAATGGAGCCGCGCTGGATGTTCAGGTCGATACCGTCCAGGGCCACGACCTCGCCCCCGGGCACGGCGTACACCTTGCGCAGGCCCTTTACCTGAATCAGGGGCTTACAGGGGGCTTCCGCCTCCAAGATTTCCGGGACTTCCTGGGTATTCGCTTCGGACAAATGCATGCATTCCTTTCGGATTCTGTGTTCCTCTCCGGCCAGGGCACGTCTGCCCCGGCGCGGCCCGCATCCAGAAAAACCCGCTCCGCGCAGCTGCGAAGCGGGCTTAACGAACGAAATCGGGCGTCAAGCGGCGCAAAGCAAACAGCGCGTGGGGCAGTGCCCGCGCAGGGACATTCGCATCATACACCGTTCCATGGGGCACGCTCCTTTCCGGCTGTCGCCGCTGACTGGGTCTATTATAAGGGATGGGGGCTTTTTGTGTCAAGGGCTTGAAGCTGTACTATAATTGTATTACCAGCTATAGATTTTAGCTATATGTTTTAGCGCACAGAGTTCAGATTTATATGGTCGATCAATTTGAGCATTTTCGCGTCACAAAACCCGCATGGGCTTATTCTTCCATCAACTCATGCGAAGCCAGCTTTGCTTCACCCGCGTCAATTTGGGAAGTAATGCGTTCCAAATGGGCAAGGTTCGCATCCGAGCAAAATGGGTCAATGGATTCTTTTAGAACTTTTCGCATGACCGCCTGCCCGTTTTCCCTCGCCACCTCAACAAATCCTGCTTTTTGATAAAGGCGAACAGGTCCTTGATAATCGAAGTCATTCCGTTTATCAGAAAGTTTAGGGTATCCTTCAACAGCCGCGTATCCCTTTGCTTTCGCGTCCTTGCAAACGCTGTCGATCAACGCGGAAGCGACGCCCATACCTCGATATGCGGGCGCGATTTCAAAGCAAACAATGGAAACGGTTTTTCCGCAGGGATTCTTCCTGGCGAATTCCGGAACGAACCCGGCATAGCTTTCCATATCCGCCGCGTTGCACCATCCAACGGGCAGCTTTCCGTCATAAGCCAAATAGCCTTGAATCTTGTTCCTGTTCAGCATGTCCACGGCGTATTTCCGCAGCGTAGCTTTTACGCCAAAGGTTTGAAACTCGCTGACCATCCGCTTGATTTCTTCTTCATCCTGATTGGGGGACGTGCAATAGCATGGCCCGTTGGGATTATCATCCGTAAACGCGCGATGATCGAAAAAATCCAGATAATCCGCATACAATGCCGGGGGTCAAAGGTTTGATAACGATTTCTTTCACGAACGTATGCCCTCCGAAGTAAATTCCGCTTCATCCGACAGCATTTTAGCACATCTTCCCCCGCCCCGCAAGGCGCCGCAAAAAAAGCATGGGAACGGTTTTCTGTGCATTGCCGCAAGCACGGATGGCAGTATAGAAAACCGCCTTCTATCCATGCGAAAAAAAAATTCATTCTCCCATGCTACAAAAAAAGCGCCACTGGCTGAACAGTGACGCAGCTTTCAAATACTTGCAATTATAGGTCGTTGTTTCTCCGTTGATTAGATTCTTCTTGTATGGTAATATCTTTTCCAATCAAAGTTTGAAATTCAGCCTTACTGAAAAGCCTATACCCGATATGCAAGAATGGATTGCTCGTAGAACTATAAACGGAAATATGCATGTCAATCAGCAAATAGCAATCATCAAAATGCACAGGGGACGGTTCTCTGTGTTGACCACCGTACTTGCGGCAATGCACATAGAACCGTCCCCTGTGTTCCTTTTCAAGATTCTACACAACAATAACTGAAAAAGAATAAGGAGCTTATGGCTGGGCTAACTTTCTTGTTCCTGCATTATCACCTGTTGCAAGATAGCCTTCCGCGAATACACCAACAGATTCAGGGAGACTGAATTGTCCTGTAGCATTTATAACAGTCCATAATCCGTTTATTATTCCCCATATAGGTACTGCTACATATGTCGCAACCGTAATTGCTGCCCCAGTTAGCTTTCCTGTCCAGTTTCCTTTTCCGGCGGTAATGGCGACTTTGCCGTCACCATTGTTCTTGATAGTCACATAACACTTAGTGTCCCCACCCAAAAGACCATTGTAAAATCCCACTTCCCTGGTATTTGCGTTAAGAACATGAATCCCTTTTTCTGGGTCATATTCATGTGCTACTGACATGCCTTTTTTATCAAAAAACCCAACAATTGCATCGCATAATTCGTTTTCGGTATGTCCGTTCAATTCTAATGTCCTGTCCATGCTCAATACCTCCAGTCCTTTTTTTGAATAAATACGTATGTCATTTCACGTAACTGTTTGAAGTTCATTCTGACATGTTAAAAATAGCAGAAAGAAATTCAGTTTTCCAACTCTGTATCCTATCTTTGTACGATCCTGTAATCAAGAAAATCGAGAACAATCACCTTCCCTTTTTTATCATCCTGAATCGTATTGATGAATTTTCCTTTTACATTTTTCTCTCCCTCCCTAACTGCTACTTGTCATGTAATTCGTCTTCTCTAAATTATCACATTTCGTGATTTTTGTCAATATCCCGTTTTGTGATAAATATAATGAAATAGATTACTGAATGTCGGAAGGGGGAAATTGCCTTGCGTCTACGCGACCTTCGGGAAGATCACGACTTGACGCAGACAGAACTGGCAAGGCAACTTCATATTCGACAAAGCACGTATTCCCAATACGAAAACGGGCAACGACAGATTCCTTTAGAAGCGTTGATAAAACTTGCGCTTTACTATCACACATCAGTTGATTATATCCTGGAATTAACAGATGAGGTTACTCCCTATCCATTGTCAAAGCGATACATAAAAGTATGAATCATTAAAACTATCTGCTTATGCTTCTGGCCCGGCGGCTGAAAGCCGCCTGACCGGATGCAAAGCATCCGGTGAAAGCCAAAGAGAACCCCCAGGGGAAAGCTCGATTTCCCTTGGGGGTTCCCTGGCTTTCATGGGGCCAGAAGCCCACTATCTGTTATTTCTCCCAGCGACAGGCGAACGTTGTCTGTTTTATTCGTTCAAGTCAATTCGCCTAATGGTGTCCAGAGGACGAAGTCCTTTGGCGCGGGGGTCTGGGGCCGCGGAGGCCCCAGTATAGCCCTACAGCTGGAACAGCGTCACTTGGTTGGTTTCGGCCAAATCTTTCAGGCAGCCGTGCTCCCGCAAAAGGTCGATGACGGCGCTGGAGGCCTTGCCCCGGTTTTTCAGGTCTTCCACGGAAATGAAGGGATCGCTGCGGGCGTCCACGATGCCCTGGGCGGCGGCTTCGCCCAGGCCCCCAAGGGCGGTGAAGGGCACGCGGAGGCCTCTGTCGCCCTCGGGAATGAAGCGCTTCACATCGCTCTTGTAGAGGTCGGCGGGCAGGAAATAGTAGCCCCTCGCCATCATTTCCAACACCAGCTCCATGGCGGTGATGGCGTCCTTGTCCTTGGCGGTGGTTTTCTTTTCCTGGTCGGCCTGATAGGCTTCTTTCAGCTTCTGGCGAAGCTGGTCGATGGGCAGGATCATGGTGCAGGCGTCGAAGCCGTCGCCGCGAATGGTGAAGTAGGCGGCGTAGTAGGCCTGGGGGTAGTATACCTTGTAGTAGGCCACGCGCAGGGCCATGGTCACGTAGGCGGCGGCGTGGCCCTTGGGGAACATGTACTTGATTTTGCGGCAGCTTTCCTCAAACCAGGCGGGCACGTTGTGCTCGTGCATGGCGTCGGCCATTTCGGGCTTTAAGCCCTTGCCCTTGCGCACAAATTCCATGGTGTCAAAGGCCATTTTGGCGGGGACGCCCTGCTGCATGAGCTGGTTCATGATGTCCTCGCGGGTGCAGAGGCATTGACTTAAAGGCACGATGCCCTTGTCGATCAGGTCTTTGGCGTTGCCTAACCACACGTCGGTGCCGTGGGACAGGCCGGAAATGCGGATCAGCTCCTGCATGGTTGAGGGGTGGGTGTCCTCTAACATCTGGCGCACAAAGGCGGTGCCGAATTCAGGCACGCCGAAGGTGCCGGTGTTGCAGTTGATTTCCTCCTTGGTGACGCCCAGGGCCTTGGGGGAGGAAAAGAGGCTCATTACGCCCTTATCGTCCAGGGGGATCTTTTTGAAGTTCACCCCGGTCAATTCCTCTAACATATGCAGCATGGTGGGATCGTCGTGGCCTAAGATGTCCAGCTTGACCAAAATGTCGTGCATGGAGTTGAAATCGTAGTGGGTGGTGACGGTGGTGGATTCCACGTCGTCCGCCGGGTGCTGCACGGCGGTGAACTGGCAAATGTCGTATTGCTGGGGCAGCACCACCATGCCCGCCGGGTGCTGGCCCGTGGTGCGCTTCACGCCTACGCAGCCCGCCGCCAGGCGCTCCTTTTCCGCGTCGGAGACGGTCATGTTCCGTTCTTCCAAGTATTTCAATACGTAGCCGTAAGCCGTTTTTTCCGCTAAGGTGCCGATGGTGCCCGCGCGGAACACGTATTCCGGGCCGAACAGCTCTTTCACGTAGTTGTGGGCGGTGGGCTGGTATTCGCCGGAGAAGTTCAGGTCGATATCCGGCACCTTGTCGCCCTTGAAGCCAAGGAAGGCTTCAAAAGGAATGTCGAAGCCGTCCTTGACCAACGGATTGCCGCAGACCGGGCATTTTTTGTCCGGCAAATCCACGCCGATGGTGTACTGGGGCGGAATGTCAAAATCGGCCTTGCGGCAGGTTTCGCAGCGGTAATGGGGCGGCAGGGAATTGATTTCCGTGATGCCGGTGAGGAAGGCCACGAAGGAGGAACCCACCGACCCACGGCTGCCCACCACGTACCCGTCCGCCAGGGATTTTTTCACCAGCTTTTGGGCGATGGAATAAAGCGTGCAGTAGCCGTAGCCCACGATGGCGTTCAATTCCTTGTCGATGCGCTTCTGTACGATGTCCGGCAAATCGTCCCCGTACAGGCGGTGGGCGGTGCCGTAGGTGAGATTTTTGATATCGTCCTCCGCTTCGGGCCAGAAGGGGGAGAAGGTGGTTTTGCCCTCCGGGTGCTTGGGGAACAGGCCCACTTCGCCGATGCGGGAGGCGACGAGCTTGGGGTTTTTGACGACCACCTCGTAGGCCTTTTCCTTGCCCAGATAGGAGAATTCCTTCAGCATTTCGTCGGTGGTCTTGAAGTACAGGGGCGGCTGATTGTCGGCGTCGGAAAAGCCCTGGCCCGCCTGGATGATGGAGCGGAAAACCGCGTCCTCCGGGTCGAGAAAATGCACGTCCCCGGTAGCGCACACGGGCAGGCCCAGCTTTTCGCCTAAGCGCACGATGCGGCGGTTGTATTCCCGCAAATCCTCCTCGCTGCCTACCCGGCCCTCCCGGAGCAGGAATTCATTGTTGCCGATGGGCTGAATCTCCAAATAATCGTAGAACCGGGCGATTTTGCCGAGCTTTTCATCGCTGGCCCCGTCCACCATAGCGGAAAACAGCTCGCCCGATTCGCAGGCGCTGCCCACGATCACGTCCTTGCGGTACTTTTGCAGCACGGCCCGCGGAATGTGGGGTTTGCGGCGGAAGTATTTCAGGTGGCTTTCCGAAATCATGTGGTTCAGGTTGGTCATGCCGTCCTGGCTGGCGGCCAGCAGTACGATATGCCAGGAATTGCCCAGGGTGTAGCCGGTGGACACGTCGTTTAAGTCCCGCAGCTTTTCCGCGCCCTTCTTCTTTGCGTCGTCGATCATGCGGGCCAGACACTGGGCGGTGGCGGCGGCGTCGTTGACGGCCCGGTGGGCGTCCTTCAAGGACACGCCCAAGCGCTTGCACACGCTGCCGAGCTTGTGGGTTTTCAGTTCGGGGTACAGCTTCCGGGCCAGGGTGAGGGTGTCCAGGTGGGGCACGTCGTAGGTCATCCCCAAACGCTTCAATTCGCTGTCCAGCACGGCGCAGTCGAACTTGGCGTTGTGGGCGGCGATGGGGCAGCCGTCCATGAAGGCCAGCAATTTGGGCATAGCCTCCGCGATGGTGGGCTGACCGCGGAGCATTTGATCGGTGATGTGGGTGATTTCGGTGATCTTGGGCGGCAGCAGCATGCCGGGGTCGATCAGCTCCCCGTAGCTGTCCACCACCTGGCCGTTGGCCAATTTCACCGCGCCGATTTCGATGATGCGGTCCTTGGCGGTGTTCAGGCCCGTGGTTTCAAAGTCCAGCACGATCACGGGGGTGTCGATGGGCAAATCGCTGTCCCCCGTCACCACGTCGTCGTCGTCGGTCAGGTAGCCTTCCACGCCGGGCAGCAGCTTGATGCCGTTTTTCTTGGCCGCGCCGAAGGCTTCGGGAAACGCCTGCACCACGCCGTGGTCCGTAACGGCGATGGCCTCGTGGCCCCATTTGGCCGCCCGCTCGATGAGGGCGGTGGCGGAGGCCACGGCGTCCATGTTGCTCATTTGAGTGTGCAGGTGCAGCTCGATGCGCTTTTCTTCGGCGGTGTCCATACGCACGGGCAGATCGCAGGCGGACATATCCCGCACCATGACCACCGTTTCATGGGAAAACTTATCGTACTGGGTATCGCCCCGCACGATGATGCCCATGCCGGGCTTCACGGCTTTGACGACCTTTTTCACCACTTCCCGTTCCTCGTCGGTGATGGGCGGCGCTTCCTCGTCCTTCCGCGCGCGGGCGTGATAGCGCAGGAACGCCTTGCAGCGGATGGTGGAGGTGAAGTCCGTGACCAGGAAGGAGAGCAGCACCATTTCGCCGCCGGAAATTTCCTTGTCCTCGGCGGACAGCACCTTGCCCCGGATGACCACCAGGCCCGTATCGTCCGTCAGGCCCTTGATGGGCACCGGCGGATCGTTGATGGGGCGGCCCTTGATGCGGTTATCCTTTTCCTTGGGCTTTTCTGCCTGGGCCGCCTGAGCGGCGATTTCCTCATACCGCTGGGCGCGCTCGGCGGCCACCCGGTCCTGCTCCGCCCGTTCCTGCTTCAATTCCTGCAAACGCTTTTCCTCGTCGCCGCACACCCGCAGGGCCACTTCCGTGTCCACCCGGAACACGTCGTGAATCACGGCGGCCAGCTGCTCCCGCACGCCCTGCTTTTCCAGGTAACGGGCGGAAAACTCGTCCGGCATTTCCAGGGTGACTCGGCCGTTGCCCGGCGTCCAGCGCATATCGAATTCCCAGGACGCCGCCGCCGGATAGTGGCGGATCAGGAAATGATTCAGCGGCGCGCAGTATTTATCGGGGTTTTCCAAAAATTCCTTCGCCAGCGACGGGCTGGCCACCCGCAGGGAGAATTTCAGCCCCGGGAACGCTTTGCCCAGGGCGTTCTTCATGATGAAAAAGCCCTTCTCCCCGATCAGCACGTCGGAGAGAAAGGAGAAATACGCTTTGTTCTCGCTTTTGCAAAACCGCACCCGTTCAATGGCGAGCTTGCCTTCCGTTTCGGGCAATGCCTGGGTGACGCTGCGGAGTAATTCTTCGTAGGTCATGCGTTCTTCCTTTTCGTTCGTTTTTTCAACTGGGCGAGAGAGCCAATTACTTAGTTTTCAAATTTATTTTATATTGATCCAGATTCCGGTATCGTGAATAGAAGCATCTTCCATATTGTTATAAAAGTTTTTCGCTTCATCATTATTTGCCATCAATGCAATCAATAAGCCTACGCCCTGTTCTTTGCATTTCGTGCGTAATGCGTTCAACAGTGCCTGCGCTGTTCTGTGGTGTCTTTCACTTTTCAGCACGCAAATCCAATCAAGGTAAGCGCTAAAGCAGGTCGCATCACTTCGGCTGCTGATAAGAGAAGCATCAATTCTACCAATAACCCTATTATCTTTCAGCGCGATAAGGGATAACGCTGTGTTAAACCTTGGATCATCAAAGCTCTGCTCTAATTGTTTTTCATACGCTTCATCAGGTTCCCAGTAATAGGTGTCCGGCTCCTGCTTTCTTAATTCCAATTCAAAGGCAATTACTTTCTGAATGTCTTCTTTTTCAAGTTCCTTTATCTCAAACATACGGTTCCTCTTGCTCTACTGTATGAAGGAATAACGAATTTTTTCTGCGCAAATCATCCCGGCAGATCGCTCACAAGCACGAAAATGCTTGACAATCCTGCCAAAGGGGATATAATAAAGACGAGGAGTGAACCACGCACGCGGTTCCTCTTTGAAGTTCTTACCTAACTTGCGATTCGCATCGCAAGAACAGTCGTCACTTGGCCGAGTGGCGGCTGTTCTTTTGTTTGCGATGCGTTTCGCTGATGACGATGGTCACAGTGTACTTTCCAATATGGAATGTAATACGCTTTCGCACCACCCCCCTTTTCAGAAGGTGTCCGAGCATTCCGCAACCTCAATCGGCGCAACTCCGCACTGCGGAGATTGCTTGTTTCGGTTGACCAAAGCGCTGACGATATACCCGCCACTGGCGGTCGTCAGCGCTTTGTCCACCTGCGCGTTTGTTGTTCACTCCCGGCCCTGACGGATCAGGGCTTTTTTATTGTATGAAAAACCCCGAAATTTGTCAATAGTGGCTTGTTAGACCGAAAACGGCATGCGGTAATACGTCCACATCATGAACGAAGATTTTGAACTCACTGAGTACAAAATTTGCGGACTTTCCAACAACAGCATTTGCTGTAGCCTGTCCTTCGCTAAACTGGAATTTGTTATTCTGTATCAATTTTTACCTTTATTTCCGTGTCGTTTTGCTCTCTCATTTCGTAAATCATTTCCAGTTCTGCTATAACATCTTCTTTTCTTCGAATAAACCCCTCAAAATGACTGACTAACAAGAAGGTAGCGTTTAGTTTTTTCAAAACCGCTATTTCTTCCTGCAAAAGCCGGGCATCGTATATATAACAGCCATCTCTCACTTTGCTGTAAAGTGCATCGCCCACAAATGCATAAGTATTGTCTACTTCCAAGCCCAAACTGCCTTTTGTATGGCTGGAAGGTAAGGGAAAAATATGCAGATTTCCGATATAGAGGCTTCCACACACAATTTTCCCTTTGGAAATATATTCATACGTTTCTTTTGATAAGTAGAGTTCCCTGGTTTGAATCTTATTAATATTTCCAATATGGTCCTGATGAAAGTGAGATAAAACTATGTTATAGCCTCCATCCAAATCAGTTATATGATTCTCTCCGTTGCCCACATCATAGAGCCAAGTGACGCCGTTATCTCGAATAATCCCAATTTCTGCAGAGAGAGGGTTTTCAGAGGATGCAATGTAACTGATCTTATCATTTATTTTTATTTCGTCCATTTATCGCCACCACCAAACTTCGATTTATGCATCAGTTGCTGAAAGCCTGAGGTATTCCCGCACCGCCTGCACAAACCCTTCCGCCAGATCGCCCGTCAGCTTTTTCACGGGCTTGCCGTGGATGAACAATTCGCCGCAGTCCTTGCCGCCGCACAGGGCGATGTCCGCGTCCCTGGCTTCGCCGGGGCCGTTGACCACGCAGCCCATCACCGCCACAGTAACAGGCAAATCAATATCGGAAAACTCCTTGGTCACCCGCTGGGCGATGCCCATGACGTTGATTTGCGTGCGGCCGCAGGTGGGGCATGACACGAACCGGATGCCCTTGCGCAGCCCCAAAGCGCGAAGGATTTCCAGGGCGGCTCTCGGTTCGTCCACCGGGTCGCTGGTCAGGGACACGCGCACCGTGTCGCCGATGCCGTCCAGCAGCAGCGACCCGATGCCGATGGCGCTTTTCACCGTGCCCTGGCCCGGCAGGCCCGCTTCGGTGACGCCCAAATGCAGGGGATAATCGCACACCTTGTGCATCAGCCGGTAGGCCGCCACGGTGGTGGGCACGTCGCTGGCTTTCAGGGAAATCACGATATCGTCAAAGCCCGCTTCCTCCAGCAGCTTCACGTGATTCAGGGCGCTGTCCACCATGCCCTGGGGGGTAAGGCCGCCGTACTTGGCCAGGATGTCCTTTTCCAGGGAACCGGCGTTGACCCCGATGCGGATGGGCACATGGTGCATCTTGGCGCAGTCCGCCACCCGGCGCACCTTCTCCGCGCTGCCGATGTTGCCGGGGTTGATGCGCATTTTGTGAATGCCGTTTTCCATGGAGGCGATGGCCAGCGTGTGGTCAAAATGAATGTCCGCCACCAACGGCACCGGGCTTTGATCCACCAGCCGCCGCACCGCCCCGGCGCACGCCCGATCGTACACCGAAACGCGCACCAAATCGCACCCCGCCGCCGCCAATTGCCTGATCTGCTCCAGGGTGGCGGCCACGTCCCGGGTGTCCGTATTGGTCATGGATTGAATGGAAACAGGCGCGCCGCCGCCGATCAATACGCTGCCCGCCTTTATCTGTTTTGCTGCGCCCATAATGCCCTCCGTTTGTCTTTCGGTTGCTGTTGTACTTGACATTTTTCAACGATATGCATATAATAAAGACAGGGAGTTGGTAGCTCGCGGAGTTTATCGCCTGCCGGTGATAAAATCATGAAAGCCACCGCGTATGCCAGTACGCGGTGGCTTTCTCATTGCTTATTTGTGATTCTGATTCAGAATGAATTCGATCAGTTTCAGCAAGAGAGTCATGGACGCGATACAAATCATGGTGATTTCATACCCGCTCATGTGCATCACCTGCCTTTCGTTCAGCAGGTGCAAGCTCCGCGTATTGTCTCCCTGTCTGCCATGGATCGCTCCACGGCAGATTTATTATATGGGATAAGATATATGTTGTCAAGAAAGCGCATCCATTGTTGTGCTGCCGTTTCCTACCGGAAAATGTTCAGCACGTCCTTACATGTCATCACGATCATGAAGCCGAACAGCAGCACGTACCCCGCCGTATGTACATAGGCCTCCACCTTCTGGGGCACGGGCTTGCGGCGGATGGCCTCGATGAGCAGGAACACCAGGCGGCTGCCGTCTAAGCCCGGAATGGGGATCAGGTTGAACAGCCCCAAATTCACCGAAATCAGCACCAGCAGCTGGCCGTAGGTGATCAAAGCGCTCCCTGCGGATTCCGCGGCGGACTTCTCCGTTTCCTCGGCGATCAGCTTCACGATCCCCACCGGGCCGGAGGTTTGATCCAGCCCCGCGCCGGTGGTGACCAGGTTTTTCAATGCCTCGATGATGGCACCCGCCGCCCGCACGCAGTAATCCGCGCCCAACTCCACGGCCCGGGGCAGGCTCACGGGGCTATATACCGGCACGTATCCGGGGTTCAGGCTCACGCCCATGAGATAGCGCTTTTCCGTTTCGCTGAACTTGGGCGCGATCCGCACGGACAGCAGTTCCTCGCCCCTGCGAACCCCCAGCGTCAGCGGTTCCCCGCCCTCCTGATAGGCATTGATCAACACCGTCAGGTTCCAGGCCTTTCCGTCCTCCGTGACTCCCACGGCGCTCTGGCCGTTCACCGTTTCCAGGCCGTCGCCGGGCAGGATGCCCGCCTGCTCCGCCGGGCTTCCCGCGTCCACGGTCAGCACCTTCGGCGCGACGAAATACCCGTTATCCTCCCCCACGGCCCCGAACAGCGCCGCCGCCACGATCAGCGCCAGCACGAAATTCATGGCGGGACCCATGAAAATGGTCACCATCCGCCGCCACGGGGCGAACTTGCCGATGGAACGGGGGTCTTCCTTCGCTTCCTTGCCCTCCGTATCGTCCTCGCCGTAAAACATGCAGTAGCCCCCGGCGGGGATCAACCGCACCGAAAACTGGGTTTCATGCTTTTTCCGCTTCCAGGACAGGAGCTTGGGCCCCATGCCGATGGAAAACTCCTTCACCGGAATGCCCGTCAGCCGGGCCGCAAAAAAATGCCCCGCCTCGTGTACCGTCACCATCACGCCTAACATCACGATGGCGGCCAACACATACAAAATTGTCATACAATCTCCTTACTATTCCGAAAAACAGAAGCTATCCTTGTCTTTCAATATAATCAAGGGCATATTCAAGCAGCTCTTTAGAAATCCACCGCTTTGACTGACGCAGTTTTTCGATCGCCGTCCTTACATCCCCCGCGGTGATAATCCCTTCATCATACGCGCCAAGCAGAACGCCGATAGTGCCCATGATATGAATCCCCATAGATTTTGCCACTCTTCTGCCTGCGCCTTCATCCATGAGCAGCGTGTCCGCTTTATTTTCGTCCGCAAAAATGATGGCTTCACTCTCGCCAAGGTTCAACCCTGTAGCGCGCTGTAAAACATCCACCGCACGGGGTTCGCTTACAGCCACCACCTTGATAAACGGGCAGCGTCTGATTTCTTCCGACTCTTCCTGAAATTCGTGATTCTCCGTCAATTCGGCAAAAACTGCTTCAGGAATCAGGATTTCACCGTACAAGCCTTGCAGCGTATGAAGCTGGGAAGCTTTCATCAATGAAATCAGAGGCGTCGTATCAGATACAACGATCATTCCGCATTCCCTCTCATCCGGTGGAAATCCGCAAGCTCTTCTTCCAAATCCGATATGGACTGATTCAGATAAGGCAGACCCATCCCACAGTAAAAATCAATCAGATCAAGCTTGTTCACGCCGAGAATGTCCGCCGCTTTACCGTGAGAAATCGTCAGATCCTGAATATACGGATAAAGCATCATGGCGTTTCGCTCAAAGGATCGGTCCCGCTCCGTGTCAGATAAATAAGGCACCATTCCTTTCGGAAGCTTCATCGGTACAGATACCATTTCCATTTTTACACCGCCTTTCCCTAAGACCTTTTCCGAAATACACATCGAGAAAACAGTATATGAACTCTCAACTCTTAACCATTCAGCAGTTTTCTCGCTTCTTCCCTCGCCAGCGCGTCGGCCCGGTCGATATCGTCCAAATCCCGGGCGGGCAGGCCGCCGTGCATCTGCAATGTAGCTTCCACGATTTCGGGGATGCGGCCGAAGGGGATTTCTCCCCGCAGGAAGGCGTAGCACGCTTCTTCGTTGGCGGCGTTCAGCACGCAGCAGGCCGCGCCGCCAGCCCGGAGCGCTTCATACGCCATGCGAATGGCCGGGAATTTTTCCGGGTCGGGCCGCTCGAAGGTCAGTTGACCCAAAGCGAACAAATCCAGGGGCTTGCTACCCGTTTCCAGCCGTTCCGGGTACGTCATGGCGTACAGGATGGGCAGCTTCATATCCGGCACGCCCATCTGCGCGATCACCGCCCCGTCCCTGAATTCCACGGCGGAATGGACGATGCTTTGCGGGTGTACCACCACCTGAATCTGCTCGGGCCGGGCGCTGAACAGCCATTTGGCCTCGATGATTTCCAACGCCTTATTGAACATGGACGCCGAATCAATGGTGATTTTCGCGCCCATATTCCAGGTGGGATGGCCCAAGGCCTGCCCCACCGTGGCGGTTTTGACCCGCTCCCTATCCCACGTGCGGAAAGGCCCGCCGGAGGCCGTCAGCAGGATTTTTTCATACTGGTTCGGCCCCGCCCCCTGCAAACACTGGAAAATGGCGCTGTGTTCGCTGTCCACAGGCAATAGTGTGCCCGTCGGGCAGGCGTTCATCACCATTTCTCCCCCGGCCACCAAGGTTTCCTTGTTCGCCAGCAGCACCCGCTTGCCTGCCTGCCGGGCGGCCATGACGGATTTGAGGCCCACCATGCCCACCACGGCGGCCAGCACGTCCTGCCCCTCGGTTTCCCGCGCAACCTCCGCCAGGGCCTTTGGCCCGAAGCGGAATTCGCAGAATTTCAGATCGTCGGGTACATCCACCGGCTCCGAAACGCCCGTCAGCGCCGCAAGCCGGGGCCGGAGCGCCCGCACCTGCTCAAACAGCAGCGCCGCGTTTTTGTGGGCGGTGAGCGCCGTTACAAAAAAGCGGTCGGGATGCAGCCCGATCACTTCAATGGCCTGTTTGCCGATGGAACCGGTGCTTCCCAAAATGGCGATGCCGCGTTTCATGACCTCACCCATCCCTTTGCCGTCACGCCGCGAACCAATGCGCGGCAAAATTGTAATACACGTAGATAATGACCGCCGTCCAGTATACGCTGTCCAGCCGGTCCATCATGCCGCCGTGGCCGGGAATAATGTTGCTGAAATCCTTGATGCCGCAGTGGCGCTTCACCAGAGAAGCAAACAGATCGCCCATCTGCCCGGCCACGCCGCCCAGCAATCCCAGCGCCAGGAAATGCCACAGGGGCGGAATGGAAGTGAACGCGGAGAAAACGCCCGCCGTCGCCAGCGCCCAGAGCATGCTGCCTCCCAGGCCCGCCACCGCGCCCTCAATGGATTTATTGGGGCTTACCGCGGGGCACAGCTTCCGCTTGCCGAAATGGCTGCCGATAAAGTAGGCCAGGGTATCCCCGAACAGGGGTACGCCGAAGGCCAGCACCAGCAGCATGGATTGGTTCAGCTGTCCCGGCGCTTTTTGCAGCCCCAACATGCACATGCCGGGCAGCAGCACGCTCACCAGCGGCAGGCAGGATACGGTGATGTCCTCCAATTTGGGTTCCTTGCGGAAGATCACCGTCATGGAAATGAGCATGAACGTACCGCCCACCAGCGGCATCATCAGCATTACGCTGCCGTAATAGTGGTACAGGGGAATGGACAGGGCGAAGCACAGCCAGCAGGGCCACTGCACGGGATCGTGCCCCGCCTGCACCGTGGCCCGGATCATTTCATAGAAGGATAGGCTGGTGGTGATGACGCAGGGCACGGCGAACCACAGCCCGCCGCCCCACAGGGCAAGAAACAGAAAAGCGGTCAAGGCAAGGCCGGTGATCGTTCGCTTAATCATGTTTTCCGTCCTCCAAAACGCCGGTCCCGGCTGCCGAAAGCGGCCAGCGCTTCATGATAGGCGGCCAGATCGAAGTCCGGCCACAGCACCGTGGGAAACACAAACTCCGCGTAGGCGCACTGGTACAAAAGGAAATTGCTCAGCCGCATTTCCCCGCTGGTGCGGATCAAAAGATCCACATCCGGCAGGCCCCTGGTGTACAGCTCGTCCGCAAGGGCCTGTTCGGTGATGTCCTCGGGGCGGATTTCCCCCCGGACGGCCTTTTCCGCCAGGATGCGCGCTGCCCGGGCCAGTTCCGCCCGCGCACCGTAGTTGATGGCGATATTGAGCTTTAAGCCCGTGTTGTTTTTGGTTCGCTCCTCGGCCTTGACCAGCGCCTGGCGCTGCTTTTCCGGCATACCGTCCTTATCGCCTAAGATGCGGATGCACACCCGGTTTTCGTCCAGCTCGTCGATTTCCTTGGTAAAATACTCCAGCAGCAGCCCCATCAGCGCTTCCACCTCTTCCGGGGAGCGCCGCCAGTTTTCCGTGGAAAAGGCGTACAGCGACAGGGCCTCGATGCCGATATCGCTGCTTTCCCGGATGATGGCGCGCAGGGCTTCCACGCCCTTGCGATGGCCCAAAGCCACCCGCAGGGCGTTCTTCTTGGCCCAGCGCCCGTTGCCGTCCATGATGATGGCTACGTGCCGGGGAAGGGCGGATGTATTCATGCTTCGTTTTTCCTTTCTGGATTTGCGTCAAGGAACCGGGCCGCGATCCATACCCCTTCCCGGCAGGCCACCACCCGCAGGGTGCCCTCCTGCCGCGTTTGGCCGTCCCGTCGGGGGGCGGCGGTTTCCACAACGCGGGGCGGCGCTTCATCCGGGGAAAGGGAAGAAAGGGCCTCCCCCAGCGGGCGGCCCAAAATATTCCGCATCAGACTTCCATGATCTCCTTTTCTTTTTCCGCCGCGATCTTGTCCACGTCCTTGATCTGGGCGTCGGTCAGCTTCTGCAGCTCGTCCTCGGCCTTGCGCTGATCGTCCTCGGTGATCTGGGAATCCTTCTTGAGCTTCTTGATCTGCTCCATGGCGTCGCGCCGGGTGTTGCGCATGGCCACCTTGGCTTCCTCCGCGCCCTTGCGAACGACCTTGGTCAGCTCCTTGCGGCGTTCCTCGTTCAGCTCCGGCACCACCAGACGGATCAGCTTGCCGTCGTTGGAGGGGTTCATGCCTAAGTCGCTCTTCTGGATGGCCTTTTCCACCAGGGGAATGGCCTTGGGATCCCACAGGGCGATGGTCAGCAGGCGGGGTTCGGGACTGTTGATGTTGCCCATCTGCTTGAGCGGGGTGGCGGTTCCGTAATAATCCACCACGATGCGATCCAGGATCTGGGGATTGGCGCGGCCCGCCCGCAGGGACAGCATATCCTTCTGATAGAATTCCTTGGTTTTCACCATTTTTTCCTTGGCGGTGTCGATAACCTTCTTGTACATACCCGTTCCTCCTGTTCAATTGATTTGCTGATACTTATTTTACTCTGTTTTTGCTGATTAAGCAAGCGTTTCCTTGCTGTTTTTGCAATTATGCGGCACAGCTGCAAGAAAGTGGGAGGTAGGAGGTAGGAAGTAGGAGGTTTTATCTTGTTCACAAAAGCGAAAAGCTGCCGTTCTCGACAATAATATACCTCCTACTTCCTACCTCCTACCTCCTACTTTTTATTCGTCAATTCTCGCAGCTTAGGGGATAAAGGCCGTCCTAACATTTCTTCCGCCAAAGCGGCATCTCCAGCCAAAATGGCCTTGCGGATAGCGGTGCTGGACACGCGGGTGCCGTCCAACAGGGCAACCGGCGGGCACACCGTCAGCCCCACGCCCGCTTCCCGGCACAGCGTTTCCAGCTCCTTCACGCCCCAGCCGCCCCGGTAGCCGAAGCGGTGATCGTCGCCGCAGACCACGTGGCTGGCGTTCAGGCTGCCCAGCACGATGCCGCGGAAAAAAACGTCGCCGGACATGCGGCGCATGTCCTCATTGAACGCGCTCACCGCCACCCGGTCCGCCCCCGCCGCTTTGAGCAGCGTTTCCCGCTCGCTTAGGGTGGTCAGGGCAAAATCCTTTTCTCCCGGCGCCCGGTCAAAGGTGTGGGCGCAAACGATCAGCCCTTTGTCCCGGGCGATGTCCGCCGCCGCCCGCAGCAGCGACAGGTGCCCCTTGTGTACCCCGTCAAAAAAGCCCAAACATACAACGCTTGGCGCGTTGAGTTCATCCATCGGTATGTCTCCTTTGATGCCGCATTGCTTCCCGCCCGCCGCATCTGGCCATATTCTACCACAGTTTTTCAACCCGCGCAACCTGCGCCTTTCGCTTCCAATTGTAACACTTTGCGGCGCGAATTGACTTTTCTCCATCCCTTTCCTATACTGTACGTGCTGGCACCCGATTACCAAAGAAGGCGTGGGATGGAATTGATACCCCTTGTGTTTCTGCTGATCGAAAACGAGGACGACCGGCTGTTTCTGGAAAACGTATATCTGCAATACCACAGGCTGATGTACGTGCAGGCCCTGCAAATATTGAAGCAAAGCCAGGCGGCGGAGGACGCGGTGAGCGACAGCCTGCTGGCGCTGATAAAAAAAATTTCTCTGCTGCGCACTTTTGACTGCAACAAACTGCGCTCCTACGTTGTCATTACTGTCAGGCATACTGCCGTCACCCACCTGAACCGGGGGAAGCGGGAGCGTCTGCCGGGAGATGCCACCCTGGAGGAAATGGCGGGCACGGCCAAAGTTGACGCCCGTTTGCTTTCCCATGCGGGGGTCGAGGGCATCAAAGACGCCATCCGCGCCCTGTCTCCCCGGGAAAAAGACCTGATGCTGATGAAGTATTTCCGGGAGATGACGGAGCAGGAAATCGCCGATGAAATGAGGCTAAAGCCCGTATCGGTGCGGACGTGCCTGAGCCGGGCACGGAAGCATTTGACCCAATTGCTGAAAGAAAGGGGGGAGAGTATATGAAACGCGAGGAAGACTGGCTGCGGGAAGCCTGCGCCCAATTGGCTCAGGAAGAAACAGCGCAGTTAGAGCAAAATCTCACCCGCGCCGAACTGCTTAAGGCGGAGGAAGCCTACCGCCGCCACCGGCGGAAGGCCCTTGCCCTGATTCGCCGGAACACGCGGAAGCAGTCCCCCGCCCGGATCATCCTGCGGGCCGCCGCCGTGCTTCTGGTGCTGGCTGGGGCGGTCTATCTGTCCCTGCGTCAGCCGCCGCCGGATACGGTGCGGCAAACCCATCTTTCCGCCGTCACCGCCGCCCCCTATTATTCCCCCACGCCTTCACCAAATCCAACCACGAATTTAGAAATTCCCCCCACTCCATCCACAAATTCAGCCGAAATAAGCACAGTAATTCCCACTGAACAGCCACCTTCCTGGCCTTCTCCCACAGTCATCCCCACTTTGGCGCCCACCGCTGAACCGACGCCCACCCCCGAACCCACCGCGACGCCCTCTCCCGAGCCGACGCCCACTCCGCTTCCCACGCCCGCGCCCAGCGCCGTTCCTTCCCCGCCTGAGGGCTGGACAGGCACCCTTTTCCCCATGGGCCTGCTGGACGCGGACAAGCCGGATATTTCGTGGGGCGACGGCTGGCAGCAGGCGGCCTGGGACGGATGGGTATTTACCGAATACACGGACGGCCGGGTGCTGGACGTACCCGAAGACTCCGAAATTTCCTACGTCCAATGGGCGGATACGGTGGCCCTGCGGGCGGAAACAGCCGGGGGCGTCACCCTGATCTGGGTGCAGGACGGCCGCAGCCTGCGCCTGTTCACGACTTCGGGGGACGCGGTGGAAATGGCAAAAACCGTGGTCAGCGTCCCGATCAACTGAACAGCTGCAAACCGTGAAATTTTTTCGCGGAATGAAACAATCGGAACATCTCCCATGTCTTTATGGATGAACGCCGCTGAAAAACCGAGGCGGCGGAACCACCGAAAGGAGATGGATTTCATGAAACGCTTTTTATCCCTGCTGCTGTGCCTTACGCTGATCGCCCTTCCCCTGTTGCCGCGGTGTGCCCCCGCCCTGGCGGAGGGGGCGTACATCCAAGCCGCCAGCATGCCCGACGAGGTAAAAAAATTCTTCGCTTCCTCCCAGTTCGACGGCTGGACCATTGGGGCGGCTTCCGCCTGCGTGATCGAAAGCGGCGCGGGCAGCTTCTGCTTCGCCGTTGTTCAGAAGGACAGCCATAACGTACTCTACGGCTTTGAAAAGAAAAACGGCCAGTACAATTACTGGCTGAAAACGGAGAAGTGCCTGCCCCAGGGGAAGGGCGGCTTCGACCTGTTCCACACTTACGGGAAACATGAATTTGCCAGCGGGGCCACCGCCACCTACGGCGACGCCCTGGAAATCATTTTTTACAAAGCCGATTACGAGGAACAGGGCGACACGGGCCTGATCGCCGAAGTGAACAAAAACGGCCAATTCCTCGTGCGGGCGGTGTTCTTTAATTTCATGTGGGATGAAGCCTACCTGACCTCGGATTCCATCACCTATTATTTGGACGAGGGCGGCAAAAAAGCCACCGTCTACGGCACGGTGGAAACCAATCTGCGGTATTTCAGCCTGTCCGCATTCCCCCGCACCATCCAGGAAGCCCGGAACAAGCTGACCCAGGCCCCCGCCATCCCCGCCGGGGAGCTGACCGCAAAGAAAATCAAGTTCACCGGCGGGCAGAAATACCCGGTGTACTCCGGCCCCGGCATGGAATACGAGCGGGCGGCTAACGGCAAGGCCAGCGTGTCCACTAACGATTGGATTCAGGTGTTCGGCAGCGAAAGCGGCTATATCATGATTCAGTACGCCCTTTCCTCCAGCCAGATGCGCATCGGCTACATCGACCAAAGCTCCCTGCCCAAGAGCGCCAGCGTCAGCCCCCTGCGGTTCGCCTGGGAGGACGCGGAAATCACTTCTTCCACTTTCCTGACCGACGATCCCCTGAACAGCCAAACTCGCGTCCGCACGCTGAACGCCGGGCAGCAGGTGAAATGGCTGTCCACCATGGGCAATTGGGTGTATGTGGAGCTCACCGGCACCGGCCAGCCCATCCGGGGCTTTGTGCCCGCCAACGCCATCCGGAAAGCGTCCGCTTATTGGCAGGACTACGCGAGTTTCCGTAACAGTACCTATTCCGCCGACGCTACCGTGGCTGTGAGGAACGGCGTTACGGCGGAAATCATCATTGTCGTCACCGGCCCCGCCGCCTGGTCGCAGGCGGGCGCGGATAATGTGACCGGCTATCAGGTATACGCCAACAACGTGCCGCTGTTTATAGCCTCCGCTTCCAAGGTGGAAATGAACAGCGCCGGGCACTACACCTACGTTGACGGCACCGCCACGCTGCCCACCGGCACCACAGTGCTTGGCCTGTGCCCCGTGCATGCCCAAAGCGGCCTTCAGGCCGGGGAAATGATCACGGTGATCCTGAACGATACTACGAAATAACCTACGCACACATAAAAACAGGACATTCCTTCCTGCATTACCAGTTAGGGATGTCCTGTTTTTTGTAAATGATACGAGGAATTTAAGTTTGTTCAAGCATCAGCGGAAACAACGTTTTTTCGACGTGTCAGGAAATATCCGCTATTGAGGGTCCAGGGGCATCATGCCCCTGGTCGGGGTCTGGGGCGGATAGCCCCAGGGTATCCCCGTCTCGTTATTTCTCCTCGTAATCGAATCCCCGCAGCCGCATTTCATCGGCGAAATGGCAGGCCACCATGCGGCCGTCCACCTCACGGAGGTTGGGCACGTCGTGCTTGCATTTTTCCTGGCAGTACTTGCAGCGCTCGTGGAAATAGCAGCCGGAGGGCGGATTGGCGGGATTGGGGATTTCGCCCTGGAGGGGGATACGCTCGTTCTGGATGTCCGGGTCCGCGATGGGCACGGCGGACAGCAGGGCTTCGGTATAGGGATGGCAGGGGCGGGAAAACAGCTTTTCCGTCTCGCCGAATTCCACCAGCCGCCCTAAGTACATCACGCCCACCTTGTCGCTGATGTGCTCCACCACGGACAGATCGTGGCTGATGAAGATGTAGGTGAGCTGCAGTTCCTTCTGCAAATCCTTGAGCAGATTGATGATCTGGGCTTGGATGGACACGTCCAAAGCGCTGACCGCCTCGTCGCACACGATCACCTGGGGGTTCAGGATCAGGGCGCGGGCGGTGCCGATGCGCTGGCGCTGGCCGCCGGAGAAGGCGTGGGGGTAGCGCTTCAAATAGGTGGTGTTCAGGCCCACCTTCTTGGCGATCTCGATGACCTTCTGCTCCACTTCCGCCTTGGGCATTTTGGGAAAATTGGCTTTCAGGGGCTCCGCGATGATGTCGATGACGGTCATGCGGGGGTCCAGGGAAGAATAGGGGTCCTGGAAAACCATCTGGATTTCCTTGCGGACTTTCTTCATTTCCTTTTTGTCCAGCTTGAGGAAATCATAGGTGACGCCGTCCCGGGCGGTGTACTTCACTTCGCCCTCGCTGGCGTTGATGGCGCGCACGATGCACCGGCCCAGGGTGGTTTTGCCGCAGCCCGATTCGCCCACGATGCCGATGGTCTCCCCCTTGCGCACGTCGAAGGACACGTCCGTCACGGCGCGCACGCACACGCCCTTGGAGGTAAAGCGCTTGGAAATATGCTTCACTTGCAGAATGAGATCTTTTTCAACTTTTTCGCTCATTTCTCCGCGCCTCCTTTCCGGCAGTGTACGCAGGCCGCGCAGTGGGTGCCCTCAATGCAGCAGGTTTCCGGCTCGGCCTGATTGCACACGCCCTCCACCCGCACGTCGCACCGGTCGTAGAAGCCGCAGCCAGGGCGCAGGTTCAGGGCAAGGGGCACGGTGCCCTCGATGGAGAACAGGCGGTCCAGCTTCCTGCTGCCGATCTTGTGCACGCTGCCCATGAGGCCTCGGGTGTAGGGGTGCTGGGGATTCTTGTAGATTTCCCGGGCGGTGCCGGTTTCCACGATGCGGCCTAAGTACATGACCGCCACCCGGTCGCACATCTTGGCCACGGTGCCCAAATCGTGGGTGATAAAGAGGATGGCCATGCCCAGTTCCTTCTGCAATTGCTGCATCAGCTCCAGAATTTGGGCCTGAATGGTCACGTCCAGGGCGGTGGTGGGTTCGTCGGCAATCAGCAGCCGGGGCTTGCACACCAGGGCCATGGCGATGAGGGCGCGCTGGAGCATGCCGCCGGAAAACTCGTGGGGGTATTGGTCGTAGCGCTTTTCCGCGTTGGCGATGCCCACCTTTTTCATCATTTCTAAGGTGATGGCCTTGGATTCCTTCTTGTCCTTGGTGATGTGCAGGCGGGTACATTCGTTGATCTGGTTGCCGATGGTGTACATGGGCGAGAAGGCCACCATGGGCTCCTGAAAGATCATGGAAATCTGCTTGCCCCGGATGGCGCGGATGGGCTTGCCCGTGGGGTTCAGTTTCAGCAGGTCGATCACCTTGCCGTCGTCCCCCTGGAACAGGATTTCGCCGCCGGAATGGCATTTCTTGTCGTTGATGCCCAAAATGGCCTTGCTGGTCAGGCTCTTGCCGCAGCCCGATTCGCCCACCAGGCCTAAGGTTTCGCCGGGCTTGATTTCAAAGGACACGCCGCGAACGGGGGTCAGGGTGCCTTCATCCATTTTGATGCTCACATGGAGATCGTTGACCCGGATGATGGGTTCCGTTTTTTCACTCATTCAGCGCGCCTCCCTTACTTGTACGGATCGGCCGCGTCGCGCATGCCGTCGCCTAAGAAATTGAACGCCAGCACGGTGAGTACCACGAAGAACAGGGGGATCAGGCACCAGGGATGGCTGACGATGTTGGTCACGTTCTGCGCTTCCTTGAGCAGCACGCCCCAGCTGGTGGCGGGAGCCTGAATGCCCAGGCCCAAGAAGCTCATGCTGGTTTCGCCGATGATCATGGAGGGGATGCCCAGGGTGAGGCTCACGATCAGGTAGCTCATGAAGCCGGGCACCATGTGCTTCATGATGATCTTCATATCGCTGACCCCGGCAAGCCGGGCGGCCATGACGTAATCCTCGTTTTTCAGCGACATGAACTTGCCGCGCACCACCCGGGCCAGGCCCGTCCAGCCGATGAGGGAGAGGATGACGGTAATCAGCAGATACATCTGCACCGGCGGGATGCCGGCGGGAATGGCGGCGGAAAGGGCCATCCACAGGGGCAGGGAGGGCAGGGAGTTCAGCACCTCGATGATGCGCTGGATCACGTTGTCCACCGTGCCGCCGAAGTAGCCCGAAACGGAGCCGATGAGCAGGCCCAGCACGAAGCTGATAAGCGTGCCCGCAAAGGGAATGGTAAGCGACACCTGACTGCCGAGGATGATGCGGCTGAACAAATCGCGGCCTAAGCTGTCGGAGCCGAAGAGGAAGATTTTCCCCCCTTCGATGCCGAACAGGTGCAAATCGCTGCCGAAGATGCCTAAGATTTTATAGGAGGAGCCGTGGACGAACCAATGCAGCTTCAAGGGCTGGGTTTCGTCGGTGACGATCTGCCGGGTGGAGAAGGTTTCGCCCCGGGCTTCCGCCTCCTTCTTGGCCTTGCTCATTTCGGCCACGCTCATTTTCAGGGTGCCCCATTCCGATTTGAACACGTAGGGGCCGATATACTCGCCCTCGTACATGAAATGAATGGCGGTGGGGGGCAGATCCTTGGAATTGGCGTCGTATTCCGTCAGGTTGTAGGGGGCCAGGAAATCGCCGAACAGGGCCACAATGTACAGGAAGCCCAAAATCACCAGGGAGATGCGGGCCAGCTGGTGCTTGCCCAGCTTCCGGGCCATCAATTGCCATTGGGAAGCAAGGTAGTATTTTTCTTCCTTGATTCTTGCTTTTTCCGCTTTTTTCGCGGCGCGCAGGGCTTTTTTGTCAGGATTGGACATGGTCATTCAGCCCTCCTTCCGGAAAAACGGATGCGGGGATCGAGCCACGCCAGCATGATATCGGAAAGCAGGGTGCCCAGCACGATCAGGAAGCCCATGACCAGCAGGATGGTGCCCGCTAAATACATATCCTGGGCCTTCAAAGCGCTGTACAGGCGGGGGCCCACCAATTGCAGGTTCATCACGATGGCGGAGATGGTGGAGCCGTTGAAGATGTGGGACAGCACGCCGCTCAGACCCGACACCGTGGGGTTCAGGGCGGCCCGCAGGCAGTACTTATAGATGATGCGCCGCTCGGAAACGCCCTTGGCCCTGGCGCAGAGCACGTAGTTCCTGCCCAACTCGTCCAGCATCTGGGCGCGCATGGAGCGCAGGGTGCCGCAGGTGCCGGAGGTGCCGATCACGATGATAGGAATCGCCATGCGGCCCCAGAAATCGCCCCGGAGCAGCAGATCGTACCATTGCAGGGTGCCCTGCTGCAAGCCTAAGAGGATTTCATTGGAATACAGGCCGACGAACGCGGTGCCCGTCCAGATATACGTGCCGTACATGAGCAGGATGGCGAACAGGAAATTGGGCACCGCCATGCCCAGGAAGCCAATGAGGGTAAAGCAGTAATCCCCCACGGAATACTGGTGCACAGCACTGTAAATGCCGATAGGGATGCCCACTAAGTAATTAAACAGCATGGTTGCCAGGGACACCACGATGGTCATGGGCAGCACTTCGGCGATGACGGGCCACACGGGCTTTTCATAGTCGAAGGAATAGCCGAAATCAAAGCGGGTCAGGATGCCCCACATCCATTTGAAGTACTGGACGAACCAGGGCTGATCCAGGCCGTAGCGCTCCTTCAGGCTGTCCATTTCGCTTTCGTCCACGATCTGCCCCTCGGCTTTCAGCCCGGCCACGTAGGACGTGAGGTAATCGCCCGGGGGAAGCTGGATGATAAAGAAAATCACCAGGGACATAATCAGCAGAATGGGAATGAACGTAAGTACGCGCTTCCAGATATAGCTTCCCATAGTACGCGCTTACCTCCTTGCTCCGGAATGAGAAACGGGCGGGAAGACGAGTTTTCGCCCTCCCGCCCTCTTATGTGCTTAGCAGAGTAACCGGCTTGTCTTTCCTCTCAGTAAGATTTCAAGTCAGGTAGGAAGTAGGAGGTAGGAAGTAGGAAGTTTATATAGTCCACAAAAGGACGAAAACATGCATCTTGTGAACATGATAAAACCTCCTACCTCCTACTTCCTACCTCCTACCTGCTATAAAACATTCTTTAGAGGAACAAGCAGTTTCTTACTTCTCCACCCACAGGCAGGCAAAGTTGGCAAGGCCCAGATCGCGGAATTCGTCGCAGGCGATGCCGTCTTCGCGGAAGTTGTGCATCTTGGCGTTGACAGCGTAGACGGCGGGGTTGGAGGAGGTGAAGCCGATTTCATAAATGCCTTCCTTGAAGCAATCCAGCAGCTTGACGGCCAATTCTTCCTTGGCTTCGGAGGTGGTGGCGTTCTTCATGGCGGTATAGATGTCCAGCATGGCCTTCACGTCTTCCGGCGGTTCCACAGCGCCTTCGCGGCCCTTGCCGTCGATGCTGTTCAGGTACCACAGGCCGAAGGCGGAGCCCCAGACGCAGTAGTCGCGCATGGGCACGAAGTAGTCGGGCCGCAGGGAGATGGACACGGTGTCGAAGTTCTCGTAGTTCAGCACGATTTCATGCTGGTTGGCGGAACGCATTTCTTCCATGATGGAGCGGTCGTACATCCGGGTGGTGGCGTCGATGCCGGCCTTGTTCAGGTCGTTCTTGAGCAGCTCGGCCAGGCTGGCGTCGGCTTCGTTCTGATACTGCAGGTTCAGGGTCAGCTTGGTGCCGTCGGCGAAGGCCCAGAAGCCGTCCGCACCCTTCACAAGGCCGCATTCAGTCAGCAGCGCGGCGGCGGCGTCCAGATCCTGTTCCACCCACTTATTGGTCCATTCGGGGTCGTAGCCCTGAGCGCCTTCCGGCGGCGCGGACTGGGCGGGTTCGGTGTAGCCGTTGTCGATCAGCTGGGCGATCTGGTTGCGGTCCACGATCACGGACAGGGCGTGGCGGAAGTTCACGTTCTGGAACAGGGGGCGCTTAAGTTCATCCTGCACAGCCAGGTTCAGCTGCATGGACTGGCTGGTCCAGCCGGTGGAGGACCATTCCACCAGGTTCACGGTGGCTTCGGAGTTCAGGATGGTTTCCACATCGGCCAGGGCCACGGAGCCGATGTCGGCGGTGCCGTCCATCACCCACAGCAGGGCCTGGGAATCATCGCTGTAACGGCGGAAGTGCAGTTCGTCGATGTAGGGCAACTGCTTGCCTTCGGCGTCCACCTTCCAGTAGTAGGGATTGCGCTTCCACACGCACATTTCATCGTTGAAATCGCCGTCGATCTGCCAGGCGCGCAGGGTGGGGCGATCCTTCACGATCCAGTAATAGTAGGTGTAGCTGTTGCCCAGGGCCTTCATATCGGAGAAGCCCTTCCCCTGGGCGTAAGCGTCCTTTTCCTCGGCGGTCTTGTTGGGATCGTTGTACACGGCCACATGTTCTTCCAGCCAGTGCTTGGGCGCGAAGAACCACTTGCCGTTGATGGCCAGCTCGCGCAGGAATTCGGGCTTGGAGGAAACGAAGGTCATGGTGAAGGTGTAATCGTCGATGGCCTTGAATTCAGCCAGCTGTATTTCGCCGTTTTCATCGGCGGCCTTCACGGCTTCCCAGGCGCTCTTGCCGGTGAAGCCGGTGAGCAGGCACTCTTCATAGAAGAAGCGGCAGTCCTCGCTGGTGAAGGGCACGCCGTCGGACCACTTCATGCCTTCGCGCAGGTAGATGGTCCACACGGTGGCGTCCTCGTTCACATCGTAGCCCTTGGCCACGTTGGGCTCCACGGTGCCGTCGGTCTTAAACCGGAACAGCGCTTCTTCGGTGGGCTTGCCGGGGCCCCACTTGGAGGAACCGCCCTGCATCAGGGTGATATAATCGGTGTACTGGCCGATATCGGCCACGTCTTCCACCATCACGTCGGCGGCGGCGGGCAGACGGTCCGCCACAGCGGGCAGATCCTTGCCGTCCAGGTAGGGGGACTGGGTGTAGGCGGGGGCTTCGGCCGCGGCGAAGGTGTACAGGGACGCGAGCATCATCACCGCCAGAAGCAGGGAAAGGATTTTCCGGGTCTTCATGAAAGGTTCCTCCTTGTTTATTTTTTCCGCATGGCCTGCGGATCAGTACGGGCCAAGTGATCCATCCTGTTTGAACATCACCAACAGTCTTCCATTATTATACCAGATCGCTTCGGATTTTGCAACTCGATTTTACAAAAAAAGGGGGCCGCAAGGAAAAAAACAGATATTATTTTGCCAGGGCGGACATTCGGACGCCTCCGGGCGGGCAATCGGGCGAAGACTTCACCAATCGTTCGCATGCTTTGTCATTTCAGACGCAAAAGTGTATCTTTGGCGCAAATCCCCTTGTTTTTCCCGGTTTCCCCTGCTATGATAAGCGCACATACGGCAAGGAGGGATATTCGTATGGCTGACAATATGATTGATTTGCAGGGCGTTACAAAGACTTACGCCAAGAACGGCTTCAAGGCCGTGGACGGCCTGACGCTGCAGGTAAAGGGCGGGGAGCTGTTCGGCTTCATCGGCCCCAACGGCGCGGGCAAAACCACCACCATCAAGCTGATGACCGGCATCCTGCGCCCCGACGCGGGCGCCATCACCATGGCGGGCCACCGGCTGGACGAAAACCGGCTGGAGGCCCAGCGGCTGATCGGCTTCGTGCCCGACGGCAACGACCTGTACGACCGCTTAAGCGGCATGGAATACCTGAACTTCATGGCGGACGTGTACCAGGTGAGCGCGGCGCAGCGCAAGGCGCACATTGAAAAATACCTGGACATTTTCTCCTTAGAGGACGCCATCAACAACCAGGTGCGCTCCTATTCCAAGGGCATGAAGCAGAAGCTGGTGGTCATCGGCGCGCTGATCCACAATCCCCCGGTGTGGATTTTGGACGAACCCTTGGGCGGCCTGGATCCCCGGGCGGCGCATTTGCTCAAGGAGGAAATGCAGCGCCACTGCGCGGCTGGCAACACGGTGTTTTTCTCCACCCACGTGCTGGAGGTGGCCGAAAAGCTGTGTACCCGCATCGGTCTCATCAACCACGGCAAGCTGATCGAGCAGGGCACCCTGGAAGAGCTGCGCTCCGGCGAAGTGGGCGCGTCCCTGGAAGAGCTGTTCCTTGAGCTGACCGACGATGGAGGCGAAACGGCATGACAGGCTTTTTCCCGCTGCTGCGGCTGCAGCTGCTGTCCCGGTACGCTGATTTCAAGCCCCGGAACCTGAAAACCCAGTTTCGGGAAAAGAAAGGCCGCACCATCGGCAGGATGATCGGCCTGCTGGTGGCCTTCGGCTATTTGGGCGGCTTCCTGGTCCTCCTGGAAAACGGCATCCTGAGCTACCTGATGAAAATGGGCATGCCGGACCTGCTGCTGAGCATGGCCGTCACCGTGTCCATGTTAGGCACGCTGGTGATTTCCTTCTTCTTTATTATGAGTTCCCTGTACTTTGGCCGGGACGCGTCCTATATCGCCTCCCTGCCGGTGGATTCCCGCACCGTGCTTGCCGCCAAGCTGACCCAGGTGTGGATCAGCGAGGTGGGCTACAGCATCGTGTTCATCCTGCCCGCCGCCATCCTGTACGGCATCCGGGTGGGCGCGGACGCGCTGTTTTACCTGCGGGCGCTGCTGGCCGCCATGGGCGCGCCCATCCTGCCCATCGTGCTGGTTTCCTTCGTGTCCACCCTGCTGATCCGCCTTTCCTCCCTGTGGAAGCACCGGGATATGATCGCCACCGTCAGCGGCATCATCTTCATCGGCGCTTACATGTTCCTGGCTTTCAATATGGGCAGCGTCACCGGAGGCAGCGGCGGCGATATGGAAGAATTCGCGGCTGCTTTCATCGGAAGCAATATGGCCCGGGTGGACGCCCTGACCCGCGCCTTTCCCCCCGCCGCCTGGGCCGCGAAAGGCGCGCTGGGCAACTGGGGCCAGCTGCTCCTGTTCTTAGCGGTCAACGCCATTGCCGCCGCCGTCGCCATCTGGCTCATCGGCTTCTGGTATCGGAATCTGAGCCTGCTCCAGGGCGAAACCCCCGCCACCGCCAACAAAAAGGGCGGCGTCCGGCGCGGCTCCTTCACCGGCGGCAGCGCGTTCAAGGCCCTGTGCGTGCGGGAAGCGCGGCAGATCCTGCGGGTGCCCGCCTACGCCACCAACAGCCTGCCCACGGCCCTGATGCCCGCGTTCATGGTGGGCATGATGTATTTCGCCTTCAGCCGTTCCGCCGGGGCGGGCGAATCCCTGGACATGATGCTGGGCCAGATCAACACCGACCTGCTTTTGCCCATCCTCACCGCCGTGATGGCCTACATGTCCGGCCTGAACCCCGCGCTGTCCACCTCCGTTTCCCGGGAAGGCAAGGGCCACGATTTCCTCACCGCCCTGCCCGTCAGCTCCCGCACCATGGTGCTGTCCAAGCTGGCGGTGGGCTACGTCATGTCCCTGGCGGGCGTGGTGCTGGCTACCGCCGCCCTGGCCATCCTGCTGCCCAAGTTCGCCCTGCACGCCGTCCTGGCCTTCGTCCTCTGCGCCCTGTACACCTACATGACCTCCTGCCTGTGCCTCGCCCGGGACGTGAAGCATCCCAAGCTGGACTGGGTCACCGAACAGGAAGCCATGAAGCAGAACTTCGGCGCGGCCATCAGCATGTTCATCGGCTGGGGCATCCTCATCGCCCTGGGCGGCCTTACCTACCTGCTGTTCACGTGGGAAGTGGGCATGCTTCCCTACTTCGCCATTATGGCCGCCCTGCTCACGGTTGGTTGCATCCTCACCCACTGGCTGCTCATGCACGCAGCGGATAAGTACTACTGCAAGGGGTGAGAAGGGGAACGCTGGGGGTTCTCCGCCCCCAAACCCCCGACCAAAGGCCATCGGCCTCTGGACTCCCTTAAGGGAAATTCCTATACTGGGAAAACCAAACAAGCCTTCGCTTGTCGCGTTGGAGTTTACGAAAGTTTGATAGCTTCTGGCCCAAGAAAGCCAGGAAAATCCCAGGGAAAAAGCTTGCTTTTTCCTCGGGATTTTTCCTTGGCTTTCCCCGGATGCAAAGCATCCGGGTTGGCCGCTTTCAGCGGCCGGGCCAGAAGCATAAGATCGCCAAACCGACCTTTTTTCCAACCAGCAACGGGGAGCTGTTTGTTTATCGAGTCAAGATTATTCCGCGAGAGAGGGTGCAGGGGATCATCCCCTGCCGCGGGGTCTGGGGCCGCGGAGGCCCCAGATGAACACGTTCCCCCCTTGCATTGCCCGGCGCTTTGGGATATAATAAACTCGCTGTGAACATACAGTCAGAAACGAGCAAAGGGGACAAAATCACCATGAAATTAGGCGTGGTCGGACTGCCGAACGTGGGAAAAAGCACTTTATTCAACGCCATTACGGGGGCGGGGGCCCAGGCGGCCAATTATCCTTTCTGCACCATCGAACCCAACGCGGGCATCGTGGCGGTGCCGGACAATCGCCTGACCGTGCTGGCGGGCATGTATCACCCCAAAAAGATGACCCCCGCCACGGTGGAATTTGTGGATATCGCGGGCCTTGTGAAGGGCGCCAGCAAAGGCGAGGGCTTAGGCAACAAGTTTTTGAGCCATATCCGGGAATGCGAGGCCATCGTACACGTGGTGCGCTGCTTTGAGGATGAAAACATCATCCACGTGGATGGCAGCGTGGACCCTGGCCGGGATATCGAAACCATCAATTTGGAACTGATTTTCGCCGATATGGAAACCGTGGCCCGGCGGGAGGATAAGGCCCGCAAGCTCATCAAAACCGGCGAAAAGAAGTATGGCGAGGAAGCTGATTTAGCCGCGCGGGTATTAAAGCACCTGGAAAGCGGCAAGCCCGCCCGCACCTGCCCCCTGAACGACGAGGAAAAGGAAACGGTGAAGGGCTGGTTCCTGCTCACCACCAAGCCGGTGATCTACGCCGCCAACATCGCGGAGGATCTGGTGGCCGAGGACGAGGACAGCATCGACTTTGTGAAGCAGGTCAAGGCCATCGCCAAGGAAGAACAGGCCGAGGTGCTGGTAATTTCCGCCCGCATCGAGGAAGAAATCGCCCAGATGGAGCCGGAGGAAAAGGAAGAATTTTTGCAGGAAATGGGCATCGGCCAAAGCGGCCTGGACCGGCTGATCCAGAAGTGCTATCACCTGCTGGGCCTGATCTCCTTCCTGACGGCGGGCGAGGACGAATGCCGCGCCTGGACGATTACGAAAGGCACCAAAGCGCCCCAGGCGGCGGGCAAAATCCACACGGACTTCGAGCGCGGCTTCATCCGCGCCGAGATCGTGCCCTTTGAAACCCTGCGCGACCTGGGCAGCATGAACGCCTGCAAGGAAAAGGGGCTGGTGCGCTCCGAGGGCAAGGATTACGTGATGCAGGACGGGGACGTGACGTTGTTCCGGTTCAATGTGTAAAAATATTGATAAAAGGGAGTGCCGCGCGGCGCTCCCCTTTTTCTATGAATCAGCACATTACCGCAGTTCGATGCCCGGATTGTCCGCCTTGGGCAGCGCCTCAAAGGACACCAAAGCCGCGGGATAATCATAAGGATACGTCAGCGCTTCATCGAACAGCACCCATGTATTTCCCGTGTCCGGGAATACATGAACAT
>JAFSNT010000022.1 GCA_017443295.1 Clostridia bacterium
AAGAAGCCCTTCAAGCATTTATTGGAGCGCATTCAGGCCCGGTATGAGGAAATCGCCGGGGAGCTGGACGTGACCATGGATTTTAAGGAAGAGTTTGCCCAGATCGCCAAAGAACTGGAAAAGGGCGCGACGCCGGATTACGCCGCCAGCCGGGGCGAATACCTGAACGGAAAGCTTTTGGCGAAGTATTTGGGCATTCCCTTCGTGGACGCCGCCGAGGTGGTGCGGTTTGATACCGAAGGCCGCCTGCTGGAGGAAGAAACCAACGACCTGATCGGCGAGCGCCTGCGCAACCTGTACCGGGCGGTGGTGCCGGGCTTTTACGGCGCGGATACCGACGGCAATGTGCGCACCTTCTCCCGGGGCGGCAGCGACGTGTCCGGCGCGCTGGTGGCAAGAGCCGTGAACGCCGACGTGTACGAAAACTGGACCGACGTGACGGGCTTCCGCATGGCCGATCCCCGCATCGTGCCCGACGCCCAGTATATTTCCACCATGACCTACCGGGAGCTGCGGGAGCTGTCCTACATGGGCGCGACGGTGCTGCATGAGGAAGCGGTGTTCCCCGTGCGCAAGGCGGGCATCCCCACCAACATCCGCAATACCAACGACCCCAAGCACCCCGGCACCATGATCCGCGCCAACGCCGGCCTGAGCGAGCAGAACCACGTGATCACCGGCATCGCGGGGCACAAGGGCTTCACCGTCGTGTCCATCGAAAAGGATATGATGAACGCGGAATTGGGCTTTGGACGCCGAGTGCTTCAGGCGTTCGAGGAATATCAGGTCAATTTCGAGCATCTGCCCACCGGCATTGATACCATGTGCGTGGTGGTGCATGAAAACGAACTGGCCCCCCACAAGGACGAGGTGCTGGCCCGCATTCAGGAGCTGGTGGAGCCGGATCAGATCACCGTATCCGAGCATCTGGCCCTGATCGCCACCGTGGGCCGGGGCATGGTGCGGGCCTTCGGTACCGCCGCCCGGCTGTTCACCGCCATTTCCGCCCAGGGCATTTCCATCCGCACCATCGACCAGGGCAGCAGCGAGCTGAACATCATCGTGGGCGTGGACGAGGAGGATTTCGAGAACGCTGTGAAGGCCATTTACGACACCTTTGTTCGCACATAAAACAATCAGCCTGATATAAGCGCCGATGTTAAAATTCCCCCGCTTATAGCTTTCTCGGAAGGGGGTCTGGGGGAAACCACTCTTTGGCTTCAAAGAGTGGTTTCCCCCAGAAATATTATCGAGTCATTTCGGGAAAATTTGAAATAATGGTTTACAAACCGCGTCTGTCATGTTACAATGATAGACGTGGTTTTTAGAACCGCCTGCCAGGAAGCGCGATACTCCAACGCCCTTCTTAGCCCGCGGCGATTGAAGCAGGGGTCGCCACGCCCCAAAAGGAGGAAAACACCATGGATAAGGAACTGAAAGCCCAGATCATGCAGACCTACGCCCGCCACGAAGGCGACACCGGTTCTCCCGAAGTGCAGGTTGCCCTGCTCACCGAACGGATCAACCACCTGAACGAACACCTGAAGCTGAACAAGAAGGATCACCATTCCCGCCGTGGTCTGCTGCTGATGGTCGGTCAGCGCCGCGGCCTGCTCGACTATCTGAAAAAGACCGATATCGAGCGTTACCGTGAACTGATTGCCAAGCTGGGTCTGCGCAAGTAACGCGCATGGGGCTATCGGCTGGAAAAGGTTGCAGCCGATAGCCTTTTATTTCATCTGTTGGCCGGGCCAGCAGATAGTGAGTGTGTGAGGAGAGAGAAAGAAAATGGACTACAAAGCGTATTCAATGGAATTTGCGGGCCGCACCCTGACGCTGGAATTCGGCAAGTATGCCCAGCAGGCGGGCGGCAGCTGCCTGGTTCGCTACGGCGACACCGCCGTGCTGGTGAACGCCACCGCGTCGGACAAGCCCCGGGAGGGAGTCGATTTCTTCCCCCTGACCGTGGACTTTGAAGAAAAGCAGTACGCCGTGGGCAAGATCCCCGGCGGCTTCATCAAGCGGGAAGGCCGCCCCACCGAAAAGGCGACCCTGACCTGCCGCCTGATCGACCGTCCCCTGCGCCCCCTGTTCAACAAGGGCATGCGCAACGACGTGCAGGTGGTGGCCCAGACCCTGTCTGTGGATCCCGACACCCCGCCGGAATTCCCCGCCATGTTAGGTTCCTCCATCGCCCTGATGGTGAGCAACATCCCCTGGGGCGGCCCCACCGCCGCCGTGGTGGTGGCCCGGGTGAACGGCCAGTTCGTCATCAACCCCACCGAGGCCCAGGAAGCGGCTTCCGATATGCACGTCACCGTGGCGGGCACCAAGGACGCCATCATGATGGTGGAAGCGGGCGCGAAGGAAGTATCCGAAGACGCCATGATGGACGCCATTCTCTACGGCCATGACTTCATCAAGCAGCTGGTGGAATTCCAGGAAAAGATCACCGCTGAAATCGGCAAGCCCAAGTCCGAATTCCCCCTGATCACCACCGGGGACGACGTGAAGGCCGCCGTGCGCGAATACGCTTTGGAAAAGTGCGAATACATTTATTCCACCTACGTGCGCAAGGAACGCCAGGCCCGCGACGCGGAAGTATCCGCCGACGTGGCCGCGCACTTTGCCGACATCTTCCCCGGCAGGGAAGGCGAAGTGGCCGACGCCCTGTATTACCTGGGCAAAGAGGTCATGCGCAAGAAGATCCTGCAGCAGGGCATCCGTCCCGACGGCCGCAAGGTGGACGAAGTGCGGCCCATCTGGTGCGAAGTGGGCGTGCTGCCCCGCACCCACGGCAGCGCCGTGTTCACCCGCGGCGAAACCCAGGCTTTGACCATCACCACCCTGGGCATGGTCAGCGAGGCCCAGGAACTGGACGGCCTGTCCAACGAAAAGACCAAGCGCTACATGCACCAGTACAACATGCCTTCCTACGCCACCGGCGAAGCGGGCCGCCTGCGCAGCCCCAACCGCCGGGAGATCGGCCACGGCGCCCTGGCGGAGCGGGCCCTGGTGCCTGTGATCCCCAGCGAGGATGAATT
>JAFSNT010000231.1 GCA_017443295.1 Clostridia bacterium
GAAAAAGAAATGGAACAGATGATCAACCTTACCATTGATAATGTGAAGGTTTCCGTCCCTGCCGGCACCAGCGTTCTGGAGGCCGCCAAGCAGGCCGGTATCAACATCCCCACGCTGTGCTACCTTAAGGACGTCAACGCCATCGGCGCGTGCCGCATGTGCGTGGTGAACGCTGGGGGCCGCGCCCTGCAGGCCGCCTGCGTGCTGCCCGTGAGCGAAGGCATGAACGTGAAGACCAACACCCCCGAGATCCGCGAGTACCGCAAGAACCTGCTGGAGCTGGTCCTGTCCGCCCACGAGCAGAAGTGCCTGTCCTGCATCCGGTCCACCAACTGCGAGCTGCAGCAGCTCTGCCGCGAGCTGGGCGTGGAAAACGGTGACAAGTACGCCGGCAAGCAGAACCATTATGACATCGACGATGTGAGCCCCTCCATCGTGCGCGACAACAACAAGTGCATCCTGTGCCGCCGCTGCGTGGCCGTTTGCTCCAAGGTGCAGAACGTGGGCGTCATCGGCGCGGTGAACCGCGGCTTCGTGACCGCCATCGAATCCCCCTGGAACTTAAAGCTCGCCGACATGCCCTGCATCAACTGCGGCCAGTGCATCACCGCCTGCCCCGTGGGCGCGCTGTATGAGAAGGACGAAACCAAGAAGGTTTGGGACTATCTGGCCGACCCCGCCAAGCACGTGGTCGTGCAGCCCGCTCCCGCCGTGCGCGCCGCCCTGGGCGAAGAATTCGGCCTGCCCATGGGCACCTCCGTCACCGGCAAGCTGGCCGCCGCCCTGCGCCGCATGGGCTTTGACAAGGTGTTCGACACTGACTTCGGCGCGGACCTGACCATCATGGAGGAAGCCACCGAGCTGGTGCATCGGGTGAAGGAGGGCGGCGTGCTGCCCATGATCACCTCCTGCTCCCCCGGCTGGATCAAGTTCTGCGAAACCTACTATCCGGACTTCCTGCCCAACCTGTCCAGCTGCAAGTCTCCCCATGAGATGTTAGGCGCCATCATCAAGAGCTACTACGCCGAAAAAGCGGGCATTGATCCCAAGGATATCGTGACCGTGTCCGTCATGCCCTGCACCGCCAAGAAGTTCGAGGCGGACCGCGAAGAGCTGGCCGGCACCGGCTATCCGGACGTGGACGCTGTTATCACCACCCGCGAGCTGGCCCGGATGATCAAGGAAGCGGGCATCGACTTCGTGAACCTGCCCGACGAGGACTTTGATCCCCTGTGCGGCGAATCCACCGGCGCTGCCGTCATCTTCGGCGCTACCGGCGGCGTGATGGAAGCGGCCCTGCGTACCGCTTACGAGACCATCACCGGCGAAACCCTGGAAGACGTGAACTTCACCGCCGTCCGCGGCGTGGAGGGCATCAAGGAAGCCACCGTTCAGGTGGGCGACCTGCCCGTGTCCGTGGCCGTGGCCCATTCCACCGGCGCTGCAAGCAAGCTGCTGGATATGGTGCGCTCCGGCGAAAAGAACTACACCTTCATCGAGGTCATGGCCTGCCCCGGCGGCTGCGTTACCGGCGGCGGTCAGCCCATCGTGCCCTCCCAGGTGAAGATGACCTGCGATCCCCGCGTGGAACGCGCCAAGGCCCTGTACGGCGAAGACGCCAATAAGCCCAAGCGCAAGAGCCACGAGAACGCCGAGATCAAGAAGCTGTACGACGAGTATCTTGGCGAGCCCAACGGCCACAAGGCCCACAAGCTGCTGCATACCCACTACCAGAAGCGCGAAAAGTACACCAAGTAATTCTTAAACATATGGAAAACCATTTTGATTCCGCAAGGGGTCAAAATGGTTTTCCTTGTTTATCGGTGCTTAACTCTGGGGCCTCCGCGGCCCCAAACCCTGCGCCAGGGAGATGATCTCCCTGGACCCTCTCCTGCGGATATTACTTAATGTGTCGCGACAGCTTGCTTCCCGCTGTTGCTTGGAGGGGACGGATCAAAGCTCGTTGCCAGAAGCTCTCAAACTTCCGTAAACCCCAGCGTGGCAAGCAAAGGTTGCCTGTGTTTCCCAACGCAGCAACTTTGATTAGGGGAGTCCAGGGGCCGAAGGCCCTTGGTTCAGGGGTTTAGGGGGCTGAAGAAGCCCCCTGCCTCGTTCCTTCATTTGTTAATTAGGAGGATAAGATGTCCTACATCGCCGCTGAAAACCGATATGATCAAATGCAGTACCGCCGCTGTGGAGCGGGCGGGATCAAGCTGCCCATGCTTTCCTTAGGCATGTGGCACAATTTCGGGGCCATCACGCCCTTTGAGACCCAGCAGAGCATCCTGCGCACCGCCTTTGACCACGGCATCACCCATTTCGACTTGGCCAACAACTACGGGCCGCCCTACGGCGAGGCCGAGCGGAATTTCGGCATCCATATGGACCGGGACTGGAAGCCCTACCGGGACGAGCTGATCCTGTCCACCAAAGCGGGGTACGATATGTGGCCCGGCCCCTACGGCAATTTCGGCAGCCGGAAATACCTGATCGCCAGCATCGACCAAAGCCTGAAACGCATGCACGTGGATTATGTGGATATTTTCTACCACCACCGCCCCGACCCGGACACGCCCCTGGAAGAAACCATGGCCGCCCTGGATCATATCGTGCGTTCCGGCAAGGCGCTGTACGTGGGCATTTCCAACTATAAGCCGGAACAGGCCAGGAAGGCCATCGCCATCCTGCGGCAATTGGGCACCCCCTGCCTGATCCATCAGCCCAGTTATTCCATGCTGAACCGCTGGATCGAGGACGAGCTGACCGACGTGCTGCGGGAGGAAAAGGTGGGCTGCATCTGCTTCTCTCCCCTGTCCGGCGGCCTGCTCACCGACCGGTATCTGAACGGCATCCCCGCCGATTCCCGGGCGGGCCACGACCCGCGCTTCCTAAAGCCCGACGCCATCACGGAAGAAAAGCTCGCCGTCATCCGCGCCCTGAACGAGCTGGCGCAGAAGCGCGGGCAGAAGCTGTCCCAAATGGCGCTGCAATGGGTATTGCGGGACGAAGTGGTCACCTCCGCCCTGATCGGGGCCAGCCGTCCCCAGCAGATTTTGGACAACATCGAAGCCGTCAACGGCCCCTCTTTCACAAAAGAAGAACTGGATGCCATCGACGCGATTCTGGCGCGCTAAAAGAAAAATTTTACATCCTCCGCTATTGTTTTTGATCGCCGTTCCGATTATAATAGTACCAGACGAGTGCTTTGAACGCGGGAAAGAACCGGGTTTTTCTCGATACTGAAAAAGGAGGAAGAAACCATGAGGAAAATCGTATCGCTGCTGCTTCTGGCCGTACTGCTAATGGCGCTGGTTCCCGCCGCGCTGGCGGACAGCATCTATAATTACAGCTTGTACGAGGTGGCGAGTCAGGCTCCCAACGGCTACTGCTACCTGTACGACCAGCCCAGCTCCACCTACGGCAAAAACCTGGGCCGCCACAATAACGGCGAATACGTCGGCGTGATTTACTATACCGACGATTGGTATTACGTGTACTGCTCCGACGGGAATTACGGCTATATCCACGACTACGCGCTGAAGCCCGTTTCCCGGCTCGGCTCCGATTGGTACATCGTGAACAGCACCAAGCCAAACGGATACTGCTATTTGTACAGCGAACCCAGCAGCTCCAACGGCAGGAATTTGGGCCGGTACAACAACGGAGAACTGATCGAGATCATTGATTGGGACGCAAGCAAGAATTACGCGTACGTCCGCTGCGACCGCACGGGAGATTACGGCTATATCCGCAAGACGTGCCTTGAATACTGGGGCTATTGACGCTCTGCCGCGCGGCGTCGCGCGAAAAGGGAGGATCCGCTTTTTCCGGCGGGGCCTCCCTTTTTTTCCATTCAGCTAACGCTGAATGGAAACAACCTTCGGTTGCTCCTCGGCGACGTACACGCCGCCGCCTGCGGATTACAGTCGGGGGAGTTCCCCCGACACCCCCTGCTGGTAGTGCTGCTTGGTCGCTTTCAAAAAAGGTGATTGGTAACCCTTTTTTCTATACAAACAGCGCCGCGAAAAATAATGCTGGTAATTTAGCGGAAGATAAGGTATAATGGATGTATCAAAACAAGCAAAGGGGGTTTTTCCCATGATACAGGTGATTCACGGCAAGAAAGGTTCCGGCAAAACCAAGCGGATTCTGGATCAGGCCAATGACGCCATCAAGGAACACAAGGGAGACGTCATTTTCATCGACGACGATAACCGGTATATGTACGATCTGCGCCACGA
>JAFSNT010000232.1 GCA_017443295.1 Clostridia bacterium
CCCACCAGCAGCACGCCCTTGGGGATGCGTGCGCCCAAGTCCACATAATGCTTGGGGTTCTTCAGGAAATCAACGATTTCCTTCAGCTCTTCCTTTTCTTCCTCCGCGCCCGCGACCTCCGCAAACGTCACCTTGTTTTTGCTGGGATCCACCATGGCGGCCTTGGATTTGCCGAAGTTCATCACCCGTCCGCCGCCGCCGGTCTGCTGGCGCATGATGTACCACCACATGACCATCAGCAGCACCACGGGGATCAGGTAAGGCAGCAGCTCCAAATACCAGGGCGTGGAGACGGGAGCCAGGTATTCCAATTCAAAGCCCAAATCCTGCACGGACACGCTTTGAATATCCTTGCCCAGCCGGTTAGCCCGCATGGTCAGCACAGTATCGTAAAAATCCGGGCCGATGGTGGTTTCAAAGTCATAGGCCTTGGAAGGATAATCGGACCGGGAAATGCGGCTGTCTTTCAGACGCCCCACCAGATTGTAGCCCCGAATGGATACCCGGTCGACTTTGTCGTTTTCGATCAATTGCAGCAGCTCGGGATACTCGATGCGCTTATCCACCGTGTTGGCCCCGCCGGACAATACCACGATCAGGAAAATAAACGCCGCGATCATGATAACGTAGCCGATCAGCCCGCGAGAAACTTTTCGCAAAATTCTGTCCTCCTAAAATTCCGTGAATCAGAATATGATTATACCATAAACCGCGCGAAAGAAACAGCGGTTCCGCCGTTTTTCCGGCGTTTTTTCATCCTTCCTGTTTTTCGTAGATCTTAGGATGCAGCACGCCGATGTCCGGCAGGTTGCGGTATTTTTCGTCAAAGTCCAGGCCGTAGCCCACCACGAAAGCGTCGGGAATGTTGAAGCAGGAATAGTCCACGGTCAGCTCCACCCTGCGCCGGGCGGGCTTGTCCAGCAGCGTCACGATGGATACGGAGGCCGCTTCCCGGTTGGTGAACTCCTTTTTGAGGTAGGAAAGCGTCATACCGCTGTCCACGATGTCCTCCACCAGCACCACGTGCTTGCCCACCACCGGCTTGTCCAGATCCTTGACGAGCTTGACCACGCCGGTGGTTTTTGTGCTGCTGCCGTAGCTGGAAACCACCATGAAATCCGTGGTCAGCGGCACGTCGATTTCCCGGATCAGGTCGGTGAAGAACACGCTGGCCCCTTTCAGGATGCACACGAACACCGGGCTTTCCCCCCGAAATTTCTTCGTCAGCTTTTGCCCCAATTCTTTTACGGATTTGGCGATTTCTTCACGGGTCACCAGAATGCGATCCAGGTCCTGATACAGCACGGCGTTTGTATCCATACCTTTTCTCCTTTATCTGTCGTTATTTTGAACGGGCGGACAGGATGCCGCGCCCGGCAGGAATCCTTCATAAGAAAGCAGCACAGCGTCGTCGCCGGGGGAAACCCTGGCTTCCTCCGAAGCGCCCACGCCGACGGCCCAAACCACCTTTTCACCCATGCACAGCAGGGGTACATAGCGCCGGAAGGGGCGGGGGAGCTTTTTGTCCACGAAATAATCCTGCATGGACTTGCTGCCCTTCGCGCCAAGGGGATGAATCCGGTCTCCCGGCTCCCAATTCCGCTGGCGGCATTGCTCAAACACGCTTCTTTTTATGGCCTGAGTGCGGATTCCGTCTCCCGTTTCCCCGTTCCAGGGCTGGACAATCAGCGTGCCGGGCATGGGGAGCGCGGGCGGGATTTCCCGTCCTTCCGGGGGAAGAAAATGCAGGTATTCCCGGGAACACTCTGCCCGCCAGCCCTCGGGCAGATTCATGCTTTCGCCGGGGGAGAGGGCGGATAGCCTTTCCGTGGTTTCAAAGTCCAGCGTGACCGGGCAGGCAAGCCTTAGCGCGTGCCGCCGCAGGACGGGATGCAGCCGCGCAAGCGGAATGTATCGAATCCAACGGCAGGGATCGTACAGGCAGGCGTTGTTATCCCGTTCCAGAAACAGCTTCGCTTCATGGCGGAAGTAGGCTTCCTCTTCCGAAAGGATTTTCGCGGCGCGGCCCATGGCCTCCTCCGCCTTGGGGATGCGGGCCGCGACGGCGGGCAGCACCTGATGGCGGATATAATTGCGCAGGTAAGCGTCCCCGGCGTTGGTTTCGTCCTCCCGCCAGGGAATATCCCGCTCCCGGAGGGCGGCGCGAATGATTTCGGGCGATACGGAGAGCAGAGGACGCCACAGCAGCAGGCCCCCGCTTTCCGGCCAGCCCCGCCAGGAGCTTTCCGCCATGGCGGATAAGCCCCCGCCGCCGCTGCCCCGGAACAGGTGCAGCAGCACGGTTTCCGCCTGATCCCTTTGGTGGTGGGCCAGGGCTAAGACCACCGTGCCGTTTTCTAAGCACGCTTCCCGCAGGGCTTCATAGCGGGCATTCCGGGCGGCGTCCTCGCTTTTGCCTTGTACCTGCACCCGGTACACCCGGCAGGGAACGCCCAGCCTAAAGCACATGTCCCGCACAAATTCCGCGTCCAGCGCCGCGCTTTCCCGCAGGCCGTGATCCACGTGGGCGGCGGTGAGGGAAATGCCTTCCTCCCCGGACAGGGCATGGAGGGCTTGCAGCAGGGCCACGGAGTCCGCCCCGCCGGATACGGCCACCGTCACGCGGGAGGGTTTTCCCGCCGCCGTCCAGGAAGTCCGAACGGTTTCCAACAAAAAAAGCCAATCGTCCATACTATCCTATTGTACCCTGCGAAGGCCGGAAACGCAAGGGTTTCTTGCTTTTTTTCATATAAATATAACAATTAAAGCCCCATCCGGTATTGATTTTTCAGCCGCGCGCATTTACAATGAAAACGTATGAAAGGGGGAGTCGCCTGTGCAGCCTACGACCTTTGTGTGCGGACACCGCAACCCGGACTCCGATTCCATTATTTCCGCCATGGCTTACGCCGCCCTGTGCAACACCTTAGGCGAAAACGATTATGTCCCCGCCCGGCTGGGCCATCCCAACGACGAAACCAGTTTTTTGCTCAAGCGCTTCGGGTTTCAGCCGCCCATGCTGATTTCCACCGTGCGCACCCAGGTGAAGGATATTGATTTTGACCGGCCCCCGAGGCTGGGCGGCAGCGTGCCCGTGAGCCACGCCTGGGAGATCATGCGGGAAAATCCCAACCTGAGCGCCCTGCCCGTGACCCATGAGGACGGGACGCTGCTGGGCATGGTCACCGCCGGGGGCATTGCCGAAAGCGATATGCGGGCCATCGAGGTGCCCGTGCTGCAGGACGCGCCGGTGTTCAACGTGCTGTCCGCGCTGGAGGGCCACATCCTCAACCAGCACGACAACGTGTTCGATTTTATCTCCGGCGAGGTGGTGATCGCCCTGCCCACGCCCAACGAACCCCTGCGGGGTGTGAAGGAGGGGGCCGTTGTGATCTGCGGCGAGCAGCAAAACGTGGTGGAAAGGGCCTTGGAGCTGAAGGCCAACTGCATTATCCTGTGCCAGAGCAGCTTAGCGGAAAAATACCACGGCTTTTCTTCCTCCACCTGCATCATTTCCACGCCCCACGACGCCTGGCGGGCGGCGCGGATGCTGTACCAGGCCACGCCCGTGAGCCGCATCGCCAAGAAGGACGAATTGGTGTGCTTCCATGAAGAAGATTTCCTGGACGACGTGCGGGACGCCGTGCTGCAGAGCCGCTACCGCAGTTATCCCGTGCTGGATGAAAACGACAGGGTGATCGGCACCCTGAGCCGGTTCCACCTGCTGCGCCCCCGGCGCAAGCGCATCGTGCTGGTGGATCATAACGAACTGGGCCAGTCCGTGCCGGGGCTGGATCAGGCGGAGCTGGTGGGGATCATCGACCACCACCGGCTGGCGGACGTGCAGACCGGCTATCCCGTGTTCATGCGCAACGAACCGGTTGGCTCCACCACCACCATCGTGGCCACCATGTACCAGGAACACGGCCTCATGCCCAGCGAAAAGATGGCGGGCCTCATGGCGGCGGCCATCGTGAGCGACACGGTCATGTTCAAATCGCCCACCACCACCAACCGGGATAAACGCATTGCCGAGCGCCTGGCCCGCATCGCGGGGATCGACCTGGAGGCCCTGGGCAAGGAAGTGTTTTCCGCCAGCAACGCGGATAAGGACGCCATCACCCTGCTGAAAACGGACTTTAAGGAATTCCATTTGGCGGATCACAAGATCGGCATCAGCCAGATCACCACCATGGATTCCGAGCATATGCTGCTGCGCAGGGACGAATTTTTGGCGGAAATGGAAAAGGTGAAGCAGGATAAGCAGTATGACATGATGCTGCTCATGATCACCGACGTGCTGCGGGAGGGCACGGAGCTGCTGTTCCTGGGCGATAAAGAAATCATCCGGCAGGCGTTCAATTTGGGAGCGATCGAGGGCACCCACGTGTTCCTCAAGGGCGTAGTGTCCCGGAAAAAGCAGATGGTGCCCGCCCTGGCGGTGCTGTGGGGATAAGGAGAGGGGAAAACGATGCTTTCCATCGAAACGGAACGATTGACGATCACGGAATTCACCATGGAAATGGCGGAGGACGTGCATAAAAATTCCCTGGATGAAGACAACCGCCGGTTCGTGCCGGACGAGGTATTTGAAACGGCGGAGGAAGCCCGGGAGACGGTGGAATTCCTCATGTCCCGGTACGGCGGGAATGAAGGGCCGTTCGTGTACCCGGTGCTGCTGAAAGGGGACAAAACCAATATCGGCTATGTGCAGCTGGTGCCGGTGGAGGAAGGCTGGGAAATTGGCTACCACATCGCCAAAGCCTATACGGGCAAGGGCTACGCCGCCGAGGCGGTACGGGCCTTCCTGCCGGTGATGATGAAGGAACATCACCTGAACCAGATCATCGGCATCTGTGTGGCGGAGAATTACGCATCCCGCAGGGTGATGGAAAAATGCGGCTTTGCCAAGCTGTTTGAAGGGATCGGCCCTTATCAGGGACAGGAAATCAATATCTGCCGGTATCTGTATACTGTTTGAAACTGAATAAATACAACAAAACGGATGGATTTTTGCTTCCATCCGTTTTGTTGTAGAACAATGCGTTTTTTCTTGTGGCTTTCTTGGAAGGGGACGAACCGCCGATTTCCGCCAGTGGCGGAAAACAAATCGGCGGTGAGATCGACCGAAAAGGAGCAATCTCCCCATGAAGGGGAGTTGCGACTATTGAGGTCGCGGAAAGGGGGAAACCATTCTTTGGCCCCCAAAGAATGGTTTCCCCCAGAAAAACTTATCCAATGGTGATGCACTTGCAGGGGCACACGGCGGCGCAGGCGCCGCAGCGGGTACACTTGTCGGGGTCGATGCGGGCGAAGCCGTTTTCCACGGTGATGGCTTCGTGCTGGCACTCCTTTTTGCAGCGGCCGCAGCCGATGCAGGCGTCCATGCAGACGGCACGGGCGACGCGGGCCGTGTCGCTGTTGCGGCAGCGCACGATCACGTTGGCGCTGACGGGGAGCAGCTTCAGCACGCCGCGGGGGCAGGCCTTGACGCAGGCGCCGCAGGCGGTACACTTTTCGGGGTCCACCTTGCAGAGGCCGTTTTCCATAGAGATGGCGCCGAAAGCGCACTTATCCATGCAGTCGCCTAAGCCCAGGCAGGCAAAGCGGCAGTCCTTGGGGCCGCCGGCCAGGCCCGCGGCGGTGGCGCAGCTCTGGTAGCCGTCGTATTCATAGCGATCCTTGGCGATACCGGCAGCGCCCTGGCAGAGGACGCGGCAGACCAGCTTTTCGCCCACGGCCGCCTCCTGGCCCATGATTTTGCCGATGGCTTTCGCGCCTTTTTCACCGGCGGGGGCGCAGCCGTTGATGGGCGCTTCGCCCTTAACGACGGCGGCGGCAAAGCCGTCGCAGCCGGGATAGCCGCAGGCCCCGCAGTTCGCGCCGCCTAAGCACTCGCGCACCTGGGCCACGCGTTCATCCACTTCCACGTGGAATTTCTTGCTGGCAAAGGTCAGCACCGCGCCGAAAATGATCCCCAGCGCCGCTAAGAGGATACCGGCATACAGAATGGTCATTGCTCGTTTCCCTCCTTATACCAAGCCCTGGAAGCCCATGAAGGCCACGGCCATCAGCCCGGCAGAAACCAGGGTGATGGGGAAGCCCTTCATGCAGGCGGGGATTTTGCTGCTCTCCAGCCGCTCGCGCACGCCGGCCATCAGCACGATGGCAAGCAGGAAACCTAAGGCGGAGAAGGTGCCGTTCAGCACGGACTGGAGCAGGCCGTAAGCGTTGTTCATGTTCAGGGTGGCAACGCCCAGCACCGCGCAGTTGGTGGTGATCAGGGGCAGGTAGATGCCCAGGGCGCTGTACAGGGTGGGGC
>JAFSNT010000233.1 GCA_017443295.1 Clostridia bacterium
GGCAGATCGGTGTTCTCCGCGCAGAGCTTCCCTTCCCGGAAATAGAGGGTATTGGCGCTGCCAACCTCCCGCACGGTGCCGGAAACTTCGTCGCAGAAGGGCAGCACGTCTTTCTTATAGGGGATGGTGATGTTCAGGCCCTTGAAATCCCGGCCTTTCAGCGTTTCCCGCAATTGCTCTCCGGTCATGGGGTACAATTGATAATCGTAATCCCCGAACACGCGGTGGATTTGGGGCGAATAGCTGTGGCCCAAGCGCTCGCCGATCAAGCCGTACTCCATTTACCGCATCTCCTCATAGTTGCCTAAGAACACGAACTGATCCGAATCCTGCTTGAGCTGCTCCATCAGCGCCCGAACGGCGGGATCAAGAATAGACGCCTCAATATCGAAGAAGAAGCGGAATTCAAAATCCTTGCCGGGGATGGGACGGCTTTCCAGCTTGGTCAGGTTCACGCCCATGACGGAAATATGGGATAGCAGCCGGTACAGGGAGCCGGGCCGGTGGGCGGCGCTGAGCATGAGGGAAATTTTGTTGGCCCCGGCGTACACCGTCAAATCCTTGGCGATGCAGATAAAGCGGGTGGCGTTGTTGCCCGTATCGGTGATGGCGTCGGACAGGGTTTCCAGGCCGTAGAGCTGGGCGCACTCCTGGGAAGCGATGGCGGCCAAATCCCGCCGGCCGGAGGCCGCGGCGAAGGCGGCGGCCTTGGCGGTGTTTTCCATGGCCGTCACCTTGATTTGGGGATGGGCGGCCAGGAACGCGCCGCACTGGCGCAGGGCCTGTTCGTGGGAGGCCACTTCCCGAATATCCTCCAGCTTCACGCCGGGCAGGGCCAGCAGCCGGTGGTCGATGCGCTGGCGGGCGGCCCTGACGATGTGGAAATGATGCTTTTCCATCAAATCGTACACCTGGGTGACGGAACCGGCGGTGCTGTTTTCGATGGGCAGCACGCCGAAGGGGCACATGCCCTTTTCCACGGCGTTGAACACGTCGTTGAAGGTGTTCATATACAGGATGTCGGCGAACTCAAACATCCGGTCGGTAATTTTCTGGGAATAGGCCCCTTCCGTGCCCTGGCAGGCCACCATGACCCGCCCCGGCATGCGGGGCCGCACGTTTTCCGCCGCCCGCTCCAGCTCGGCCATCAGGGTGGACTTGGGCAGCAATTGCTGGGCCTGATACGCCCGGCTGACGCTGAACAGCGTTTGATACAGCAGCTTGGCGTAATGCTCCAAATCCTCCCCGGCAGCCAGGGAAACCCGGTTGATGATCTGGCGTTCCCGGCCGGAATCCAGGATGGGCAGGCCGTTTTCCTTTTTGTAGGCCGCCACGTCGGAAACCAGCCGCATGCGGCGGGCGAATAAGTCGATCAGCTGATCGTCGATCTGATCCAGCTGGCCCCGGATGTCCTGCAAATTCAATTCCATATTACGCTCCTTGCAAAAGTAAATCGGTGAGGATGATGGCGGTCACGGCCTCCACCACGGGCACGGCGCGCGGCACCACGCAGGGGTCGTGGCGGCCCCGGAGATTCATTTCCGTTTCCTGCATGGCTTTCAAATCCACGGTTTGCTGTGCCTTGGCGATGGAGGGGGTGGGCTTGAAGGATACGGTGAAGTGCAGGGGCATGCCGATCGAAATGCCGCCTAAGATGCCGCCGCAGTGGTTGGTGACGGTGCAAACAGATTCATTTTCCATGCGGAAAGCGTCGTTGTTCTCGCTGCCGTGGGGCTGGGTGTCTCCAAACTGAACGCCCTTCACGGCGGGAATGCCGAACAGCGCCTGTGCGAGCTTTCCCTCCAGTCCGCCGAAGTACGGCCCGCCGACGCCCGCCGGGAAGCCGGTGACGACGCAGCGAACCGCCCCGTCCACGCTGTCCCCCGCCTGTTTGGCGGCTTCAATTTCCGCCTGCATAGCCCTGCCCTTTTCCGGGTCGATCACAGGAAAGGCCCCGGCTTCATACAGGGGGAATTGGGGATGTACGGTGTCCGGCGCTTTATCAAACACGTTTCCGACGCGGGCGATGTGGGCGGCAATGCGGATGTTTCTTTCTGCCAAATATTGCAGGCACAGCGCCCCGGCAAAGCATAAAGGAGCCGTCAGCCGCCCGGAAAACTGCCCGCCGCCCCGGTAATCCCAGGCGGGGCCGTACTTCACGCCCGCCGCAAAATCCGCGTGGCCGGGCCGGGGCACGTTCAGCAAATCGGGATAATCGCCGGAATGCTGGTTGGTGTTCCGAATCACGGCGGCGAGGGGCGCGCCGCAGGTGAGGCCCGCTTCGTTCAGGCCGGACAGGATTTCCGGCGCGTCGGCTTCCTTCCTCTGCGTACTCCAGGCGTTCTGCCCCGGCGCGCGGCGGGCCAGAAAAAAGCTCACCGCGTCCCAGTCCACGCGCTTTCCCGCCGGAAAGCCGTCGATGACGCAGCCGATGGCCGGGCCGTGGGACTGGCCGAACAGGGTGACTTTCAGCCTGTCCCCGATGGTGAAATCAGCCATGAATGTGCCCTCCCAACGCTTCAAAATCCCGCCAGAAATGGGGATAGGATTTGCTGACCGCCTCCGCCCCGAGGATGGTCACGGGGTTTTCGCAGGCCGTGGCGGCGACGGCGGCGCTCATGACCACCCGATGGTCGTTCATGCCGTACACGGTGCCGCCCTGCAGCTTCGCGCCGAAAATCACCAGCCCGTCCGGCAGTTCCTCCGCGTTTCCGCCCAATGCCCGGATGGTCCGCGCCATGGCGGCGATTCGATCCGATTCCTTCAAACGCAGGCGGGCCGCGCCGGTGACGCGGGTGGTTTTCCCCGGCAGGGCGGCGGCCACGGCGGATAGAATAGGCATCAAGTCCGGGGTGTCGGTCACGTCGATCTCGCCGCCGACGCGGGAAAGCAATTTTTCAATGGCCTTGTCCCCCTGGCAGGAAGAACGGGTCAGCCCTTCCACCGTGACGGCGTTGCCTAAGCAATTTGCCCCCAGCCAGAAGGCGGCGGCGCTCCAATCCCCCTCCGCTTCCACGATGCCGGGGGAAGTATATCGCTGATTGCCGGGGATACGCCAGCCGTTTTCCGTATCTTCGATGCGAATGCCGAACTGCCGCAGCACCGATAAGGTCAAATCTACGTAGGGCATGGATTCCAGGGGCGAGGTATACATTAAAGTGCTGTCGTCGTTCAGCATCGGCAGAACAAATAACAATCCGGTAAAGTATTGGCTGCTGATGTTCCCCGGCAGGGAAAAATCCCCCGGCTGGAGGCCGCCGTTTACGGTCAGGGGCAGGAAATCGCCGTCGATCTTCGCCCCGTGAGTTCGCAAAACCTCCAGCAGCGGCCCGTTGGGGCGGCTGGGCAATCGGCCCCGGCCCGTCAGCAGGGCGGAATCAGTCAAGGCCGCGCAGAGGGGCAAAAGAAACCGCAGGGTGGAGCCGCTTTCGCCGCAGTCCAGGGCGTCCCCGGCGGAAAGGTGAAACAGCGGCGCCTTTCGGCAAACCCGGTACAAATCCCCCGCCCGGGTGATTTCCGCATGCAGGGCTTTCAGGCAGCGGACGGTGGCGGCAATGTCCTCATTTTCCCCCGGACAGGCAATGCCCGTTTCGTTTTCGCACAGGGCGGCGGCGATGAGCAGTCGATGCACGTGGGATTTGGAGGGCGGGGCCGTGACGCCGCCGTGAAGCGAGCCAGGATAAACCGTTACATTCATGGCGTTTCCCCCGTGCCTTTCGCAAAGTAAACGGGCAGCTCGGAAATATCAATGGTTTTCAGGCAGCATTTCCCGATGGCTTCCGGCAGCACCAGGGTGATTTTCCCGCCCCGGCGCTTTTTATCGTGGAGCGCCGCCGCGGTCAATTCCCGCGCCCCATAGGGAACGCGGATGGGCAGGCCGCAGGCAAGGCAGGCTTCCTCAACGGCTTCTGGTTCCATGCCCGCCGCCCGGGCCGCCATGACCATGCCGACCCCCACCCCCTGGCCGTGGGTCAGGGTAAAGCCCGAACAGAGTTCAACCGCGTGGCCGAAGGTGTGGCCCAAGTTCAAAAACTGGCGCTTTCCGTTGTCCTTTTCGTCCCCTAACACGTAGTCCCGCTTGATGGACACGCACCGGGCGATGACCTGCTCCATGCGCTTTTCCCAGGCGCTGGTGTGAAGCACATTGAACAAGTCCGGGTCGATCAGCACGCCGTATTTCAGCATTTCGGCCAGGCCGTCCCGTTTGAGTTCCGGGGGCAGGGCGCGGATCACATCGGTATCGCACAGCACCAGTTCAGGCTGATGGAAGGCCCCGGCCATGTTTTTGCCCGCCCGCAGGTCCACCGCCGTTTTGCCGCCCACGGAGGAATCCACAGCGGCCAATAAGGTCGTCGGAATCTGAACGAACCGCATGCCCCGGTTGTAGACCGCCGCCGCGAAGCCCGCCAAATCGCCGGGCACGCCGCCGCCCAAGGCCACCACCAAATCGGAGCGGGATAGCTCGACGCTGCCGAGCCATTCCAGGGCGTCGGATAAGGTGTCCATGGTTTTATGCTGTTCCCCGTGGGGAAAGGCCCAAATCTCCGTTTCAAAGCCCGCCTTTTGCAGGCTGTCCACCACCGTTTCCCCGTACAGGATGCGCACGGTGTCGTCTGTGATCACAGCGGCGCGGCAGGGGCGCACGACCTTGGCGATTTCCTCCCCCGCGCGGGACAGCAGCCCCGGCCCGATCAGCACGTCGTAGGGCTTTTCGGTTTCGATGCGCACCCGCTCCATGGTCAATCCTCCAATGCTTCCTTGATTTCCCGGCCTTCCTTTAAAAGCCGCCGCAGTTTTTCTTCGTCCCGATCCTTCAGGGCGTCCCGGTACTCGGTCAGCCGGTCGATCAAATGCTGGGTTTCCGCCAAAAGCACGTCGTCGTTTTCCAAAAACAGCTCCGTCCACATGTTTTCGTTGAGCCGGGCCACCCGGGTCATATCCTTGAAGCTCCCGGCGGAAAAGCCCTTATGCTTGGGGGCCAGGGGCGTTTTCACGTAGGCGCTGGAAACCACGTGGGCCAATTGGGAGGTGAAGGCGATCATTTCGTCGTGTTCCTTTGGGGTGGTGAACCTGACCCTTCCAAAGCCGATAGAAAGAAAGATTTCCTTGGCCCGGCGAACGGTTTCCACGTCCGTGCCGGGGGCGGGGGCTAAGATCATAGAGGCGTTTTCAAACAGATCGTCCTGAGCGTAAGAAAAGCCGCTGCGCTCCCGCCCCGCCATGGGATGGCCCCCCATGAACACGGCCTGACTGCCCTGAAAAGCGGGATACAGCCGGTCGCACACGTACCGCTTCACGCCGCAGCAATCAATGACCAGACTGCCGGGCTTGAACACGTCTAAATGGGCCAGCGCCCAGTCCACGGAAGCCTGGGGATACAGGGCGATCAGCGTCACGTCGCAATCCCCCAAGTTTTCCTCCGTCAGCTCCCCGTCGACGGCGTTCACCATCCGGGCCTGCAAAAGCGCGGTTTGGTTGATGTCCGCGCCGTACACCGTATGGCCGGAATGAAACTTGATGCTCCGGGCTAAACTGCCGCCGATGAGGCCTAAGCCCACGATGCCGAAAATCATAGGTCAGCACCCTCCTTTTTCCATTCGTTCCGCAGGGCGGCGTGCCATACCATGTCGCAAACACCCGTATTATTCTTCCCCGCCTGACGCAGCACGCCTTCCAGCTTCATCCCCGCCTTTTCCATGACGCGGCCTGATTTGGGGTTGTTCACGTCATGGGCGGCGGCTATGCGGTTCAGCCCCACCGTACCAAACAGGTAATCCATCACGGCTTTCAGCGCTTCCGGCATGAGGCCCCTGCCCCAGTAAGCCCGACCCATGCAATAGCCCATTTCCGCCGCCTCTATATCCTCCAATAGCGTTACCACGGAAATATTGCCAATCACCTGCCCGTTTTCCTTGGATTTCATCGCCCAATTGAAATACCCGCCGTCTTCATAGCGGGGGATCCAGTCGTTCAGCAGCATGCGGGTCAGATCCACATTGGGATGGGCAGGCCAGGTCAGGTATTGGGTCACCTCCGGGTCAGAAGCCCAATTTCGGAACATATCCTCCGCGTCGTCGATCCTGAACCTGCGCAGGATCAATCTTTCGGTTTCGATTGTTTGGGTGCCCGTTTTGTTCATACGCTCATCTCCATATACCGCCGGTAGGTGGTAAAGCCCAGGGCTTCATAGCAGGCCAGGGCGCCCTGATTAAATTCCCACATGTTCAGCTCAATTTTGGCATAGCCCTTTTCTTTGGCGAAAGCCTTGATAAAATCCACCATTTCCCGGGCCACCCCCTGGCGGCGGCAGGCTTCGTCCACGCAGAATTCGTCGATATCCAGAAAGTCCCGCACGTGCATAAAGGGGTTTTCGGGCTTGACGATGTGGTTCAGCACGGCAAAGCCGCAAACGACGCCGTCCCGTTCTGAAACCACGATTTCCTGATTGGGATCGTTCCAGATGGTAAAAAGGTGATCCCTCAGCTCCGCCGAAAAACCGGGCTTGAAAATATCCGGCCTGCCGGCCACGTGCAGATCGTTCACCTGCTTCCTCAATTCGTTGATCCGGGGAAGCTCTTCTTGCTTGGCAAAACGGGCGGACATACCATCACCCCTTCAAAATAAAGTGGAAAGTGAAAAGTGGAAAGTGGAATTTTATATAGTCCACAATCACTGTCGCCTGATATAGTGACGACCGTTCAGATCTTCACTTTTCACTTTCCACTTTTCAC
>JAFSNT010000234.1 GCA_017443295.1 Clostridia bacterium
CCCCATGTTCGGGGCGGCGGCCATGAGCCTGTCCAGCTTCTGCGTGGTATCCAACGCGCTGCGGCTCAATTTCTTTGACCTGTACAGCGCGAAACGGGATAAAAAAATCAAGATCAAGGAGAGAAAAACCATGGAAAAGACATTGAAAATCGAAGGCATGATGTGCATGCACTGCTCCGGCCGGGTGCAGAAGGCCCTGGAAGCCATTGACGGCGTGGCCAGCGCCAACGTGAGCCACGAAACCGGCACCGCCGTGGTGACATTGAACCAGAACGTTTCCGACGACGTGCTGAAAAAAGCCGTCACCGACGCGGGCTACCAGGTCGTTGGCTGATTCCACACGCTTGCCTGCCCCCTGCTTCCATGTGAGGCGGGGGTTTCTTATTAAAAATGTATTGCTGATCGTTATACATTATGCTATAATTGATTTTGAAAGGCGGTGTGTTTTATGACGTTAAAGAGCGCAAATGTGGTAGCGAGAGTGGAACCGGCTGTGAAAGAGCAGGCGGAAGCGATCATGGCGGAGCTTGGCATTCCGGCCTCCACGGCAATCAATATGTTTTACCGGCAAATCATCCAGGAACGGGGCATGCCCTTTAAGCCAACCCTTGCGGCCCGCCGCCCCCGCGCGCTGGATGAAATGACAAAGGAAGAATTTGACCAGCGTATGTCCGCCGGACTGGCCCAGGCGAAAGCCGGGCGCTCCAAACCCGCGGCGGAAGCGCTGTCCGCTATGATCGAGGAATTCAGCCATGAGCGAAAAACAGTATGAAGTCAGGATGACCGATTTCGCCCTGGAAGCGGTTCATGAAATCGCTTCCTATATCGCGCGTGAGCTGTTCAATGACGCCGCCGCAGTTCGCTGGCTGGAAAGAATTCTGGACACGGTCAGCGCTTTGGCCTATTTCCCGGAGCGCGTCCCCCTGACCCCGGAGGAACCCTGGCGAAGCATCGGCGTTCGCCGCATGACGGTGGGAAAGCATTATCTTTATTTCTGGATCGACGAAGAACGAAGCTGCGTTCATGTGATCGACGTTGTCTATCAGCGAATGGATCAGGTAAAGCGTCTGTCGCATATGCCGCTGACATAACAAAAATTCTGTTGATTACCGCTTGTCCCCGGCAAAACAAAGGGGTATAATAGCTTTCATCAACAGAGATTGCACGGAGGATGATTTTTATGCAGAAAACGTCCATTACCCAGGAACAGTTGGCCGCCTGGTCTGACCATTACAATGCTTCCGAAGCCCGGCAGATCGCCACGTTGGCCTTATCGAAAGCCAGCGTAAACGACGCGGCTTATTCTCCCGTCGGCGCTTTCGCCATGCGGCACAAGTTTTCCATTGTAATTCCCACCCTGCCCGTGACCAACCAGAAGCACAGCGGCCGGTGCTGGCTGTTCGCCGCCACCAACGTGCTGCGGGAACGCATCGCCAAGCGGCTGAACTTAGAAAATATTGAGCTTTCCCAGAGCTATTTAGCCTTCTGGGATAAGTTCGAGCGGGCCAATTATTTCCTGGAATGCATGCTGGAAACGGCCTCCCTGCCCACGGACGACCGCACGGTTTCCTTCGTCCTTGCCACCGGTGTACACGATGGCGGCCAGTGGGACATGTTCGCCAATATCGTGCGCAAATATGGCGTGGTGCCCAAGGACGTATACGACGAAACCTTCCAAAGCTCCAACACACGGGACATGAACCACGTCCTGAACCGCAACCTGAAAATCTGCGCGGCCAAGCTGCGGAAAATGGTGGCAGCCGGAGCGAAGGAAGCGGACATTCAGGCGGAAAAGGCCGCCATGCTGGAGAAAATTTACGGCTTCCTCTGCTCCTGCTACACCGAGCCGCCCAAGACCTTTGATTTTTCCTATGTGGACAAGGATAAGCAGTATCACGCAGAAAAAGGCTTCACGCCCCGGAGCTTCTGCGAAAAGTACGTCGGTTCCCTGCTGGACGAGACCGTCAGCGTGATCAACGCTCCCACCCAGGACAAGCCCTGGCACAAGACCTTCACCATCAAGATGCTGGGCAACGTGGTGGGCGGAAACATCGTCAAGCACCTGAACATCACCATGGACGAAATGAAGGGCGCCATCATCCGCCAGCTTCAGGCGGGCAAGGTGGTCTGGTTCGGCAGCGACGTGGGCAAGTTCGGGGACCGGGACAACGGCATCTGGGACGACCGGAGCTACAACGCCGAATTGCTCACCGGCCTGGACCTGACCATTTCCAAGGAAGACAGCCTCGATTACGGTTTCGCCGCCATGGATCACGCCATGGTGATCACCGGCGTGAATTTGGAAGACGGCAAGCCCACCCGCTGGAGGATCGAAAACAGCTGGGGCGACGAGCATGGGAACAAGGGCTATTACATCTGCTCCGATTCCTGGTTCGACGCTTACGTGTTCCAGGCCGCCATCGAAAAGGAATATTTGGGCGAGCTGGCAGAGTACGTGGGGCAGGAACCCATCGCCCTGGAACCCTGGGACCCCATGGGCACCTTGGCGGAGTAAGCAAGTAAGTGAAAGAGTTGAGAGTTGAGCGTGAAGAGTTGAGATTTATATAGTCAATCAAAGCAGGATTCTCTTGTGATAATCACTATATCATCTCAACTCTCAACTCTTAACTCTCCACTCTAACTTAAAGCGTCGTTTGCATTTTATGAGAAAAAGTTTTCTCCTCCGCCTGAAAGGAGGCGTCAGCCATGACTTTTCCCCGGGAACGGAAGGAAGCCCTGCCCGTGGTGGCGATCTGCTATGATTTTGACAAAACCCTGTCCCCGGACGATATGCAGGCCCAGGGGTTCATCCAGTCCGTGGGTTTTGACGTGGCGCGGTTCTGGGAGGAATCGGACGCCTTCGCCGTGTCCCACGACATGGATCAGAACCTGGCCTACATGCACAAAATGGTGCGGGAGGCGGAGGGGCATTTCGTGTTCAGCCGGGCCGCGCTCATGGATTACGGGGCCAAGATGGCCCTGTTTCCGGGCGTGAACGAATGGTTCGGCAGGCTGCGGGCCTTTGGGGAAGCAAACGGCGTGATCGTGGAGCACTATATCATTTCCTCCGGCCTCAAGGAAATGATCGAGGGCACCGAACCGGCGAAAAACGGCGCGTTTAAAAAGATCTACGCCAGCGCTTTCTGCTACAATGACCGGGGCATCGCCATTTGGCCCGCCCAGGTGGTCAATTTTACCAACAAGACCCAATTCCTGTTCCGCATCGAAAAGGGCATCCTGGACGTAAACGACCCCGGCGTGAACGAATACTTCCCCCCGGATCAGTTGCGGGTGCCCTTCCGCAACATGGTCTATATCGGCGACAGCGATACGGACATTCCCTGCATGAAGCTGGTGAACACCTACGGCGGCTTCTCCGTGGGCGTATACAACCCGGACACGGGCAGCCGAGAAAAGGTGTACCGGATGATGCGGGAAAACCGCATCCGGTATTTCGCGCCCGCCGATTATCGGGATGGTTCTCCCCTGGACGGGCTGATCAAGGATATTCTCCTGTGCGCCGCCGCCCGGGAAAAGGTGGAAAACGCCCATACTGAAGCGGCGCGGGAAACGGAAAAGGGAGGCATGGAACAATGAGCGAAATCAAAAAGCAGCAAAAGGAAAGGGACTGGGGCGACAGTATCCCCGAGGAAGACGCCCAGCCCGCGGAGGGGGACGCCGTCTACCGGGACGGCAGCGCCGTGAATGAGTGCTGGCCCCACGAAAAAGACAATGTGTGACCGTGTTTCCTGTGAGGAAAGCACAGCCGCGCTGCGAAAAATCATTGAAAAAGCCCGCCGCGTCGTGTTTTTCGGCGGGGCGGGGGTGTCCACCGAAAGCGGCATCCCGGATTTCCGCTCGCCGGAGGGGCTGTACGCCGAGGATTTCGAGGGCCTCACCCCCGAAATGATCCTGAGCAAGTCCTTTTTCTACCTGCACCCGGAGCGCTTTTTCACCTTCTACCGGAAATATATGGTGTATCCCGACGCCCGGCCTAACGCCGCCCACCAAAAGCTGTACGAATGGGAACGGCGGGACATCCTGCGGGGCATCGTGACCCAGAACGTCGACGGCCTGCATAAAGCCGCCGGGAACCGCCGGGTGTACGAAATTCACGGCAGCGTCCACGATAACGCCTGCATGGACTGCGGCGCTTTCTATCCCCTTCGCGCCGTCATGGAAGCAAAGGGCATTCCCCGCTGTCCCCAGTGCGGCGGCGTCATCAAGCCCTCCGTGGTACTCTACGGCGAAGCGCCGGACAAATACGTGTGCATGGGGGCCTGCCGGGAAATCTCCAACGCCGATACGCTCATCGTGGCGGGCACCTCCCTGTCCGTGGAACCCGCCGCGTCCTTCCTCCAATATTTCAGCGGCAAAAACCTGGCGGTCATCAACCGGGAACCCACCCCCGCCGACAGCCGCGCTTCTCTGGTGATCCGGGACAGCGTGGCAAAGGTGATGGGCGCATTGTAAATGATTTAGGCGATAGGTAAAGAACACTTTGCGTCAAATAAAAGTGGAAAGTGAAAAAGTGAAGAGTGAAAATTTGAATTGTTCGCGTTATGCCCGGCGGCAGCTATCGCGGACTATATAAAATTTCACTTTTCACTTTCCACTTTTCAC
>JAFSNT010000235.1 GCA_017443295.1 Clostridia bacterium
GAAGGAATCCATTTCGCCGGAGGAACGCAGGGCCAGCCACGCGGAATGCTCATGGCTGACGATCTCCGCCCGGATGCCCACGGCTTCCAGCTGCTGGCTGATAAAGGCGTAAACCAGCTGGGTGCTGGTGTTGGCGGTGGAGTCCAGGGCAAGTTCGAAGTGAACCTCGCCTTCCTTGTATCCGGCCTCCTTCAGCATGGCCCTGGCCCCGTCGGGATCGTAGGGGAAGCCCTCCAGCGCGTCGTTATGGCCCCAAATGCCGGTGGGGATCACGCCGTTCTCCCGCGTGGCGTCGCCCAGGAAGATGCCCTGGATGATCGCGTCCGCGTCGATGGCCATGCCGATGGCCTTGCGCACCCGCACGTCCTTCAAGTATTCGTTGTTTTCGTTCATGAGCAGGTACGTCAAGCCCACCTTGCGGGTGCTGACGATCTTATCCGCGTACTGGGTCTTATAGGTGGCGGCCACGATGGCGCTGTCCAAGCTCGCCAGGTCGATCATGTCCAGCTCGCCGTTGAGGAACAGTTCGTTCTGGGTGGAGGGTTCGGGAATCACCCACACGATCACCTTTTTCGCGCTGGGTTCCTCACCCCAGTATTTTTCATTGTACACCAGGGTGTAATGGTCGTTGGCCACCCACTCGGTGACGATATAGGGGCCGGAGCCGATGGTGTCCGCCGGTTCCTGGCCGAACTTGGGGGCTTTTGCCATGGTTTCCGCGTCCACGATGGACATGGCGGGCGAGGAAAGCTCCGCCAGGAAGCCCGCGTTGGGGGCGCTTAAGGTCACGGAGAAATGGGTGTCGTCGATGACCTGGAAGCCGGAAAGGGTATCGGCTTCGCCCTTCATCACCTGTTCCGCGCCCGCCACCTCCAGGGCGATTTCCGTGTTCTGCTTCGCCATTTTCAGCAGCCGCTCAAAGCTGAACTGCACGTCGGAGGCGGTGAGGGGGCTGCCGTTGGAGAACACCACGCCCTCCCGCAGGGTAAAGGAGTAGGTCAGGCCGTCGGCGGAAACGGAATAATCCGTCGCCAGGCTCTTGACCACGCCGTCGACGGGCCGGGTCTCGAACAGCCGGTCAAACACGTTCATGGGAATCAGGTAATTGTCCGTGGTCTGGGCCACGTCCATGGTGGAAATGTCGTACAGGATGGCGGTCCTCAAAAGGCCCGGCTCCACGTCCTCCGCAAGGGCAAACCCGCCCAGCACGGACATCATCATGCACAGGGCCAAAAGCAGCGCGAAAATCTTCTTCATATGCTCGACCTTCCTTTCCGAACCATAGAATGAATTCAGATATAGATTATTATATCGGGTTTTCTTTTCACTGGCAACAAAAAAACGGAAAACAGGGGCAGCCGTTTTTTTCCTCTCCCGTCGCTTTCTCCTTCCGCGAACCTCCCGGGACGCGCCGGGAACCGGCGAAGCCCGCCGTTCATTCAGGACGGGAGAAATGAAAAAAGAACGGGGGAAGGAAAACGAGAAGCAGAATGCTTTGCTTTGCGAAGATTGCCTGATTATCTTCGGCAAATAAATACCCTTCCGCTTCCCGCTTCCGATCCTCCCTTCCGCCTCTATTTCTCAACGCCTGTTCACACAAACGGGCGCGATGCTTTTACGCGCAGCGCGTATTGGGCGTTTATTCGACCGCCACAAATTCCAGATTGGTCAGGAATTCGACGGCCATCTGAATCTGTGCGTCTGTCAGGGCTTCCCCTTCCTCTCCGGGAACCAGAACGATTTCAAATTCGTAGCCTTCATAGATCGTGTAAACGTCGAAGAATACGCCGTTTACTTCTTTGGCGACCAGCAGCTTGGTGCCATGGCCGGTTTCGGTGTAGGAGATTTCCACCTCAAATTCGTCGGTGTAGGTGGATTCAAGGAAAGCGAGCTGTTCATCGTCCAGGTCGTTCAGCTTTTTGACGTCGGCGTACATATCATCGAACATGATGGAGAGTACGATGCCGGGCTTCGCCTTGTCTTCGTTGGTAATCACGCGCATCAGACCGCCGTTGTCCAGATTTACGGAGGTCATGGTATAGCCATCGGGCAGCAGGCAGCGGGCTTCATATTCGCCGAAGATCGAAATGGTGCCGATATTGGTATATTCTTTGGCTTCAGCCAAGGCGGCAGCGCAGCCCAGCAGCATAGCCATGCACAGCATGACGGCAACGATTTTTTTCATGTTTTTTCCCTTCCTTTTCTATTGTCTTTTTCTCCGCCGGTTTGGATCACTTCTTGGTGACGTACTGGCTGCTGATGAAGCCGATCATGCCGGTGGCCGGGTCTTCCACCTGATACCAGGTTTTCAGTTCGGCAATCACGGTCAGTTCTTTGCCCTGGTAGCATTTGGTGATGAGTTCCGCCCCGGAGGTGGGGGCCCAGCGCAGGTTCACCCAGCCGGTAGAACGGGAGGGACGGGCCACCACGGTATAGGGCGTCACCTGCTTGGCGGCTTTGAATTCCGCGTTGATCCCGGAAATGGTGGCCGTGTCGCCGGAGGAGCTGGAAGAGCTGGTTTTGCTGCTGGAGGACTTGCTGGAGCTGCTGGACGACTTGGGAGCGGGCTTGTAGTTTACCAGGAAGCGGCTCTGCACATAGGCCACGTAATTGTCCGCGTGAACCCAGTCGATGACGGCCCAGCCGTTGGCCATCGTCATCCGGACGGATACGGACTCGCCGTATTTCAGCGAGCCGATGACGTTGTTGCCCTTCATGGGTTCGCTGCGCACGTTCAGGGATTTCCCGTCGTCCGTGTACACATACCAGCCGTCGGCAGAAGCGACGGAAGGAATGAACATTGCCAGCATCATGGCAATGAGCGCCAGGGAAAGAAGTTTCTTGGCCATAGGAATGCCTCCTTCATATATTATAAAATCACGTATGCAACGCAATTTTATTTCGATGTATCCGGGATGCGCAGGGTCGCCGCCGCGCCGCCGCCCGCCCGGGGCGTGATGCTCAGCGTGCCCCCGCACATGCGTTCCAGGCGAAGCCGGGTGCTGGCCAGCCCCACGCCTTCCTCCATGTCGTCCGGGGGAAGAAAATCAGCGCCGTCGTTTTCCACGGTGATTTCGCTGCCGCCCTCCACCCTGCGGGTGCGGACGGTGATGGTCAGGCACTCGATTTCGGGGTCCATGCCGTGCTTCACGGCGTTTTCCACAATGGGCTGGAGGGTCAGCGGCGGCAGGCGGAAATCGGTGTGGGGCGTATCGAAGGAAACGCTCAGCCTGTCCTCGAACCGGGCCTGCTCCACAGCTAAGTAAGCGCGGGTATGCTCCAATTCTTCCTCAAAGGGAATCGGCTCCCGCTTGGTGACGGAGTTGAACACCTTGCGCAGATAGACGGAAAAATCCAGAATCACCTTGAGGCCCTTTTGGGGATCCTCCTGGGTGATATAGTAGATGCTCGCCAGTGCGTTGTAGATGAAGTGCGGGCGCATTTGCAGGATGCGGATATCGAATTCCTTGCGCGCGTTTTCCTCCGTCTGGCGGATGAAGGTTTCCTGCTGGTCGCTCAGCAGCACCAGGAACATGACCAGGGCGGAAATCACCGTGCCGATGGCGATGGTGAGCAGGCCGTAGAAAAGCATCTGGATCACCGTGCAAAGCAGCGGAACCACCAAATAGATCAGCAGCGCGAGGCGCTGTTTCATGCCCAGCTTGCTCCACCGCTGAAAAAGTCCCCACAGGTTCATGGCCAGGATCAGGGCGGGCGGTATGAGAAGAATGGGATACCAGGGACCCCGCGCATAGACGCCCGCGCTGTCGATGGTGTAAATGGCGGAAGAAAACTGAGTATACACCAGCAGCGCCAGGTAGACGAACCACAGCCCCGCGATGGCGTCAAACAGGTAGCTGCTCCGCCATTTTTCGCCGCTCAGATGCAGCAGGTAGGCGGTGAGCAGGGGCATCAGCAGCGAGGACGAAAGGGATTCGAGAAAGATGCTCCCCTGCATGACGAGGCGGGGATTGGGCAAGTAATCCGCGATCTGACCGACGAAAATCGACCCGGTGTAAACGATCAGCAGCGAAAAAAACAGGACGAAATATTGCCGCATCACCCGGTCGACGGGTCGGTAGATCAGCGTCACCAGCAAACCCAGCATCGTCATGGTCACGCCAGCGATGCCAACCGACAGGTTGATGAGATCCATCCAGCTAATGTTCACTTATTCGTTACCCCCCCCCCCAGATTGAAAAATATTTCCTTGAAGAGGATACTTGAGCTTGGGGACGATTTTCAGCACGTCATCGGGCATGAGGGGCTTGACCAGGAAACCGCTGGCGTTGGTTTTCCAGGCTTCCAGGGCGTGTTCCGGCCAGGCGGTGAGGAACACCACGTTGGTTTCGGGATGGATGGCAATCAGCTTTTCGCACAGCTCAAACCCGTTGCTCCGGCCCAATTCGATATCCAGAATCGCTAAGCTGACCGGATTGCATTTTGCGAACAAAAGCGCTTCGGAGGGGCGGAGGAAGCCCGTGATTTCCGCGCCGGGCAGCGTTTCGGAAAGGATGCGCAGGCCCCCGGAAAGGTTGGGCTTTTCATCGTCCACCAAAATGACCCGGGGGATGACAGGCTCGGCGCCGCCGTCGTTCAGCAGGTCGGAAACATCCACGCCCAAGCATTCCGCCAGCCGGGGCATCAACAGGATATCCGGGCTGCGGGTGCCGTTTTCCCAGCGGGCGATGCTGGAGCGGTCCACCAGCATCTTCATGGCAAGCTGCTGCTGGGAAAGGCCCTTCTCCGTGCGGAACTGCCGCAGTCTTTCCGCAAAGCTGACAGTCATAAAAAATGTCACTCCTGATTCTGTTCGGTTCCTCTATATCTTAGCGAATATGGGGCGCGGATTCAAGGCTTTTTCACCAAAAAACCGTGACGATCTGGAACGCCCCCCCTTTACTCGCTGTTCAAAAGAAGCTATGATACCGGAAGGGGACCGTGTTTTATTCGGGAGGCGCTAAATCATGCGGAAACAGGCATTTGGAGACAGTCAGGTTTCAGTCATCGGCCTGGGCAGTGGAAACTTTGGCGGAAAAACCGCGGAAAGCCAGGCCCGGGAATTCATGGACGCCTATGCCGCCATGGGGGGAAATCTGATTGACACAGCCCGTGTATACGGTGATTTCGTCACGCCCCGCAGCGGAGAAAGCGAAAAGGTCATCGGCAGATGGCTCACAGACCGCCGCTGCCGGAAAGACATCTTTCTCAGCACCAAAGGCGGCCATCCGCCGCTTCACGATATGCACCGCAGCCGCCTGAGCAGGGAAGAAATCCGCGGGGACATGGCGGAAAGCCTGCATGATCTGCAAACGGACTATGTGGATATTTTCTGGCTGCACAGGGATGACGAAAGCCGACCCGTGGGCGGCATCATGGAAACGCTGCAAAGCCTGATCGAGGACGGAAGCGCGCGGATGATCGGCGTCTCCAACTGGCGTCCGGAGAGGATCGAGGAAGCGAACCGATACGCCGATTCCCACGGCCTGACGCCGCTTACAGCCAATCAGCCCCAGTTCAGCCTGGCCCGTCAGGTGCGCTGTTATGATCCCACCCTGACCATCATGGACGCGAAAACCTGGCGCATGCACCGGCAGACGGGCATGATTTGCTGCTGCTTTTCTTCTCAGGCGGGCGGGTTCTTTACCAAGCTGGAAGCATCAGGCTGGGAAAAACTGCCGGAAAATCTGAAAAACGATTACGGCTGTGAAGAAAATCTGCACATCCTGGAAAAGCTCTGGGTTCTTCGCGGGGAAATCGGATTATCCGTGGGTTCTTTGGCGCTGGCGTATCTGACGTGTCAGCCCTTCCCCACCTTCGCCCTGGTGGGAGCCAGCCGGATCGAGCACGTACTGGCCTTAAAGGAAGCGGGGGACGCCGTACTCTCCCCCGGCAGCGGGACGGGCTTCGCCTGTTTGAAACGTGACGGCCCGCGCCCCTACAGCTTCATGATCAGGGTGTTGACCCCCGGCGTTGTTATAGTAGTCGATTTGCCGGGCAATGCCCGCCGTCAAACGAATGCCGATGTTGCTGCCGGGATCATCGGGATGAAACTGCTCCAAACGTTTTCGCGGGTCGAAAGCGATACAGTTGTCCCGAATACGGATACAAAGCGGCGCGCGGTCAGGGAAAGCGGCCATTTGGCTTCCAAGGTGCAGCCCGGAAAGCGGGAAACCATCCGAAAAAGCGGGGACAAATCCTCCCTGGTCAGGTCCTGATCCACCAACAGCAGAATCCGCAGGTTCCTTTCTCCTTTTCCCGCGGTCAGCAGGGAATACATGCTGATCAGGAGATACGGAAGATAATCCCGGTTTAAGGAATACGCAATATTCATCGTATGATTGTCATTCATTTTCGCATACTCCTGAAAACGCATTCACAGGACCATGTATCGTTCATCTCTCTCGAAAGTTTTAAACCGCGCGGCCCGCGTCGTTGCCCGTCTGGATGGCCTTGCCGATGTTGAAGGGAACGGCGCAGTCGCCGACAGTATAGACCTCCTTCACGGAAATACCGTCGATCAGTTCAAGATTCGGCAGCATGTCGGCTGCGTTGACGATGGCGTCGCAGGGGACGCGGGTCTCCAGGCCGGTGTCCATGAGTTTGCGATAAAAAGGATGTCCGCCGCGAACTGGGCGGTGTGGTAGCCGAGGGGGCCGATGCGCAGGTGCATGGAATCGACGCCCGCAGCCTCAAAGCACTTAGCGGCGGCGATGCCCTCCTCAATGGTGAGTGGCTTCGTATGCGGCGTGGTCACGTCGATGTCCAGGGTCATGATGGTTGGGTTATTGGTAAGGTTGTCGTTTTCCTCCACGCAGTCGATCAGCGCCTGGATGGTGATATCCGGGCAAGCCCGGCGAATGCCCGCAAAAATCTCAGCGGCGAAGCGGGCGCGGTTTTCGATGGGCTTGCCGCCGTATGCATCCGTGCGGGTGTTGTGGAAGCGGGAGAGGAAATGTGCGGGCATATTGAAGCCCGCGCAGTTGAGTTCCACGGCCTTGAAGCCAACGTCCCACAAACCCTTAGCAACTTCAATAAATCTTTCCTGCTTGGCCTTGATCTCCTCTATGGACATTTCATTTTCGCCGGTTCCATAGCCGGAAAGCTGATAGCCCAGCGTCGCGCCGTATTTGCCGCATTCGGAGACGAGTCTTTCAAGATAGGCCCTGGTTTCGGCGTCGTATTCGCCGCCCTCGGGGACTTCCAGGAAGCTGACAGTCTCCACATAGATCAGCTCCACGCCGCCCTTTGCGAGCTGGACGTAATATTCGATAAGCTCGTCCGTCATACCGGCGAGCCAGCAGGCGGAACCTGCCGCGGTCTTGACCATGCGGTGACTGAGAGAGATTTGCCGATTTGAAGGGGAGAAAAGAGCAGCTTGAGTTCTTTGGTATGGCCGCGGTATTCCTTTTCGTCAAGCTGGGGATTCAGATAGGCCTGCGGAATTTTGTCCAGCGCCGCAAGCGGGGAACCATTTTTGAAATCTCTTTGTTCGTTCTCGATTTGCCTGCCCGTGGTTTCGCTCAAGGCGATGCCCGGCAGGGAAAGGGCGGAGGCAGCGGCTGCCGTGCCCGCGGCCATGGTTTTCAGGAAGCCCCTGCGGGTGAGCTTCGGCTGCTTGTCAAATATCTGTTCCATTTGAACCTCCTTGAAGTAGAAATGAGCGTAATTGCTCAGTCGTACAGGCGGATTCTAAAGCGGGTAATCGCATCACTCCGGCGGATTCGCTTTCAGAACATCCGTGATCGCCGGAACCATGACCGTTTTCCGGCTTACGTTGGGCGAAAGCATATAGGAGGTCCCGTCAAAAACGGCTGTTTCCCCAAAGGCGGCTTCAAGCACTTCGGCGGCGGCGTCATCCGAGGGCACAAGATACGCGACGGAAAGATCGTCGTGGGAAATGCCGATCTTCACGAACGCCATCTCCATTCCGGCAGACGCCAGCACGGACGGGAATAACGCTTTCATGCGCCCCGCCAAATCCTTCGCGCCTTCCTCGTCATACACTTTCATGCAGGCGATCCCGAATTTCCTGCCGTCAACTTCGTATTCCTTATAATCGCTGAAATAGATTTCCTCATCCGTCATTCCCTCATAGGAAAGCAGCGCCTTGTACATTTCGCTGTAAAATGCGTCTGTATCGGAAATTCCCGCGATGCCGCTGAGTTCCCGAAGGGCCTCCCTGTCCGCGAAGGTCGTCGCGTCGGATTGAAGATTCTTTGTGTCCGAAAGGATCGCGCCCATCATGACCAGCGCGGTCTGCTGATCCGGCGAAAGCCCCGCGTCCCGGTATCGAAGCCAAATGATCGTCGCCGTCGCGCCCAGGGGCCTTGCGTCGTAAATGAGCTGATTGCCGGTCTGCACGGTGCCGTCCCCGTGGTGGTCGATGATGCTGATGATATGCGCGTCCTTCAGGCCGTCCGCCGATTGCAGGTATTCGCTGTGATCCACCAGCGCCATATTGCACCCGGAAGCGTCTTCCAGCAAGGGGAGCGCGTCCAGCTTAGCCGCGTCCAGGATGTATTGCGTTTCATGGTTGACGCTGCCCAGCACAACCGCCTGCGCGTCGTATCCCAGCGCCCGCAGAAGCGCCGCGTAAGCGATAGCGGAACCCACCGTATCGGAATCCGGGCTTTTATGCCCCGTTACGTAAATCGTCCCTTCGATTTCGCCGAGGGCGTCCCATTCGCTTCGGTTGAGCAAAATCTCCTTTTCCCGCTGGGTCTGATAACGCGAAGCCGCCGCGCTTTCGCCCGCAAAATACCCGCCGACGCCAACCGCGGCCAGGACAATGACCAGCGCCGGTATGATCCACCTATTCCTTTTCCTCAACATGTTGAGAAACGCTCCTTTACGCCGATAGGCAATTCTGTGTATGCGTATTCTGCCGCTCAAGATCATAGTATAGGATTTTTCATCCATATTTCAAGCTGTTCACGCCAAAAAAGCGTGACAATCTGGAACGTCCCCCCTTTCCATTCGGCCTTAAATAAGCTATAATTCAAATAAGCAAATTGAAAGGCTTGGAATTTTTGCCATGATGAAATTACGGAACTATTTTTTCTACTGCGGAATCGAAAAAGACGCTTACAACGCAATCAAAAAGGACGCATACGTTTCCAATTTTGAAGTATGGAAAATTTTGCATTTTTTAATGGCGGCGGTCTTCGGCTTTATGTATGTAACCTCCTTATTCGACAATATAATGGAAGCGAACAGAATATTTTTTGTGGGGGGCTTCCTGTATTCCGTCCTGGCTGTTTTTCTCTTCTTCAGGCTCAGGAAGGATTCGCTGATCGGGCAGCTGCTGATTTATTTATCCATGTCCCTGCTGTTTTTGTTCGCGGGCTTTATCAGCCGGAACAGGCCCGACGCCAACGCCACGGCATTCATCGCTTTTTTGCTGGTCATGCCCATGTTTATGATTGATAAGCCGTTTTTCATGGCCATTGAGCTGAGCGCCGCCTCCGCGGTGTTTCTGGTATGGATGCACGGGGTCAAGCCCTACGGCGTCTGGCGGGTGGATTTATACAATGTGGTAACGTACACGGTCATCGGCATTTTCCTGAACATCATCGCAAATTCCATCCGCATCCGGGAATTCGTACTGACCAGGAAGATCAATATTCAAAATGATACGGACGAAATGACCGGTTTGCGGAATAAAGGCGCGCTGACCAGGGAAATCAACGCGTTCTTAGGGGATCATTTCAATGACAAAGGGGTTTTGTTCATCCTGGACGTGGACCGTTTCAAAGCCGTCAACGACACCTACGGCCACGACGTGGGGGATCAGGTGATCGTTCAGCTGGGCCATTTCCTGGCGGGCCGGTTTACCCAGAAGATCGAGTAGGAGGGGGTGGCTAACCCCCGTCCTCTCACCGCACCGTGCGTACCGTTCGGTACACGGCGCGTCCAATACAAGCAGACTGAATGCGCTCATACGCTTCGGATAAGTCAAAGTATCCGGCGCGTATGAGCC
>JAFSNT010000236.1 GCA_017443295.1 Clostridia bacterium
AACGAAAGCCAGAGCGGCGAGCCACTTCTTCTTTCCGTTCACCGACAGGGAACCGTAGGTGGCGGCGGCGTTGGTGGAATGGCCGCTGGGGAAGGAATAGCCCTGGGCGGAAATGTCATAGATATCCGCTTCCGGCTCCACTACCCGCAGGATTTTGATGCCCTCGTGGTCGAAGTAAGGGCGGCGGCGCAGGGCGATATTTTTGAGCATGGGGTTCCATACCGTGCCGATCAGGACACTGAGGCCCACGGTTCTGCCCATTTGCTTGTTCCAGCACCAGTACAGGAAGCCCAGTACCAGAATCAGGACCATTTCTTCCCCGAACATGGACAGGGCTGATATGACGGAAAGCCAGGGTTCGCTCAAATTGGCCTGGAGCCATTCCATCAGGCTCACTTCCCAGGGAAAGAAAAATGTATTGCCTTGCAGATTCATCAGAATCCTCCTTCGTGTACATGGTTTCCGTTCTATTTTATCAGCATTCGACCCTTCTGTACAGCCTTTTTTGGAGGAAAAAACACTGTGGTTTACTATCAGGATGAAAACGTGCTGATCCGCGACCTGGAACCATCCGACGCCCGGATCATCACGGAGGAAGAAATCGCCCAGGGCTGGCATCAGTCTATCGAAAAATATGAAGCCCGCTTGCGGGATCGGGACGCGGGGAAATGCGTTTCTCTTGTGGCGGAATACCGGGGCGGCGTGGCGGGGTACATCAACGTGTATCCCGACGCGAAATACGGCGCGTTCGGGAATCGGGGCCTGCCGGAGATCGTGGATTTCGGCGTGCTGGAAAAGTACCGGAACCGGGGAATCGGCACAAAACTCATGGACGCGGCGGAAAAAATTGCCGCCGGGTACGCCGATACCGTGTATTTAGGCGTGGGCCTGCACAGCGGCTACGGCAGCGCCCAAAGGATGTACGTCAAGCGCGGTTACATCCCGGACGGCTCCGGCGTCTGGTACGGGGATCGCCCGTGTGAACCCTACGCCCCCTGCGAAAACGGCGACGAGCTGGTGCTGTACCTATCCAAGAAACTGAAATAAAGAACTGAAATAAAGGAAAGAAAAGGCTATGTCCGTTTGTACATTATGCCCCCGCCAGTGTAGGGCGGATCGCGCTGTGAAGCCCGGCTTCTGCGGCATGGGGGAAAGCCCCCGCGTTGCCCGGGCGGCGCTGCATTTTTGGGAAGAACCCTGCGTTTCCGGCACCCGGGGCAGCGGCACGGTGTTCTTTTCCGGCTGCACCCTGCGCTGCGCCTTCTGCCAAAATTACGAAATCAGCCATTTGGGCCAGGGCAAGGAAATCACGGTTCGGCGATTGGCGGATATTTTCAAAATGTTAGAGGATCAGGGGGCGCACAATATCAATCTGGTCACGGCCACGCCCTTTACATATGCCGTTCTGGACGCCCTTTCCCTGTACCGGCCCAACATTCCTATCGTATGGAACACCGGCGGGTATGAAACGGTGGATACGCTGAAATTGCTGGAGGGCGCGGTGGATATTTATCTGCCGGATCTCAAGCACGTGTCACCCCGCCTGTCCAAGCTGTGCGCGGGCGCGCCGGACTATTTTGAAGTGGCTTCCCAGGCCATCCGGGAAATGTGCCGCCAGACCGGCCCGGCGGTGTACGATGCGGAAGGCATGATGCAAAAAGGCGTGATCGTGCGGCACCTGATCCTGCCGGGCTGCACCATGGACAGCTGCAAGGCGCTGGACTTTATCGCGGAGCAGCTTCCCAAGGAAACGCCCGTGTCCCTCATGCGGCAGTATACCCCCTCGCCCCACTGCAAAATCCCCGGCCTGGATCGGCGTATCACCGACGCGGAATATCAAAGAGTGCTGGAACACTTTGAAGCACTGGGGCTGACCGGCTACACCCAGGAAAAGGAAAGCGCAGACGCGGCCTACACGCCACCCTTCGACCTGACGGGCGTTTAAGAACAGAGTTCAGTACAGAGTGCAGATTATTTAGTCTGAAAATTCGGGATTCCTGATTTATGATCTATATAAATCTGAACTCTGAACGCTCTTGCGAAAAAGTATGTAGGAGAAAAAGTATGGAACACTTCGAGATATTCAAAGCTTGTTTCCCAGAATTGGAGCTTTCGGAAGCCGTCTTTAATCGCTTGGCAAAGATCACGCCGGAAAGCCTGCTGGAATATCGGGAAAAGGGCCGTCTGCTGGGCTATGCCGTGGCGGAAAAGGGCAATCTGCGCCTTTTGTGCGTGCTGCCCGCGTATCAGAAGCGGGGGATAGGCTCCCGTTTGCTTTGCCAGGTGGAGGATCAGGCCCGGCAGACGGGCGCGGAGAACATGACCGTGGGTGGCGGGGGTTCCCGCCTGTTCCCCGGCATGCCGGACATGGCCCGGGGCTTCTTTGAAAAGAACGGCTACACCGTGGGCGGCGGCTACGAGGAAATGAAGGGCGATTTAACTTCCTTCCGGGCGGCGGATTACGACCTGCCTGTGCCAACCGGCGTGACCTTCGGATGGTATCACGGCCCCCTGGAAGACCTGCGTGAAGCGGTGGCGGCGGTGGACGAAACCTGGGTGCAGTATTTCGGGAAGGACACTCCCACCTTCTGCGCCACGGTGGGCGGGGAAATCGCCAGCTTCTGCAACGTGGACGTGTGGGAAAACTGCCTGCTTTCCAATGGGAAAAACAAGGTGGGCGCGCCGGGGTGCGTGGGCACTGTGCCCCAATTCCGCAAAAAGGGCATCGGCTTAAAAATGGTGGCCCTGGCCTGCGAGGAACTGAAAAAACAGGGCTGCGATACATGCTTTATCCATTATACGGGCGTGGGCCGCTGGTACGCGCGCTTGGGGATCGAAACCTTCCTTCCCTGGCATTTCTGTGAAAAGCGGCTTCGCGCCGAATGACGCGGCGGCAAAAGGGGAAAAACAGAACGTGCGGATTTCGTCCAAATTTCCGCCCAGATGTTCAAATACTGTTCAAATTTTTGTAAAAATTGCCGTTTACAATGGGTTCGTACCCTGAAAGGGGGACGAAAAAGTATTTTGCGGATCGTTGATCCGAAGGAAAGGAAGGAACAATCATGAGAAAGCATTCTTCTTTGTTTTTCGGCGTGCTGGCCATCGCGCTGGCGATCGTCATGATCGGCGCGACGGTACTCACCGCGGGCGCTGCCAACGGCACCCTGTCCCAGGAGGAAATTGACAAGATCGTAAACACCAATACCGACGCGAGCCAAATCACCAGCCCCTTCATCGAGGTAGTGAACCAGGTGCGCAACAGCGTGGTGGGCGTGAACAACTACGCCACCACTTCCTCCTATTACGGCTACGGTTACGGCTTCGGCTACACCCAGCCGCAGACCAGGGAAAGCCTGCAGGGCACCGGCTCCGGCGTGGTCATCACCGAATACGGCCACGTGCTGACCAATTACCATGTGGTGGAGGGCGCCACCCGCGTCACCGTGACCACCGCTTTGGACGAGGACGAGCATGAAGCCACCGTGGTGGGCTACGACGCCGACCTGGACATCGCCGTGCTGGAGGTCAAGGGCCTGAACGTGCCCGCCGTTGCCCTGGGCGACAGCGATCAATTGCAGGTGGGCGAATGGGCCATCGTCATCGGCAACCCCATCGGCGAAAAATACTCCCGTTCCGTCACCATCGGCGCCATTTCCGGCCTGAACCGTGAAGTGACCGACCGCACCACCGACCGCTACGGCCGCATGACCACCATCACCAACACCATGATCCAGACCGACGCTGCCATCAACTCCGGCAACTCCGGCGGCGGCATGTTCAACACCCTGGGCCAGCTGCAGGGCATTCCCGCCCGGTACGCCAACTCCACCAGCTACTATTCCTCCGGCCGCACGGTGGACAACATCGGCCTGTGCATTCCTATCAACGTGGCCAAGCCCCTGATCACCGAAGTGCTGCGGGATTACAACAGCAACAGTAAGCAATCTGCTTCCACGGAAACCGAAAAGCAGACCGCCGACAAGAACGATTCTCCCCTGTACGGCAAGCCCCGGCTGGGCGTGACCTACACCTTCATCAGCAACGCCACCCAGTACGGCCTGCCCACCGGCGCGCTGATCCGCAGCGTGGATGAACTCTCTCCCGCTTCCGAGGGCGGCGTCAAGGCCGGCGACATCATCGTGGAAATCGACGGCACCCTGATCAATACCCAGAGCGCCCTCACCGATAAGCTGTCCGAATACAAGACCGGCGATACCATTACCGTGAAGGTATACCGCGACGACGCGTTCGCCAGCCAGATTGAGCAGCCCCGCTGGGATATGACCGACGTGGGCAACGGAACCTATGTGGATCTGACCGTGACCCTGCGCGTCGTGGACAATATGCAGAGCTGAATAAACGCTTATCGCGCCGCCGCCCTTCGGGACGGCGGTTTTACAATTGTAAAAAAATCCCGTGCCGGAGGTTTGGAAAAAGACGCGTGATTGACAGAAAAAGCGGTTTATGCTATGATATTTATGTAATCTGGTAGGTTTTTAACGATTTATAAGCGACTTCGCCAAAAACGAATCGGCGTCAGGTATTTGGAGGATGAAAGCTACGAAACGATATTTCATGATCCTGCTGTGTACGGCGCTCCTGTGCGTCTGCGCCGCCGGGTGGGCCGAGACCCCCATGCACGATGAAAGCCACCGCACGGTGGAACGGGTGCATGGCGAACCGTGGGCGGAAAAAACCGGCAGCATGGAAACGCACGCCCTGATCACCGTATACGATCTTTACTGCGAGGATTGCGGCCAGGTGATTCAGGAAAACGTGCGCAGGGAGGAAACTCGGCAGCCCCACGACTGGCGCGTGACCTGCGAGGAACCCACCTGCACCGAGCCGGGCCGCGCCGTGCGGCGGTGCGCCCTCTGCGGGGAAGAGGACGTGATCGAAACCCCGGCGGTGGGCCACTGCTATATGTGGATGGACGTGAAGCTGCCCAACGGCGACGTGGAAAGCCAGTACGTATGCACCGTCTGCGGCGACGTGGCGCAGACCCGCGGCCAGTCCGCCGCCCAGATGAATTATAACAGCACCATCACCTCCTTCGGCCCCAAGACGCGGGAGCTGATCGGCGGCGGCGTATGGAACAGGGTCACGCCCCTGAACTTAGAGGACGAGGGCATGTTCACCTATCCCCTCATCGCCGGGGATCAATACACGGTGGGCACCGCCACGGTGATCAACGAAAAGGGCAAGCAGATCATCAGCTATAAGCTCAACACAAAGAAAATCACCGTGCATACCGAAAGCCTGGTGATCTATCCCAGCCGGGAAGCGCTGCGCACCGGGAAAAATGCGGTGGCCGTGGAGTTCAACCGGCCCCTGGAGATGGAAAAATACTTTGGGGATGATAAGCTGGTGCTGATGGCGATCACCCTGAAAGCGGACTTTGATCCCCAGGACGCCGGGATTCAGAGCTTCCGGGAGGACAAGGCGCTGATCAACGCGCTTACAAAATTGATCGACTGATTTAATGCCGCGAATAAAGGGTTGTGGGGGAAACCGCTCTTTGGCCCCCAAAGAGCGGTTTCCCCCACAATCTTTTATATTCCTCTCTGTGCGCCGGTCATAGCTTCCTGTTCTTTCGCATATGTTTCCGTGAAACAGGAACAGAAGGAGGAAAAGGTATGGCGCAGGAGAATCAGGAGGCGCGGCCCCTGTATCGGGATATTGCGGAAAGAACCCAGGGAGATTTGTATATCGGCGTGGTGGGGCCGGTGCGCACGGGGAAAAGCTCCTTTATCGCGGGGTTTATGGAACAGATGGTGCTGCCGCTCATGGCGAACGGCCCCCGGCGCGACAGGCTCACGGACGAGCTGCCCCAATCTGGTTCGGGGCGCACGGTGATGACCACTCAGCCCAAGTTCGTGCCCGGAGAGGGCGCGGCGGAGGTGCGGGTGGACCCCCATACGACGGCGCGGGTGCGGATGGTGGATTCCGTGGGCTATCTCATTCCCGGTGCGCTGGGCACCCAGGAGGGGGACGCGGCGCGCATGGTGTCCACTCCCTGGGCGGCGGAGGATATGCCCTTTGAACAGGCGGCGGCCTTGGGCACCAAAAAGGTGATCACCGATCACGCCACCGTGGGCGTGGTGGTGACGACCGACGGCACGGTGGCCGACCTGCCGCGCAGCAATTACGTGCAGGCGGAGGAACAGGTGATCCGCCAATTGAAGGCGCTGAGCAAGCCCTTCGCCGTGGTACTCAATTCGGCGCATCCCGAAAGCGGCGAGGCGGAGGCCCTGCGCTCTTCGCTGGAAAGCAAGTACGACGTGCCGGTGACGCTGCTGAACGTGAAGGAAATGCAGCAAAAGGATATTCAGCGGCTGCTGTCGGGACTTTTGCTGGAATTCCCCCTGCGGGAGGTGCGTTTCTCCGTGCCCAGCTGGGTGGGCGCGCTGGACGAAAGCCATTGGCTGCCAACGCACGCCTTAGAGGTGATCCGCAATTTGGGGGACACGCTGAACCGCGTGCGGGACAAGGAGCAAATCGCCGCCGCCTTTTCCCAGGAAACGGATTGGCTGGCTCCCCGGAACGAAACGGTGCGCTTAGGGGAGGGCGTGGTGCAGTTCGATCTGCCCGCCCGGGAGGGCCTGTTCAACGAAATCCTCAGCGAGCAGTGCGGCGAAACCATCACCGGGGACGCGCATCTTTTGTCCCTGATGAAGGAGCTGGTGGCGGCCAAGCGGGAATACGACCGGGTGGCCGGGGCGCTGAAAGCGGTGCAGCAGACGGGGTACGGGCTGGTGACGCCCGCCATGAACGAAATCCAGCTGCAGCAGCCTGAATTGATGCGCCAGGGCAGCCGCTACGGCGTGCGGCTTCGGGCCAGCGCGCCCACCCTGCACCTGATCCGGTCCGACATCGAAACGGAAATCGCCCCCGTGCTGGGCACCCAGGAGCAGAGCGAGGCGTTTGTGGAAACGCTGAATCAACAATATGAAAAGAACCCCCAGGATCTGTGGGAAACCAATTTCTTCGGCAAATCGTTGAAGGAGCTGGTGCAGGAAGGCGTAAACGGCAAGCTGAGCCGCCTGCCGGTGGAGACCCAGGAAAAGGTGCAGGCCGCGCTGACCAAGATGCTCAACGAGGGGGAGGGAGGGATGATTACCATCCTACTGTAGCGTCTGGAAACAGGGGAGAGATGAAGGAAAAGTGAAAAGTGGAAAGTGGAAAGTGAAATTTTAGATCGTGCCATGAGCAGGCGCGGTTGCGGAAACTGTGTGCCAATCAAATTTCCACTTTTCACTTTTCAATTTCCACTTTATAAAAATCATTCTTCTCACGCCTGCCTTCCATGTCACAATATCGCCATCCTTGGGTACTGTACATTTGGGGGAATTTGCGGTATGATATACACAGGCAGGGCGGTTAAAACGTCCGGATGATTAGGAAGCGAGGCATGCGCATTGTATACAGAACAGGACTATGCCGATATTTGCAGCCAGCTGAAACGGCGGCGGATGGCGCTGGGGGTTCCGGCGCTGGCGCTGCTGGCAGCGGTGATCGTATCGTTCATTTTCAGGATCAAGTGGCTGACCATGACGCTGAGCGTGCTGCTGGGCGCGGGGTGCATCTTTTGTTACGGCATGCTGCTGTCCCCGATCATCGCATATAAAAAGCACCTGGACGAGGTGCTGCACGGCAAGGTGCGCAGCACCACCGGGGCGTTCAAGGAAATGGAAACCCAGATCGTCATGCGGGACGGGGTGCATTACTATCCCATGATGCTCAGCGTGGGGGACATGGAGGATCCGGAGGACGACAGGCTGTTCTATTACGACGCCAATCTGCCCCGACCCGACTGGAAAGTGGGAGAAATGCTGACGGTGACGGCCCATGACAAAGCCCTGGGCGCATGGGCGCGGGCCTGAAAGGAAATGAGGACGCAATGAACGAAAACCAGTGCGTGCTGGCTTGCGTGACGGTGCAGAAGGACTGCGCCCGGCTGATTCGCCGGGGAAGCGACATAGCGCGGGAAAGCGGCTTGCCCCTGCGCGTGCTGCACGTGAGCCAGGGTAAGAACATCCTGGGCAGCCCGGATTCGGCGGCCATTCTGAACGAACTGTTTTCCCTGGCCCATGAGGTGGACGCGGAAATGAGCATCGTGTACGAGCAGGAGGTGCCCGCCGCGATTGCCCGGTATGCGGGGGAGTGGAACGCCGCAGCCCTGGTGCTGGGGCCGGACAGAAGCGGCACAGCGGGTCGGGTGAAGGGGCTGCTGCCCGAAGGGATTCAAGTAACTGTGGTGGAATGAAAAAAAGGAACTGCTTCTGCGGCAGTTCCTTTTTTGCGGCGCTATTTGCGTCAGAAATCCGAAAGCCCCATATCGTCCTCTGTGGGCAGCGCGTCGTCGTCCTCGGCTGCGGGCGCGGCGATCACAAATTCACTCAGCCACACATCCTGAGGCAGCCCCGCCACCAATTCCGGCAGATTGACCAGGATGCCGTCCATGGAATAGGGCAGCTCAATGGCCACGGAGATGCGCTCCGGTTCGTCGCCCTTGTTTCGGGTCACTTCCAGCTCCATTTTGAAATGCTGGCCGATCCATGTGGCCATGCCCCTGTCTTTTTTGGATAATTTGGCCACCCGTTCCCCGTTCACATAAATCTCCACCTTCTGGAAGGCGGTGTATTCCGTGTCTTCATAGGTGGCGGTTTTATTGTCGAAATAAACCGTGTGGCCCCTCCCGATCACGAACATGAGGGCGGCGATGCCTAAAATCACGATCAGAACGCCTAAGCGCACAAGCCATTTATTTGTTTTCATCCCTTCATCACCGCCTCCCGTTGATCTGCCTCCAGCTGACGGCCCATGCTGGCTTTTGCCCGGCGCTTCTTGGTTTCGTACATCACCAGGGCTACGGTGATGACGCCGTAGGACACGAACACGCGGAAGTATTCGCCGATCATGCTGTCGCCGGTGATTTTGGTGCCCGCGTTGGGGGCGACGATAAACATGAGATGGAACAGGATCACGCCTAAGAACACGTTGCCGATGCCGGCCTTATCCACCGACGCGCCGCCCACCAGCAGCGCCGCGATACAGAACATGCCCACCTGTGAATGGGAAGAATAGGTGGACAGGTTGCCCATGTTTTGCAGATAGATAATCATGCCGAAGCCCGCAAGCACGGTGGAGATCACGATGGAGATGATGCGGGTGCGCTCCACGTTGATGCCAGCGTCCCGGGCCACCTGCATATCCTGACCCACGGCCCGCATATCCTGACCCAGCTTGGTGCGCCGGAACCAGATGATGATCAGACACATGGCCGCGATGATCAGCAATGTGATCACCGGGATTTTGACCCCTGCGATCCGGAAAGAAACCGCGTTATCCAGGCTTTGGCGCATGTTCAGCAGGCTGACCGTGTTGCGGATGCCGTAACCCCGGGGCAGCTTGATGCTGCTGTGGCTGATGGGGATGATGGGCCCCATCATGTACAGCACTACCAACTGATACACGCCGTTGATGAAAAAGCTGATAATATAGCTGGTAATCATTTCCCGGCCCTTGGCCATGTTCAGGATCTTGCCGCAGAACAGGCCCAGCAGGACGGAGAGGGGAATGGACACGATCATGGCCAACACCATGCCGGGAATGCCCCAAATCTGCCAGTCGGAAACGAAGATCAAGGCGATTTCCCCGGCCATGGCCCCTAAGGTCATGCCGAAGTTCAGACCCATGCCCGCCATAATGGGAATAAGCAGACTCAGGATCAGGAAGGCGTTGCGGCCCAGCCGGCTCATAATTTCATTGAGCAGGTAGGGAATGGAAAAGCCGGAAACAGGAATGCAAATGGCGCAGATGATGATGAACATGATGGGTACGGAATTGCTTCCCAGGAAGGACCCGATGGAAAATCCGCCCGCTTTATTCCGCGTGCTCATCTTCTCACCTCCGTTTTTCTCGTCAACGCGTACAGGATCATGCCGTTGGACGCGATCATACGGATGACCTCGCTCATATCCATATGGATCATATTGTTCATCACGGTGGGCGTCATGGTCACGATGCCCTGGAACAGAAAGGTGCCGATAATCACGTTCGTGATGCTGGCCTTGTTCACCGACGCGCCGCCGATCAGGATTGCGGACACGGCGGGCAGCGCCATATAGAAAGGAGCGTTGTAGAGCTGAATGAAGCCGAAGCCCTGCTGATACACCAAAATGCCTACTGCCCCCAGCCAGGTGGACATGACCACGGACAGGAGACGGATCTTATCCACGTTGATGCCCGCGGCTTTGGCGAAGGTGGGGTTAGACCCCACGGCAGTCATGGCCGTGCCGGTTTTGGTGTGCAGGAAGGCCCACATGCCGAAAGCCAGCAGGGCGAAGAAAAGCAAAGTGCCTACGGGAATGGAGAATTTGCCAATGTTGATTTGGAGGAAATTAGCCAGGGCTTTGTCGTAGTATCCTTCCAGGGTAATGGTGGTGCGCAGGCCCTTGCCGGAGAGGCCCCATACCATGTTGGCGCTGTGGTAGGGCAGCAGCAGCCACATCATGCACATGAAGGATACGGAAGAGAAGCCCACGTAGGTGGCGATCATCATTTCGCCGCCTTTGATGCGGTTCAGCAGCCAGCCGTAGCCCCCGCCGAACAGCAGGGCGAAGGGGGTGGCGATAAGGATGCCAATGAAGAAGGAAACCGGCCCCTGGAAGCCAAGTTCAATCGCTATGGTTCCGCCCAGCAGGCCCGCCACGATGCCAAGGGGCAGGCCGAAATTCAATCCGCACCCGGAATGCACCATGGGCACCATGGCCAGCACCAGCACCGCGTTCCAGCTGAAGCGGTTGATGGTGTTGGTGATCTGCATGGGCAGGTCGGCGTTTACAAAAGGCGCGAGAATAAACAGGAGAAGCAGGAAGCCTGCAATAATCAGCCGCGGAAGGCCGAAACGCCCCAGCGCGTCCGCCGCCCGATTCCGAAAACTCAGTTTGGTTTTATTCATCGTTTCGCTCATGCTCAGTTCCTCACTTTACCTGGCTGACCATCAGCATGCCGAAGTCCTCGGAGGAATCGGACGCCGGAAGGATGCCAGCGATTTTTCCGCCGGAAACGATGGCGATGCGGTCGCAGATTTGGCGCAGTTCCTCCAGCTCGGAGGAAATCATCACGATGGTGACGCCGCTTTCCCGGTTGAATTTTTTCAACGCCTCCAGCACCAGGGCTTTCGCGCCCACGTCGATGCCCCGCGTCGGTTCAGACACGAACAGAAACTGGGGTTCCAGGGCGAACGCCTTGGCCAGACACACCTTCTGCTGATTGCCGCCGGACAGTTCCTTGGCGTTCTGCCGGGAACTGGTACACTTGATGGCCAATTCGTCGATGTACTTTTGGGTCACCTGACGGATGGCGCTTTCGTCGCGCCATTTGATAAGGCCGCCCAGAAAGCTTTTCAGAAATTTATTTTGAATCTGCATGGCGGGGAAGGCGATGTTCCATTCCAGACTTTCGTCAAGCAGCAGGCCCACGCCCCGGCGGTCTTCCGAAACGAAAGCCAGAGAGGAATCCAGGCATCTGCGCGGCGCGTTCAGCGGGATTTCCTGCCCTTTGAAAAGCACCTTGCCGCCCGCTTCATACAAGCCCATGATGCCGTTGGGAATGCCTAACTTTCCCTGCCCGGCAAGGCCGCCGATGCCTAAAATCTCCCCTTCGTTCACATCCAGGTTCACGTCCCGGACGATTTCGCCGGGCATATCCACCCACAGCCTGCGGATGGACATGATCACGTTTTCCTTCACCGCGTCCCGGTGAACGACTTCGCCTGTACTCACGTTACGGCCCACCATCCAACGGGTGATTTCTTGCACGGTGGTTTCTTTGGCTGCTACATTCTGCACCAGACAGCCGTCCCGCATGACCGCCACCTTGTCGCATACGGACAGGATTTCCTGCAAACGGTGGGTAATGAAGATCACCGCGATGCCGCGGGACGCCATGCCGCGGATGGAATCCAGCAAGGCCAGAGCTTCATGCTCGGTGAGCACGGCGGTGGGTTCGTCTAAGATCAGCAGCTGCAGCTGTTCTTTGCTCAGCTCCCGGGCGATCTCCGTAAACTGCTTGTGGCCCACGGGCATATTGCTGATCTGCATGCCGCCGTCGATCCGAACGCCCATTTTTTCGATGGCCGCCTGAGATTCGGCGTCCATCTTTTTCCTGTCCAGGGTATTCAGCCTGTCGCCGAACACTTGAGAAATCATGCTTTGGCGCTTGGGTTCCCGGTTGAGCAGGATATTCTCCGTGGCCGTGAAGCCGGGAATGAGGGAAAACTCCTGGTGTACCATGCCGATGCCCTTGGCCAGAGCGTCAAAGGGGGAGGCAAAGTTCACATTTTCCCCGTTCAGCAGAATATCTCCGCCGTAGCCGCCCGTTTCCCGTATTTCGTCCATGCCAAAAAGGATTTTCATCAGGGTGCTTTTGCCCGCGCCGTTTTCCCCAACCAGGCCCAGCACTTGCCCGGCTTCCAGGGTCAGGTTAATGTCTGTGAGCACCTGGTTGCCGAAAAAGTCTTTTTTCACATTCCGCATTTCCAGCAGCGGTGCGCTCGTTTGATTCGCTGTCGTCATCCGTTTCACCACTTTATCAATGTTCAATACTCCCGGCCCTGATTCAACCGAACCGTGATCCTGCTAAAAAACAAAGGGGAGGGATGAACCTCCCCTTTGCGGATATTTACTTGGGAATTACTTCACGGTGAAGTACTTTTCAGGCACTTCGATGTCGGTAGCGCCCATGTAGTGGCCAGGATTGCCCATGATGTAGGTATCCTGATACACCAGGAAGATGTTATCGCTCTTCACGCCGGTGGTGGCGTCGGTGTAGCTGGAGCCGTTCCAGTTGGCCTTGGGGGAGAACACTTCGTAAGCCTTGGCAATATCGTCGATATCTTCCAGCTCGCTTTCGCCCTTGAGAACATTGTAGGCATGCTGGGCCAGACCGGCGGACACGGTGTAGCCGTAGGAGTAAGCCCAGGTGCCGAAGCGGCCAGCGCCGCCCTTTTCCACCACAGCAGCTTCCACAGCGGCCAGGATCTTTTCAAAGTCGCCGCCCGCTTCGGTCAGGTCCAAGCCCAGAGCGCCGGGATAGCCCATCAGGGGAGAGGGCAGGTCGGCTTCAATGAAATAGCCGCCATAGGCAAGCAGCTGCTTGAGCAGGGGTTCGGTGTGGGCGTCGTTGGTGCAGAAGTAAGCGGAATTGACGCCATACTTTTCGATCCATTCGGGCGCGTGCTCCAGGATGTAAGCCTGAGCGCCGGGGGTGCCAACGTCAGACATGGAGGGATCGGGCGCGGTTTCCAGCACGAAGCTCATGCCGAATTCTTCGCAGGCGGCCTTCATGATGGCCACGCGGCGGCTCATGGTTTCATAGCCCATGTGCCGGGGGAAGGAGATGTGTACGAAGGTATCACAGCCCAGCTCGTGAGCGGTGCGGATAATCAGGTAGCCGCGGGCAACGAAGTCGTTGTTGCAGACCAGGTCGGCGGCGGAGCCGATTTCGGGCAGGTCTTCATGAGCCTCGCCGGCGATGCAGATGATGTCTGGCCGCATTTCCTTCACCTTGCGGAAAGCTTCGGTGGTGCCGGGCACAGCCTGATTCACGATAATGGCCTTCATCAGGGGGTCATCGGCAAAGTTCACGATGGTCTGGATGGTGGTTTCAAGTTCGTCAGAGAAGTTGTCGGGATAGATAGCCAGCTTCACCATGTCTTCACCGTACATGGCCTGGAAGGCTTCGGCGCCGCGGCGGTCGTCCTCAGACTGAGAAACGGAACCGGTCACGATAGCGATGTGGAATTCTTCTTCGGCGGTGGCGAAAGCGGCCATGGAGAGCAGCATCACCGCGCAAAGCAGCATAGCGATGAATTTTTTCATCTCGGGGTATCCTCCTTTTATTATTCGTGCGATGCGCCACAACGTTCACGTTTCGCACATTTCTGCAAAATTATATCAGGATGCGTTTGTTCTGTCAAGAAATAATCGCGGTGCGAATGAATCTATACAGAATAAATACAGGAAATAAATACAGGAACGCCGAGCAACCGGATCATTTATGGTACCTTTCCCCAGCGTTGATCTTGCAGGCGCGGTATATCTGCTCCAGCAGCAGCACCCGGGCCAGCTGGTGGGGGAAGGTCATTTTGGACAGGGACAGCTTTTCGTCCGCCCGCCCGATCACGGCGGGGGACAGGCCCAGGGACCCGCCGATAACGAACACGATCCGCTTTCCCCGCATTTCCAGCTGGGCCATCCGCCCGGCGAAGGCTTCGCTGGTGAATTGGGGGCCGTCGATGCACAGGGCGATCACGTGATCGGCGGGCTTCAGGCGGGCAAGGATGCTCTGTCCTTCTCTGTCCATCACCTGCGCCCGGTCGGCGTCGGAGGCATTGGCAGGCTCCGGCAGGTCGGGCAATTCGACGATTTCCGTTTTCCCGTAGCGGGACAGGCGTTTTAAATACTCCTCCGCGGCGGCGGCATAGCCCTTTTCCCGAAGCCGCCCCACGCACACCACGGCGGCGGTCATGCTTGGAGCAGCGGGATCACCGCTGTAAGGTCGGGCAGCACGTAATCGCAGAAGGGCTTCAAATCCTCGGTATAGGGAATCATATCCGGGATCATGGCCACCGTCATGCCCGCGTTTCGCCCCGCCTGCACCCCGTGAATGGAATCCTCCAGCACAAGGCAGCGTTCCGGCTTTGCGTTTAAAGCCGCCGCCGTTTTCAGAAATACGTCCGGGGCGGGCTTGGAGGGCAGGCCGCTGCCGGTGACAAGCTGATTAAAATATGAAATGACGCCCGCCGATTCCAAATACACCCGGATGGTGCTTTCCCCGCTGGAGGAAGCCACGGCCATGGGAAGCCTTTTTTGCTTTACCGCTTCCAGCAGCTTGAGCGCCCCCGCTTTCAGGGGGATTTGGCCCCGCTTGGCCAAATCGCACATGGCGGATTTAAAATCCTGGAACAGCCTGTCCGTATCTAAATCAGGAAAGAATTGATGGTAGAAATCACTGGAGGACTGCTTGTTGCTGCCGATGGTTTCCCGCACCATGCCGACGGGAATATCGTAACCCTGCAAAAATCCGCATTGGTGCATCACAGTTAGGCCCACGCGCTCGCTGTCCATCAGCAGCCCGTCCATATCGAAAATGACCGCCTGAAAGCTCATTCCTCGTCCACCACCACAAAGCTGTCCAGCAGGAAGGACCACAGTTTTTCCCGGTTCAATTCATAATTGATCTGCTTCACCGCCATGCCGTTGACGGAGGATTCGCAGTAGCTTAAATTTTCCTTCCTGTAATTCTCCGGGGTGGGGGAGATTTCGTACCAGGTTCCGTCGGCTTTCTGCCTGGAGGGATTGTTGACGGGCATGGTGATATGCTCCACCGGCGTGCCCCGCATCTGCAATGCCAAATCCACCGCGTTCAGCATATCGTCCGTGGTCATGTTGGTATACACCAGGTTATTCAGAATCACGTCCATGAGCTTCAGGGCGTCCTGATAGGTGATATCCTTCAGCTTTTCGGCGATGGCGGCAAGCACCACGCTGTCCCGGTAGGAGCGGGCCATTTCCTGGGTATCCGCGTACACGCCCCCGTCGGCGTGCAGGTATTCCTGGGTGGCTACCTTGCGGATGCGCATATACAAAACCGCCGCGTAACCCTTCAAGTGGGTAGTGCCGTCGGGGTTTTCGGCGGGAAGGGACGTGCCGAAGCTCTGGATGCGCGTCCGCTCGCGGGAGCGGAGGGGAATATCCACGCCGCCGATGGCGTCCACGATGTTTTCCACCTGCTTGAAATCCACCACGATGAATTTTTCGATTTGCAGATCGAAATGGGAATTGAGGGTATCAATCAGCATTTGCAGGCCCTGCTTGCCGTCGGTGGGACTCATCATGGACATCACGTTGTTGATGCGGCCGAACTTGCCGTCGGGCCGCTGGATCAGCATGTCCCGCACAAAGTTGGTGAGCATCACCCGATGGGCGTATTCGTCCACCGTCACCAGGATCAGGCCGTCGGTAAACTGGCCCTCGGGCTTGCTCAGATCCGCCTTCCAGTTATCAATGCAGATCAGCATGTAATGATGAAGGCCCTTGGGCGTGGGGGAAATATCCTCCTTGGCGATGACGGGAATGGGGTCGGGTTCGTCCGCCAGGGCCAGGGGCACAGCGGAGAGCAATAAAACTGCCATGAGAATGAGGGAGATAAAGCGCTTCATTTACTTTCGCCTCCGTCTGTTTGGGTGGGTTCATCGGGGTATTTTTCCAGCGTCACGCCGGTTTCGCCGAAAATCTCCAGGGTAAAGGGATCGGGGTAGCCCTGTTCGTACACCACCCGGCGGATGCCCGCGTTCACGATCATCTTGGCGCAGATGGAACAGGGCTGGTGGGTGCAGTACAGGGTGGCCCCGTCGATGCTGATGCCTAACTTCGCGGCCTGCAGGATGGCGTTCTGCTCCGCGTGGGCGGCGTAGCACACCTCCGCCCGGGTGCCGCTTTCGATGCCGAGCTTCCGGCGCAGACATTCGCCCTTTTCCTTGCAGGTTTTCATCCCGGCGGGCGCGCCGTTGTAGCCGGTGGTCATGATGCGCTTGTCCTTCACGATGACCGCGCCGATGGCCCGCCCCGGCGCGAAGCAGCTGGTCCAGGTGGATACGACCCGGGCCATTTCCATAAACCGATGATCCCATTTGTCCATGTCTAACACCCCTTTGGAAAAGTGGAAAGTGAAAATGAATGTACGGAGATAGAATCATTGATCCCCATCGCCCCTGGCTTGGTACAGCTTGATAAACTTCTTTAAAAGCCGTTCTTCCTGTTCACAAGCAAAGAGCGCCTTTTCCATGTATTCCCGCCCGTCTCCGTCCCGGGTGTCGGAGATCAGGCGGACGGCGGCGTAGGGCACGTTCATTTCATAGCAGCATTGGGCGATGGCCCCGCCCTCCATATCGCAGGCGGCGGCCCCGAAGAAATCCGCTAACCAATTCTTTTTTTCCGTGCCCACGATGAACTGATCCCCCGTGGCCACGGCCCCGCTTTCCCAGCGCAGGCCCGCTTCCTCCGCCGCCTGCTTGAGCAGGGAGGACAGGGCGGAATCGCAGGGGAAATGAACGATGTTCGGCCCGGAGACCATGCCCACGGGGTCGCCGATGGGGGAGGTGTCCACGTCGTGCTGCACGGCGCTGTCCGCCACCACCGCGTCGCCGATGTCCAAGCCGGGGCGCAAGGCTCCCGCCACGCCGATGTTCAGGATGGCGGAAACCGGGAAGCCCGTGATCATGCTTTGGGTACACAGGGCGGCGTGTACCTTGCCAATGCCGCACTGGGCCAAACATACCTGTTCGCCCCACAGCGTGCCCACGGTAAAACGGGTGAATCCGGTCTGTTTTTCCTCCATGTCCGCCATCTGCCGCCGCAGGGCGTCCACTTCCTTGTCCATGGCCCCGATCATGCCGAGCATTGTTTTTCCTCCTGTCCTGTTTCTGCCGTGATATATGTCAAGTCGCTGGTGGAGATAGAGTTGAGATTTATTTCGACTATAACAATATCTCCACTCTCAACTCTCCACTCTAAACTCTTACGGAAATCAGCCTCTCGGGTCTATCCGATCATAATATGCCATCAGGTTCTTCCCCGCCATGGCTTCGATTTGTTCTTCTGTCACGCCCCGGCGGCGCAGGGCGTTAAACAAAGCCGGGAAATCCTGGGGGCCAGAAAGTCCCTTGGGCTTGCATTCGATGCCGTCAAAGTCGGAGCCGAAGCCGATGTGGTTTTCGCCGCCCAATTCCATCATATGCAGGACGTGGTCGCAGACGCTGTCCAAATCGGCCTTGCCGTCCTCCGCTAAGAAATAAGGATAGAAATTGACGCCCACATAGCCCCCCGCCTGGAATAAGGCCCGAAGCTGATCGTCAGAAAGGTTCCGGCGATGGCCGCACAGGGCCTGGCAGCAGGAATGGGAGGCCAGGGGCACAACGCCCATTTCCAGCAGCTCGTAAAAGCCCCGCTTGTTCAGGTGGGAGGTATCCGGGGCGATGCCCAGCCGCACCATTTCCTTTACCGCTTCCCGGCCAAAGGGCTTTAAGGGAGAAACGGCGTCTTTTTTCGCGGGGGTGCCGATGCAGTTTTCATAATTCCAGGTCAGCGCCGCCATGCGCACGCCCCGCCGCCGCCACGTTTCCAATTGCTCCAGACCGTTTGCCAGCAGGTCGCACCCTTCCACGGAATAAATAAACGCCCGGCCGCCTTCCTTGGCGTCCCGGTAATCGGTCAACTGCGCCAGCCCTTCCTCGGGCAGCTTTTCTCCCAAGGCCCACATGCGGTTCATGAGGTCGGCGATATCATCCAGATTGGAGCTGTCGCCCACATAAAGCGCCATGGTCTGCACGGTCACGCCGCCCCGGGAAAGCTTTTCCAGCGTCACGTCCAGGGCTTGTCCCGGATGCTGGGCGCGCTTGTACAGGGTGTCGGCGTGGGTGTCAAACAGGATCATGCGTGAAACGCCCCCTTGCAAATCAATACAGCCCATTATAGCACACAGACGCGGATGGGACAATAAACTTTTTTCTTTGCCACCCCCGGGCAGGAAACGCGGGTTTTGCGGCGTATTTGTCCCAAAGAAATCGAAGCTCAAAGGAGTTTTTGGCATGCGAAAGCTGTGGAATGACAACTGGATGTTCACAAAGCTGCCCCTGGGCAGCGCCTACGCGGATATGAAAGCGGCGGCGCTTTGTCCTATCACGCTGCCCCACGACTGGCTGATCGAAAATACGGAGGATCTTTACGAATCCGGCGACGGCTGGTATGTGAAAACCCTGAAAAACGAAGGGCTGGACGCTTGCGTGCTGCTGGACTTTGACGGCGTGTACATGGACGCGGACGTGCTGCTGAACGGCGAAATCCTGTGTACCCATCGGTACGGCTACACGCCTTTTTTTGTGGATCTGTCTGGGAAGCTCAAGACGGGCGACAACGAAATCGCCGTACACATCCGCCACCAAAGCCCCAATTCCCGCTGGTATTCCGGCGCGGGCATTTACCGCTCTGTGCGGCTGCTGTCCCTGCCCAAGCGCCATATGATCCCCGACGGCTTCCAGGTGAATACCGCAAGAAACGGCGAAAAATGGGTGCTGACCGTGGAAGCGGAAATCGCCGGGGAAGGGGAGGAACTGCCCGAAGCCATTCTGCGCACGGTGAGCGGAAAAATCCTGGCCGCCGGGCGCATGGAAAAAAGCTCCTCCGGCGCGGCCCTTTCTCTGCATGTGGCGGGGGTTCAGCCCTGGAGCATCCAAGACCCGGTTCTGTATTCCCTTGAATTGACCTTGGGGACGCAGAAGGAAACCATGAACATAGGCTTCCGGGAGACGGAATTCACGCCGGACAGGGGATTTTTCTTAAACGGCGAGCATGTGAAGCTTCACGGCGTATGCCTGCATCACGATTTGGGCGCGCTGGGCGCGGCGTTCAACGCGGACGCGGCCCTGCGGCAATTGCAGGTCATGATGGATATGGGCGTAAACGCCATCCGCACCTCCCACAATCCCCCCGCCCGGGAGCTGCTGGAGCTGTGCGATTTTTTGGGCCTGCTGGTGATGGACGAGCTGTATGATATGTGGGAGCTGCCCAAAACGGATTATGACAACGCCCGGTTTTTCCCGGAAACGTATCCTCAGGACGTGGCGGCATGGGTGCGGCGGGATCGGTGGCATCCCTCCGTGATCCTGTGGAGCATCGGCAATGAAATCTATGATATGCAGGCCTCCGACCGGGGCCAGCTGTGGACGCGGCTGCTCATGGAGGAAGTGCGGAAGCACGACGACCGCCACGCCGCCGTTACCTTCGCCAGTAACTACATGCCCTGGGAAGGGGCGCAGAAGTGCGCCGACATCGTGAAGCTGCCGGGCTACAATTACGCGGAAAAATACTATGATGCCCACCACGGGCAGCACCCGGACTGGGTGATTTACGGCAGCGAAACGGGGTCTCTTTTGGCCAGCCGGGGCGTTTACCATTTCCCCATGCAGGAAGACATTCTTTCGGATGAAGATTTGCAGTGTTCCGCCTTGCTGAACAGCAACACCAGCTGGGGGGCCAAGGATATCCGGAAGCTGCTCACGGACGACCTGAACACGGAATATTCCCTGGGCCAGTTCATTTGGGCAGGGATCGACTACATCGGCGAACCCACCCCCTACCACACCCGCAGCTGCTATTTCGGCCAGACGGACACTGCCTGCTTCCCCAAGGACGCCTATTATTTCTATCAGGCCATGTGGACGGACAAGCCCATGATCCACATCGGCGTGTATTGGGACTGGAACGAAGGGCAATTGATCGACGTGCCGGTGATGACCAACGGCGCTTGCGCCGAGCTGTTTTTGAACGGGCGCTCCCTGGGGAAAAAGCGGGTGAACCGCCGCGATCCGGAAGCCTGCCTTCCCGTGTGGCAGGTGCCTTATGAAAAAGGCCAATTGAAGGCCGTCGCGTATGACGAAGCGGGCGCTGTGCTTTGCCAAACGGTTCGCGCCTCCTTTGGGGAAGCGGAAACGCTGAAGATTGAGAAAAACGCCATGTTCAGCCAGGGCGACGTGGCCTTCCTGACGGTTTCCGCTTTAGACGCGGCAGGCAATCCCGTGGAAAACGCCGTCAACCGAGTATACGTGAGCATTGACGGCCCCGGCGTGCTGCTGGGCGTCGATAACGGCGACAGCACCGACCGGGACGGCTACAAAACCTTCAGCCGCCGCCTGTTCTCCGGTAAACTGCTCATCATGATCGGCACGCGGGTGGAAGGAGAAATCAAGGTGACGGTGACCAGCCCCGGCCTGAAACCGGCGGAAACGACTCTGAGGGCGAGGAAAGTCTGGGATGACGATCCCATGTTCAACGACTTATGCAGGAAAGAAAAAACAGACGACGGTCTGTTCATTCGGAAAATCGGTCTGAAATCCCTTTCTTCCACCGTCCTGACGCCGGAACACCCCGCCGTGGAAATCGAAACCGCCGTGCTGCCGGAAAACGCCTTTTCCCAGCCCCTTTCCTTCCGGGTGGTGAACGCCCAGGGAGTGGAAATGCCCTTCGCAAAGGTGGAGCGCGCCGGAAGCCGGGTCATCGTCACCGCCTTGGGGGACGGGAGCGCGTACCTCCGGGCTACGGCCAATAACGGTTATCCCCACGCGCGGGTGATCTCCTCCCTGGAAATCAGCGCGGAGGGCTTCGGGCCGATGGGGCTGAATCCTTACAAGTTCGTATCGGCTTCCCTGTGCGACGTGCGCGTGGGCGATATCGGCGCGGGCAACGAGCAGGGCGTCGCCTTTGCCCGGGACGGGGAAAGCGCGGTGGGCTTTACCAACGTGGATTTCGGCCCAGAGGGTTCCGATGAAATCACCCTGCCCATTTTTGCCCTGAACGGCGATATGTACCGCTTAATGCTGTGGGACGGCGCGCCGGGCGAGGGCGGGAAGCTGATCTGCGAACTGCCCTATCAGAAAAAGAGCATTTGGAACACCTATCAGGCGGAAACCTGGCGCTTGCCCGAAGCGCTCCGGGGCGTGCATGACCTGTTCTTCTCCCTGGACAGCAAAATTCACCTGAAGGGCTTTTCCTTCACCCGTCAGTCCCGCGCCCTGCGCTATAACTCCGCCGGAGAGGCGGATCAGCTCTACGGCGACAGCTTTATAAAGGAAGGAAACGCCGTTAAGCGCATCGGCAACAACGTAACGCTCGCCTTCCAGGCCATGGATTTCGGCGGCGGCGGAAAATATCAGCTGATTTTGGACGGAGCCACCCCGCTGCCTGTCAACACCGTGTCCCTCCGCGTTGTAAGCGAACAGGGGGAAACGGCGGTAACGACCTGCGCGTTCCAAAAGAGCGAAAGAGGCGAACAGGCCTTTGAGATCGACGCGCCCAAGGGCCTGTGCGAGGTCAGCTTCGTGTTCCTGCCGGGCAGCAGCTTCGATTTCTATGGATTCCGGTTCAATCCACGAAGTCCGTTTTGTACATAAGTCAAGATGTTTTTGATATGTACGGAATTGAACGAAAATTGTATAATATGATATAAATTCGCGTATTTCGTTTATTGATTTCGCCGGGAGGTGAAGGCGTGAGCGGCTCCAAGGGGCTGAAAAGGTACCGTGCCATTGATTTAACGCTGTTCGCGGCGATACTGTTCGTTTTTGAATGGATCATCATCACGGCCTCCACCCGCTGGTTTCCGGGAGAGCCGTATACCGTTTCGGTGGTTCCGCTGATCGTGGCGCTGGTGCTGATGCGGTGGGGCCCCTGGGCGGGAATTCACGCGGCCCTGGGCGGCTTGGTATTCTGCCTGTTTTCCGGGGCAGACGCGAGGCAATACGTGATTTACTGCGGAGGCAACCTGTTTTCCTTAGGAGCGCTGTGGCTGCTCAAGGCCCTTGGGGATGAAAACATCCGGCGGGACGCGCTGAAAACCTGGCTGTTGGGCATCGCGGTCCTGGCGCTCATGTTCTTAGGCCGGACGGTGCTGTCCTTATTCTTTGGCGCGGCCGTTACCGCCGCTCTGGGCTTTTTTACCACGGAAGCCGTAACCGTCCTGTTTACCCTGGTGATCCTGTGGATCGTTCGTCGGCTGGACGGCGTTTTTGAAAACCAAAACCATTACTTGCTTCGCCTCCGGGAGGAGCAGGAGAAGGAAAGAGGAGGATACTGATGAAGAATCGGGCGGGGGATTATCTGATCCTCGACAAGGCCACCGGCGCTTATCGGGAAAACCCGGAGCAAGCCGTCCGGGACGACGTGGAAAAGCATTACTGGCTCCACGTCGGCCGCACCATCTTAAAGGACTGGCGGCTGTACCTTATGCTGGTGCCCATGCTGCTGGTGTTCCTGTTCTGGCGCTACATGCCCATGTACGAGCTGCTGGGTTCCTTCAAGGTGGACGACGTGGTAAAGCCGGTGGCGGATCAGTATTTCAAGGGCTTTTCCAACTTTAAGGGCCTGCTGCTGGGCACGGGCACGTTTTCCACCCTGTCCACGGAATTCTGGCGCGCCATGCGCAACACTTTCCTGCTGAGCTTCTACGGGCTTTTGTTCGGCTTCCCCATGCCCATCCTCCTGGCGCTGTTTTTCAATGAGATCAAGTCCGACATCGTGCGCAGCGGCTTGCAGGTGTTCACCTACCTGCCCAAGTTCATGTCCACGGTGGTCATGACCTCCCTGGTGATCATGCTGATCCGTCAGGGCAGCTCCGCCACGGGAGCGCCTCCCGGCATCGTGTCCCAGGCGCTGGCGGGACTGGGCCTCATTTCCCAGGAAACCGCCCAGAACGGCCTGCTCAAGGACCCCAATTATTTCCGCGCCATTTACCAGATAAGCGGCATCTGGGAAACAGCCGGCTATAGCAGCATCGTGTTCTTCGCCGCCATCATTTCCATTTCGCCCACCAGCTACGAGGCCGCCCAGATCGACGGGGCCAACAAATGGGCGCAGATGCGCTACGTGGTGCTGCCCAGCATCCTGAGTACCATCGTGATCATGCTCATCACCAGCATCGGCTCCATGCTGTCCATCGGCTACGAAAAGGTGCTGCTGCTGAACGAAAAGTTCCCCACCAACCACATGACCTCCGAAGTGATTTCCACCTTCTCCTGGCGCATCAAGGCCGACCAGAACCAAAGCGGCCTGGCCTCCGCTGCGGAAATGATGAACAACGTGGTGGGCATGCTGCTGGTGATCGGCGCCAATACCATCGCCCGCAAGGCGTCCAACGTCAGCCTGTATTAAGGGGGTTTTAAGAGTGAAAAGAAAACTTGAAATCTCCGAGCTGATCTTCAAGGTGTTCAGCTACACGTTTCTCACCGTCTTTGCCCTGCTGTGCCTGTATCCCTTCCTGTACGCCGTGTCCGCTTCCATCAGCGGCAGCCACGCGGTGGAGTATCAGGAACTGATCGTTTTCCCCAAGGACATCCAGTTTGAAGCCTTCGCCGCCATGTTTGGCAACAATCAGTTCTGGAACGCCTATTCCAACACCCTGTTTCTGACCATTTACGGCACCATCTGGTCTCTGGGCGTGAGCATTTTGGGCGGCTACGCGCTAAGCAAAAAGCGGCTGCTGTTCCGGAAAACCTTCAACTTCTTCCTTGTTTTCACCATGTGGTTCTCCGCCGGCATCGTGCCCCAGTACCTGAATTACCTGGCCACCAAAACAGTGTTCAACTCCGTGGGCATCATGGACGATAAATGGCTGGTGGTCATCGCCATGGGCATGGCGGCCATGAACATCATCCTGCTGCGCAACGCCTTTGAAAACGTGCCCGGCGAAATCGAGGAGGCCGCCATCGTGGACGGCGCCACCGAAATGCAGGTGCTTTCCAAAGTGTTCATCCCCATGAGCAAATCCACCATCGCTACCGTGGCCCTGTTCTTCGCCATCAGCCGCTGGAACGGCTACTTCTGGGCGCGGCAGATGATTTCCAACGCCAACGAGCAGCCCCTGCAGGTGTTCATCCGCAACCAGCTGGAGCAGTATACCGACCTGGAGCAGCTGGGCGGCTGGAGCGCGCCCTACGCCCCCGATTCCATCATCTTCGCCCTGATCGTCTGTTCCATCATCCCCATCCTGATCATTTACCCCTTCATTCAGAAGTACTTCGCCAAAGGCGCCAACGCCGGCGGTGTGAAGGAATAATTTAAAGGAGGAACTCAACCATGAAACGTATTCTGTCCCTTGTCCTGGTATGCGTGATGGCGTTGTCCGTTATGGCGGTAGCCAGCGCGGAAGACGTCACCCTGCGCATGGCCGTCGGCTACAACAACGCCAACACCGGCCTTGCCTTCAGCGCTGATATCGCCGGCGAAGGCATCACCCTGGCCGACGGCAACACCTACCATACCGGCGACCTGAAGCCC